>CAZEGE010000026.1:0-31726 GCA_964511765.1 uncultured Anaerolinea sp.
CGCGCCTACGCCAGCGACGGGAAGCGCGTCTTCGTCGGCGTGAAGAACGGGAGTCTCGCCGCGTTGGATGTCTCCAATGGCAAAGTCATCTGGCAAAAAGATTTGGGAATCAATGTCCAAGTCCCGCCGCTGGTGAGGGAGGGCATCGTCTACGCGTCAACTGCCTTCGTCGGTCCCGAACTCAAACCCGACGTGGACGGTCGCGCAAAACTATTCGCGTTAGATGCGAAAACAGGCGAGGAACTCTGGGTCTTTGAATCTGACAATTACATTTTGCAAACCCCCACCGTCAACGGCGACGCGCTTTATCTGGGCGGAAATTTTTATGACCCGACTCCGATAGACGAGGGCGGTCACACCCGCCTCTACGCGCTCGACCTCGCGACTAGCTCCCCGCTTTGGAATTACGAATCCGAAGATGGCTTTCCCAAACGCTTGTATGCCACCGATGAGACTCTGGTCTTCGTCGCCTACCAGGATTTCATGAACGGCGTGGACATCGAGACGGGCGAACTGCGCTGGCGCTTCGACACGGGCAACTGGACTCCATCCTTCCTCGGCGCGGGGGACGTAGTTTATTTCAGTTCCGCCAACACGCAGGTCTTCGCGCTGGATGCGAACACGGGCGAGTCGATCTGGCAGTTCAATATTCCCGAAGGCACGTTCAACTACCTGCTCGACGCGCCCGTTCTGCTCGACGGCAAATTGTATTTCCTAACCCAGCAGGGCGATTTCTTCGCATTGGATGCATCGAACGGCCAACTGCTCTGGCAGGCCGCGACGGAGGCCTCCGCGGCGCGGACGAGTCCCGCCATTGGGAATGGCTGGCTGGTCATTGGGGACATTGAGGGGAGGGTGTTTGGGTACAGGTGATTAGTACCGCACACTTGCCCCACCGGCACTGCATCCGCAGCGCGGTGCATGTGTGGCGTGCAAGTGCCAGGGAGATTTATCTTGCGCCTGGAGCGGGCAACATGAATGTTTCGGTACTGCAAGATTTATCTTGCGCTGACGAACGGGCAACATGAATGTTGCACTACAAAAAAACAGGAGGCAGTCACAACGACCGCCTCCTGTTTTCATTGTTACAAACGAACCGCTACTTCTTCTTCCCCGCCATGACCATGGGGCCGTTGCGGTTCCCTTCGGTGATGTCGAACTCCCAACCCGGGGCCATGCGGTTGTTCCGCAGGCGCGCCCGCAGTTTGGATGCCGACCAGTCGAAGTCACCCGCGCCCGGCGTGCTTTCGCCAAGGATCGAAACTCCGGGAGGCGCTTCGAGCGTGTCTGCGCCCGCGAGGATACCCTCGTAGGTGGACATATCCATTTGGTGCGCCGAGCTCTCGCTGGCGGCAAAGTGACAACCCGAACAAGCCTGCGAGCCATCGAACCACATGCTGTTCCCCGTGAAGAACGGCAGAACGTCGCGCTCGAAAGTAAGCGTTGCGTCGGCGTAGGCGAAGTCTCCGTTCGGCGCACCCGCCTCGACCCACGCTTCGAGCAAGCCGACGGCGGTTGTTTCACAACCGTACTCGCCCAACTTCACCCCCACCCCATCCGCACTGACCTCAAGACATGGTCCGTTACGGTTTTCTTCGGTGATATCGAACTCCCAGCCCGGAGGCATGCGGTTGTTGCGTAGGCGTTCGCGCAGTTTAGAATGATCCCAGTCGAAGTCGCTTTTGTTGACTTCGCTCTCGCCGAGGATGGAAACGCCCGGAGGCTGCTCCAACGAGTCTGCGCCGGTGCGGATGCCTTCATAGGTGGTCATGTTCAACTGGTGGTACGAGTTCTCGCTGGCCGCGAAGTGACAACCCGCGCAGGCTTGCGACCCGTCGAACCAGGCGCTATTCTCATTAAACAACGGCAATACGTCAGCTTCGAACGTGGCTTCGCAGGCGGAGCCGTCTTCGGCGGAAAAGTCGAAGGCGTCCGTTTCAGGCGCGTCTCCCTCCACCCATGCGGCGATCAGGTTCACGGCTTTCACTTCACATTCGCCGGAGCCGAACGTCGCGGCAGCGGATTCCGAATCCACACGGACGCCGTGAAGAACCAGCGGGCCGTTACGGTTGCCTTCGGTGATGTCGAACTCCCAACCCGGGGCCATGCGGTTGTTCCGCAGGCGCGCCCGCAGTTTGGATGCCGACCAGTCGAAGTCACCCGCGCCCGGCGTGCTTTCGCCAAGGATCGAAACTCCGGGAGGCGCTTCGAGCGTGTCTGCGCCCGCGAGGATACCCTCGTAGGTGGATAAATCCATTTGGTGCGCCGAGCTCTCGCTGGCGGCGAAGTGACAACCTGAGCAGGCTTGCGACCCGTCGAACCACATGCTGTTCCCCGTGAAAAACGGCAGGACATCGCGCTCGAAAGTCAGCGTCGCGTCGCCATAAGAGAACTCGCCGTCCGGCGCGCCCGCTTCCACCCACGCGCCGAGCACGCCGACCGCGTTCTGGTCACAGCCGTATTCGCCGAGTTTCACCGTCACGCCTTCCGCGCCGACTTCCACGCATGGGCCGTTGCGATTCTCTTCGGTAATGTCGAACTCCCAGCCTGGGGGCATGCGATTGTTGCGCAGGCGTTCACGCAGTTTGGAATGATCCCAGTCGAAGTCACCCTTGCCGACTTCAGCCTGTCCCAGGATCGAAACGCCGGGCGGCTCTTCCAGCGAGTCGGCGCCGGTCATGATCCCTTCATAGGTGGTCATATTCAACTGGTGGTACGAGTTCTCGCTGGCGGCAAAGTGACAACCCGCGCAGGCTTGCGCGCCCTCGAACCAGGCATTGTTCTGCATGAATAGCGGCAGGATGTCGGCTTCGAAGGTGGCTTGATAAGTATCTCCGTCCACGCCTTCATAATCGAAAGCCTCCGTTTCGGGTGCCCCCGACTCCACCCAAGTGGCGATCAGGTCCACGGCATAGGTAGCTGCGCCCGACTCATCTGGCGCTTCGGTGGGCGCCTGAGTCGGCGCTTCCGTGGCTGTCGGCTCGGGCGGAGCCGTCATCTCCTCGGTGGGCGGAGCAGTGGCTTCTCCGCAAGCAGCCAGCACGATTGCCAAAAACACAAGCAACACGCCGACCAGAATGGGCAAATACGCTCGTCTTTTCATTGCACTCTCCTCTTTTGAAATCGGATTATCTCCAGTCTATTTCAAGGACAATCACGAGAGTAGCATAAATGCGCGATAAGCAAATCCCCCGTCTCACAGCGGGCAGGTTGAAAAAAGCATGATTTTTTTAGGTTGAAAAGGGAAAAGGATTAGTCCCACTGAGAGATAAATTTTATGATACAGAATTTCAAAACAACACCGACCAGCAATTTTCATTCCCCGCCAGCAATTCCAATCCTTCGCGCGACGGCTTCCCGCATGGTCGCGCTTCGAATGCATCCGCCACATTTTCCGCCGCAGGAGAAAAATATACGATCACCTCGCAGTGCAAATCTCCCTCCTCGCGCCGCGTGAAGACCGCCATTTCGACGGGCTTTCCAGCTGACTCAAACATCGGCTGGAATTCATCCTCGATTTCGACGCAGACAATGGGCGCCCACATTCCGTCGCCGATGTGTTTCTCGAACCAGGAATTCACAATAGTCCCTTGCTCTTCGCCACCCTTGCGGCCTCGCGCCGCGTGTTGACGTGCAGTTTGGACAAAATATTCCGCATGTGACTCTTGACCGTGTGGATGCTGATAACCAACTCGTCCGCGATCTCCTTGTCCGACGCGCCGCGCGCCGCGATCGTCAATGCCTCCAGCTCGCGCTTTGTCAGATCCACCAATTCATCATCGTTTTCCTCGTCCCAGGAATGCGCGGAAAGACGAGCGCCGATGCGCCGAAATTCCTTCAACACCCGTCCCGCCATGCTCGGGCTAAGCGCGGCTTCACCCTTCAACGCGCCGCGCAACATGGCAAGCATTTCCTTCGAATGAATATCCTTGAGTAAATATCCCTGCGCGCCGCTCTTTAACGCCTCGAATAATTTCTCGTCATCGTCGCGCACGGTCAGCATCACGATAGTCGTATCGGGCAGTTTTTCCCTGACCTGACGCGTGGCTCCGATTCCATCGAGCGCGGGCATCTGCACATCCATCAACAAGAGATCGGGATGGAGCGCCTCCGCCTTGACCACCGCTTCCAGCCCGTCGCTGGCTTCGCCGACCACTTCCATGTCCGGCTGGGATGCGATGATTCCCGCCAGCCCCTCGCGAAACAGGGCGTGATCGTCGGCAAGCAGGACGCGATAACGGGTCATTCTTCTCCCTCCGAGTTGGGGAACGTCAGCGTCACGCGCGACCCCGCGCCTGGTGCGGACTCGATGAGCAATTCCCCGCCGATGTGTGCGGCGCGCGCCCGCATCACCCGCAAACCGAAATGTCCGCTCGGCTCGGGTTGGGACGTATCGAATCCCTTGCCGTCATCTTCAATTGCAACAAAGTGATAACCGTTCATTCGCCCCATCTGCACCGTGACGTGTTTCGCCTCGGCATGGCGCGCCACATTCTTCAACGCCTCGCGCGTGATGTTCAGCGCCTGCTCCGTCACCTGTCGCGAACAATCCGGCGCGCATTCCATCTCTACCTGCCAATCAACGCACAGACTGGTTTCTTTTTTAAACACTTCCACTGTGTTTTGCAAACGCATTCGCAGGTCAAGCACAGGCGGCGACTCATCCAACAGGCTGTTGATGGCGATCCGCACCTCGCTCGTGGTTTTTTCAATCGTCTCGCGCGTCTTTCGCAAATGGTCGAGCGCGGCTTCGTTCTGTCCGCTGGATACCAAATTCGCCACCTGATCGGTCATCAATCCAAGATAACTCAACGTCTGCCCCAACCCGTCGTGCATCTCCGCCGCCAGTCGGTGACGTTCTTCCAGCATCGCCACGCGTTCCGCCTGCGCGTACAACTGCGCGTTCTGCAACGCAACCGCGGCAGTGTTGGCAAGTTTGGTCGCCACATCTGTTGCATCTTTGGAATAATGATTTGCCTGCGAACTGCTGACGCACAATGCGCCGATCACTTTATCGCCGATTCTCAACGGCGCGACCACGTGACTGGCGGAATGCGTGTTGGAAAGCAAACCGCATCCGCCCACGCATTGCGCGTTACTGCAAATCAACGCCTGCTGGCTGGTAAGCACCGCGCTGGCGAGATTCACCGTGGACATTTGATCCGCCGTTTCAATGGATGGCACGCCACTGACCGACTTGAGCATCAAGTATTTATTTTCATCGTCCATCAGACACAACATCGCCGAGTCGCCGTCCAGTAGCGCGCGCACTTTCTCGGTCACCGAGTTCAACACGTGACGCACGTCGAGTTGCGAAGCGATCTCGCGGCTGACCTCGTTGAGCGCGTCCAATTCGCGTGTGCGTTGGGCGACGCGATTTTCGAGAGTGGATGTCAACTCCAATAATTCAGATCGTGACGCGCGCAAACTCTTCCTCATCGAATCAAACGACTCTGACAACGCCCGCATCTCCTCTGGACCTTCGACCTGCACCACCGTATCGAGATCATTCTCGCCCAGACGATTCGCAGCGCGCGATAACTCTCTCAGCGGCGCGAGCGCAGACTGACGCGTGACCCATGCCCCGATCCCAAGCAGAATCAACGCGCCAATCAAGAATCCAACCTGCACGGCGCGCAAACGGATAACCTTTGCGATGGCATCGGCTTCATACAAACGTACGACCTCGTCAGATTGCTCCACGAGCGTGGATGACTTTTCTTGAATGGATTGGAGCGTGATGGAAAAAGATGCATCATCACGCGGGGTCTGTTGCAATTTCTCGAGCAGGGCGCGGGAGTCGCTCCAGGTGAGATCCACTTTATCCAGAATGGAACGAATCTCAACGTCACGCGTGATCGGGAGCGTGACGGTTGTATCTGAAAGGTAAGGAGCAGTCCCACCATCACGCAACGCACGCAATGTCTGGTCGAAAGTCTGCTCCGTTTCCTGCAACGCGGCGTTGGTGACATCCTCCCCCATACCTGCCTCAAAAGCCAAACGCGCCATCTGCTGCGCCAACATGCGTTGCCGCCCCGCCAGGTTAATGAGCAGGGCATCGTTGCGTTGTGTCTCCAGCCCCCAAAACATCGCGCCAACAGAAATCAGCACAAGCAGGACGAATGCAACGAACAGGAGGGTCAATCGCGCTTGGAGACTCTTGAGCATGAGAGTACCTTATAGATATTATACACGCCGTGGTTATATTCGTTCCGCAAGATTCCTGCTCTGAGCCTGTCGAAGGGTATCTCGCAACCTTGCAACATCGTGTTACACAAACTGGTTGCGAAATATTTTCTTACTCATCTTTTTAGCCGCTCCCTATGCAATTGCCTTTTGCAATGCCTTCACATTTTCCGCGACGCTTTGCGAAACGCCTCCGCCGAAGACGGCGCTTCCCGCGACAAGGACAGTTGCGCCTGCTTGTATGACTTCAGCGGCGTTGCTGGCTTTGATTCCGCCGTCTACTTCGAGCCATGCTTTTGAACCAATCGAATCCAGCATGGTGCGTAAACGCTTTATTTTGGCGGTGCTGGATGGAATGTAACTTTGCCCGCCGAAACCAGGGTTGACGGACATGATCAGAGCGAGGTCTACATCGGGTAAAACTTCTTCGAGTGTAGTGAGAGAAGTTGCGGGGTTAAGGGTAATGCCTGCCTTTGCCCCCAGTTCTTTGATGCGTTGAATTGTGCGATGCAAATGAACGCAGGCTTCCACTTGCACGGTGACAATGTCCGCGCCCGCATTGACGAAATCCGCGAGGAAACGATCTGGCTCTTCGATCATCAAGTGCACGTCGAGCAGCGCGCCAGTCTCTTCGCGCAAAGGACGCAATGCCTCAACGATGAGCGGACCGATGGTGATGTTAGGGACAAAGTGTCCGTCCATGACGTCAATGTGCAGCCAGTCCGCGCCTGCGGTGATGGCTTCGCGGGCGTGTGATTCGAGGCGGGCAAAATTTGCGGCGAGAATGGACGGGGCGAGTTTAATCATGGTATTCCTTCTTAAAAATTTACACCTTGGTTTTGGATGCAGTTGCACTGCATCCAAATGTCTACAATCTCTGCTCGCAGTGCAACTGCTCGCGAACGGGGGGCGATATAAATATCGCGTTACAGTTTTGCATCAGTGTAATCAATTTGGCTGAATTTCATCAACTTATCCAGTCGATGAACGGCGCGGACATAACGCAATGTGCCTGAACGCGCGCGCATGACGAGGCTTTCGGTGGTGACGCCGTCGCGGCGGAATTCAACACCGTGCAGGAGGCGTCCGTCGGTGATGCCTGTCGCGGCGAAGAAAACGTCTTCGGATTTGCAGACCAGTTTCTCGGTCAGGATTTGAAGCGCACGCGCTCCCAAAGCGGCGTGGACGCGCGTCTCTTCATCCGCAGATTGAGGCACGCGGCGAATCTGTAATCCGCCATCCAGCGCTTTGACGGCGCAGGCGGCAAGCACAGCCTCTGAGGCGCGTCCGATGCTCATCATGATATCCACGCCTGTGCCGGGCATTGCCGCGAGCAGAGCGCCGACGATAAAGCCACCTGAGTTGAGTTCGACGCGCGCGCCCGCCTCGCGCAATTCGTTGATCAGTTTTGCGTGACGTGGTTTATCCAACACAAAGACTGTCAGATCATTGACTTTGCAGCGCAAGGCTTCAGCAACGCGTTGCAGGTTTTCCGTTGGGCTGAGATTCAAATCAATGGCTTCGCGCGCTTCCGCGCCGACGACGATCTCATCCACATAAACGCTGGGACCGGGATCCCAGAGACTCCAACGTTCGGCGAGCGCGGCTAAGGACAACGTGTTGGGACGACTCAGCGCGCGCTCAGGCGTACCTTCAATGGGATCAACGGCTATATCCACTGCGGGCGGATGACTCGTGCCAACCATTTCGCCGTGGAATAAAAGCGGGGCGCTGTGTTTTTCGCCTTCGCCCACTACAATGACTCCATCCATATCAATGGTTTGCAAAACGAGGCGCATGGCGTTGGCGGCTTCGGCATTGGCGGTTTCCCATTCGTGGCGGTCACGATAGCGCGCGGCGACGAGCGCGGCGGCTTCGGTTGCACGGACAAGTTCCAATGATAGGTTACGTTGCGGGCGTTCTGACATGTTGTCTCCTTATTTAAGAGTCTACTGCAAAAACCTTTTTAACCGCGAAGGACACGGCACTTGCACCACACGCCAGTGCAGGTGAGGTCACGAAGGAAATTCAAAGGCACTTTGCGGTGTAATGACCTTTTTGCAGTGGAGTCCTTCATCATTCATCATTCATCCTTCCCGGTGTGGGCGCGTATTTCATTCCTTTGCGCTGACTGCTGTGGCTGTGCGAGACGCGTTCCTTGGGATGAATAAAATGATTGACATAACCCACTGCCAGCGTTGCCTGACCGAATCCATACACAATGAGATTCATGCTGACTCCATCTTCGGGATGCGCGATGTCGCCGATGGCATAGACGCCGGGGATATTTGTTTCAGCATAGCGGTTGACCGCGACACGCCTGCCCTCGAGTTTGATGCCCCAGTTGTTGATCGGTCCAATATCCGCGCGGAAGCCGATACAGATCAGGATGTCGTCCACATCCAATGTGCGTTCATTGCCTGTGACGAGATCGCGTATCACAGCGTTTTGCACTTGCTCGCTTCCTGTTACCTTGGTCAATTCGTGCTGGGTAAGCACGTTGACCGTTGAATCCTGAAGCGCAAGCACACTGCGTTGATGCGCTTCAAAATAATCGAAACGATGGATGAGCGTGACCTCGCTTGCCCAATTGCGTAACTCCAGTGACCAGTCCACGGCTGTGTCGCCGCCGCCAATGACAAGCAAACGCCTGCCTAAAAACTTTTCGCGCTCGCGCACGATGTAGGATATGCCGCGTCCTTCAAATTCAGCGATGCCGGGCGCATTGAGTCGGTTTGGTTGGAATGCGCCGATGCCCGCGGCAATGATGACACTTTTACTGAAATATATCCCTTCGGATGTGGTCAGGCGCAAATGACCGGGTTCCAATACTTCGAGTTTATCCACGCGTTCGTTGAAGCGAAAGTCCGCGCCGAATTGACTGCTTTGTTTATAGAGTTCGCTGACGAAATCGCGACCTAGAATTGCGGGAAAACCACCGACATCATAAATATATTTTTCGGGATAGAGCGCGGTGATCTGTCCGCCGGGGCGCGGCAAGGCCTCAAGCACGAGGGTCTTTAGGTTACGCATCCCCGCGTAGAACGCCGCGAACAGACCCACAGGTCCCGCGCCGATAACGGTTAGGTCGTATTCGTTATCCATATCCGACTCCACTGCAAAAACCAATTAAACACGAAGGACACCAAGGAACACCAAGTAAAAACCCTTCATATATTAACCTTTGTGTACTCACCTGCACTGGCGTGCGGCGCAAGTGTCGTGTCCTTCGTGTTTGAAGACCTTTTTGCAATAGACTCATTTCCATATCCAGTTTCTATTTATCTGAAGTGTGTATCCGACTCAACGCGGCGACGGGCGGCGCATAAGGCAAATTTGAGAGGTCTTTGTATTTTCGCAGGAGATGATAGGCGATGAGAAGCTGGGTCAGCGCCAGCGGGTGGCTGTGACGCGTTTCGGTCCTATCAAGATAATCGCCAAATTGATCGTCACGGATCGGGAGCAGATCAGGCAAATGCTGCCAGATGGCATTCTCCAGTTGTTTGGCATGTTCGGAGTTCACGTTTCCGTCAATGTTGAGGAAGTCTACGGGACGACCGTCGTCGCGTCCGAGTTCGAGGCGGATTCCGTCAGCGGGCTGTTGTGACGTGTCTGTGAGGTAACTTAGGTCCGGGTGCGGGATGGTGGGGCGCAGAACCAAATGTACGTTGAGATTCGGTCCGGCGTTTTCAGGGGCAACCTCAGGGTCGGGGTGGAAGCGCACGACAATATCCGCATGTCCGCGCTGCGGGCGGATAAAGTCACGCGTATCTGCTTCGCGCTTTTTCATTTCGGCAAGCACCTGCTCGGGAGTGTAACCGCGCTTGGCTGTGTCGCGGTTGATCTTCCACGCGGTTCGCAGATCATCGGGCGGGTCGAGGAAAACTTTCACATCATAGAATTGGCGCATGACGGGCGAGTGAAAGCCAAGCAGTCCCTCGACGATGACAAATTCTTTGGGGCGGACGTATTCAGGACGGATCAACGAACCCGTTGAATGTTCGTAAACAGGTTTGAGAAAAGGCTGTCCGTAATGCAAACGCTCCATGTGCAGTTCAAGCACGTCGAGATAATTGCAATCTGGATGCAGCGGCGTGATGTTCATTTGCGCGCGTTCTTTGCGATCATACTTGTGATAGTCGTCGGTGCAGACGGCGGTCACGCGCTCTTCGCCAAGTATTTTTACCAGCCCGTTGGTGAGTGTGCTTTTTCCAGCGGCGCTATCTCCTACAATGGCAAGGATGATGGGGCGATGATTTTTCATATGTCACCTTCTTATCAATGAACTTCTTATACAAAAAGCAGGAATATTTTAAACACAAAGGACACGAAGGTCACAAAGGAAAACCTTCTGTTTTTATTCGTATTACTTCGTGTACTTTGTGCCCTTCGTGTTCACCTGCACTGGCGTGCGGCGCAAGTGTAAATCCTTTTGGTTTCGACAGGCTCAACTTGACAAGTTTCGGCTTGCCCGAGTTAAGGTGTGTGGACGACAAAACTCATCACTTGCCTTTGCTGAATGTTGTCGTAACTGGTAAGGCGGATATAACTATCAGGATGAGCAAGTTTGCAGGCATTGACTTCCACTGATATTTCTTCCGTTGTGCGCGCGGTGAATAATGGCAGTTTCCACCAACTCCAAAATGTCAACTCGGGGGAAGGTTGCGCGCAGTATTCAATACCCACGGTCCAGCCATTCTTTAGAAAGTATTGGATTTGTTTCATTACTTGTTCTTCGCTCAAGACGGGGAGGTAAGAGAAAGTTTCTGTTTTCATGTCTGCTCCTGATTACGGTTTATCCAACGCATCCACGGATTCATATTCAAAGGTGATTCCTTTCCATGTTTCCATGGCGACGCGCAATTCGGGACTGTGTTTGGCGGCGGATTTGAGAATATCATTTCCTTCGGGGACGATATTGCGCCCCTCGTTTCTCGCCTGGACGACTGCTTCCAGCGCGACGCGATTGGCAGTTGCGCCCGCAGCGCTTCCCCACGGATGACCAACTGTCCCGCCGCCGAATTGCAGGATCGAGTCGTCGCCAAAGATGGAGACGAGTTCGGGCATGTTCCAAACGTGAATGCCGCCCGAAGCGACGGGGAACATGCCTGGCATGGAAAGCCAGTGCTGGTCGAAGTGATGACCAGGGCAATCTTCGACTTTTGCAACATCAGTCAGGCGCATCATTTCGTTGATACCAAGCGTAGACGTGCGATCCCCTTCCAGTTTTCCAACCACCGTGCCGTTGTGCAAATGATCCGCGCCGACAATGCGGCACCACTTTGCAAGCACGCGCCAATGTACGCCGTGATTCTGCTGACGGTCCATAACGGAGTGCATGGCGCGATGCGCGTGCAGTAACATCCCATTTTCGCGGCACCACTTTGAAAGGGAAGCGAATGCCGTAAAACCAGCCACGAGATAATCTATCATGATGATGCGCGAGCCGAGTTCCCTGGCGAATTGGGCGCGGCGATACATTTCCTCCGTATCCCCCGCGGTGACGTTGAGATAGTGTCCCTTGCGTTCGCCTGATTCCGCTTCGGCTTGCTTGACCGCGTGCATGACAAACTCAAAGCGGTCACGCCAGCGCATGAATGGTTGTGACGTGATATTCTCGTCGTCTTTGGTGAAATCGAGTCCACCGCGCAGGGCTTCGTAAACGAGACGTCCATAGTTTTTGGCAGAGAGTCCAAGTTTGGGCTTCATCGTCGCGCCGAGCAGAGGTCGCCCGTATTTTTCCATTTTGTCGCGTTCCACTTGAATACCATGAGGCGGTCCCTGGAATGTTTTGAGCAACGCGGGCGGGAAATATAAATCTTCCAAACGCAGAGCGCGCAAGGGCTTGAAGCCGAACACATTGCCGACAATGGACGACATCAGGTTGGGCATTGAGCCTTCTTCAAATAAGTCAAGCGGATAGGCGATGTACGCCATCATTTGATCGGGGTGACCTGGCACGGGCTTCATCTCGTATGTGCGCGCGGAATAACGCGATGCGTCCACGAGATAATCAGACCACACGGTTGTCCATGTGGAGAAGGACGACTCCGCGGCGACTGCGGCGGCGGCTTCTTCAAATGAGACGCCTTCCTGCGGCGTGAGACGGAACGCGGCAAGCACATGCGTTTCTGGGGGCTTAAAGCCAATGTCGTAGTAAAAACGTCCAGCGGCGCTGTATTCTTTTACGCCCGCATCAAAGAGGGCTTTTTCTTTTTTGTCGTCGGATTTGGTTTTAGACATGGATGACTCCTTTTTGGTTTGGTAGTTTGATAGTTTATGCACAGTGTAGCGCGTTCCATTGTGTACCTGTCTACCTGTGTACTTGTTTACCGTCTACACGCTGCGCGTCAATACTGAATCTGGCTAATCTCCATTAACTTATCCCAGCGATGTTCGGCGTGGATCGTGCGGACGGTTCCCGTCTTACCGCGCATAATGAGCGAGACCGTTGAGGCGCCTTCGCTGGTGTAATGCACTCCAGGCATCAACACGCCATCGGTAATGCCAGTGGCGGCGAAGAAAACATCGTCGCTTTGGACCAGGTCTGATTCGGTCAGGACAGTTTCAAGGTCCAGACCTGAGGCGGTGACTGCTTCGCGTTCGTTATCTTTTTGCGGGGCGAGTTGCCCGAGCATGGCTCCGCCTAAGGCGCGCACGGCGCAGGCGGCGATGACTCCTTCGGGGGTTCCTCCAATGCCCATCAAAACGTCTACGCCTGAGTTTGGTGTGAGCGCCATCAACGCGCCAGCCACGTCGCCGTCGGTGCGTAACAAGACACGCGCGCCCGCCTCGCGAATCTCGGTGATGAGTTTTTGATGACGTGGCTTGTCCAAAATAAAAACGGTTATATCGTGAACGCGTTTGTTGAGCGCGTCTGCGAGCGCCGATAATGTTTGGGAAACAGGAGCATATAAGAGCGAGGGATGAAGCGCCGCGCGAGCCGCGCGTCCAACGACCATTTTGTTCATGTAAAACGCGGGACCTGGCGACCACATCGTTCCGCGCGGCGCGACGCTGATAACCGAGATCGCGTCGGGTCTTCCATGTGCGAGCAAAGAAGTTCCTTCAATAGGATCAACCGCCACATCCACCGCGGGACCGATTCCATTGCCAACTTTTTCGCCGTCGTATAACATCGGCGCTTCGTCTTTCGCGCCTTCGCCGATCACGATCACGCCGTCCATATCCACAGTGGATAGGATCAAGCGCATGGCTTCCACCGCTGCGCCATCGCCCGCCTCTTTTTGCCCGCGCCCCATCCAACGTCCCGCCGCGAGCGCGGCGGACTCGGTGACACGGGCCAACTCAAGAGCAAGGTTGCGATTGGGCGCTTCGCTCATAGCCTTTATCCTGATAAAGCGGCGCGCACTTGCGATAATGTCCCCGCCGAGAGCAACGCTTTTGATTTGTTCACGATGAAATCCGCGTAAGCCTTGATGTATTCTTCGCCAGGTTTACGGAAATCAAATTGCTTTGGATTGTCGCGGAGGTATTCACGGTGGACTCGCATCCACACCAGACGACCATCCGTATCAATATTGACTTTTGTGACTCCCAACGGGACGGCTTTCGCGAACTCTGATTCATCCACGCCTCGCGCTGACGGGTCGAGTTGACCGCCCGCTAAATTGATTTTCTCCACTTCATCTTTTGGCACTGAACTTGATCCGTGTATGACCAGCGGGAGACCCGGCAATCGTTTTTGGATTTCGGCAATGCGGTCAAAATGCAGACCCTGACTGCCGCTGAATTTATACGCGCCGTGACTTGTGCCAATGGCGACGGCGAGACTGTCGCATCCGCTTTGTTCTGCAAAAGCTTTGGCTTCATCTGGGTCGGTGAGCATGGCGTGTTTCTCGTCCACGGAAACGTGTTCTTCCACACCGCCCAACATGCCCAACTCCGATTCCACGCTTAAACCTTTGGCATGGGCGCGCTCCACGACGCGGCGCGTAATCTCGACGTTTTTCTCGAACGGTTCGTGCGAAGCGTCAATCATCACCGATGAATAAAAACCAGAGTCTATGCAATCGTAGCAGGTCTTTTCATCACCGTGATCGAGATGGACGGCGTAAATCGCTTCGGGAAATTCTTCATCACAGGCGCGAATGATTGCTTCCAGCATTTTCACCCTCGCGTACTTGCGCGCGCCTTTGGAAATTTGAATAATGAACGGAGCCTGAACGTCAATGTGCCCCTTGAACAAGCCAAGCGCCTGTTCCATGTTGTTGATGTTATACGCGCCGACGGCAAATTTGCCATATGCGGATTTGGATAATGCAGCAGTTGTGACGATCATGTTCAAGTCTCCTGTTTGTTTAATGGCAGAATATTAATAGCAAAACGCGGACAACAGAATGTCCGCGCGGGTGGATTGTGGGAGTCTATATGGGTAGGAAAGCCCACCCGTTTGGATAGGGTGGTTTTAGACCTCCGAGTTTTTGGAAAACTCGGAGGTCTTTTTTCAACGTTTATGATATTTTGCCGCGGCTTCGGTGCGATTTGTAACGCCGAGTTTATTGTATAAATTCCGCAAATGGAATTTGATCGTGTTTTCACTGAGGCTCAATGCCGCGCCAATTTGTGAGTTGCTTTTTCCCTCTGCGAGCAACGCCAGCACAGCCTCTTCGCGTTCCGTGAGCGCGTTGGGATCATCCTTCGATGGTTGTACCAGCCAGCGCCGCGCGGATTCTGGAAAAACCATTTTTCCCGCGGCAACCTGACGAATGGCGGCAATCGTCATCTCAGGCGAATCGGTTTTCAGGGCAAACCCGTCCGCGCCGCCTTCGACTGCCGCGCGCATGGATTGCGCGTCGCCAAAAGCGCTGATCACCAGCACGCGCACAGGCAGGTTTTCGGCGCGAATGTGGCGCAGACATGTCAAGCCGTCCATGTAGGGCATTTGCAGATCCATTGCCACCACGTCAGGCGTGAAGCGGCGGATCGCCTCCAGCAAACGTTCGCCGTCTGTGGCGGTCGCAATCACGTGCAGGTCAGGCTCGGCGCTCAACAACGCCCGCAGACCTTCAAGCACAAGCGCGTGATCGTCCGCTAAAATGATTCGGATAACAGGCGTGTCACTCATGCGTTGGAACCTCCACGCGCACGCGCGTCCCCTCACCAACGCGACTCTCCACAAATAATTTTCCGCCCACCAGCGCGGCGCGTTCGCGCATTCCGCGCAAACCGATATGTTCGTGACTCTCCGTGGCTTGTGGACCCGTCAACGGCGGCGGCTCGAATCCGCGCCCGTGGTCTGCAATTTCCAAAATGATCTTGTCTCCATCTGACGATAAATTCACCGTCGCAGTGTTTGCGCCCGAATGACGGCGCACATTTGCAAGCGCTTCCTGCAAAATGCGGCACAAGGCGATCTTTGCAAGCAATGAAATATCTTCGGGAATGGACGGTGCGATTTCCAACGTGACCTCGCTTGACGTGAGCGATTCGTGTTGGACAACAAAACCTTCGACAATCTCAGCCAGCCCACTTTGGGCGAATTCGGGCGCGTGAAAAACGCCAAGCAGATCGCGAATATCCTTTAACGAGGTTTCCAGCAGGTTGATGGTTCGATTAACCACAGGCAACCACGCTTCGCGATCAGGCGAGGACTGACCTGCGCTTATTTGTGCGCGCAGAAGAGTCAACTGGCTGAGAGCCGCGAATAAATTCTGCACGGGACCATCATGGATGTCCAGCACAATGTGTTGAAGTTCCTCTTCGGTTACGGCAAGCAGTCGTTGCGCCGCGAGATTGCGATCAGACACAAAAGGTACCTCTTAATATTGAGTAGGGTGATTCAGGGTTGTATCAACTCCAGTTTCATTACTGCCAGTATTGCCTGCGTGCGGGTTCACTCCCCACATCATCGCGCTGATGGATACAACGACAAGCAGGACGAAAGCAACAAACAGGAGGGTTAATCTTCCTTGAAGACTCTTTAACATGAGGATGCCTTGTGTCTATTATACATCCTCGTTATGTGGTGAGCCGAAAAAGGATGCAAACTGGCATCCTCCTTAGACAATTACAAGATTTCGAATTCCTGCGCGTGAGGCGCTCATCCGCGCTTGTTCCACAAACTTTTCAAAATATCCATCAAGGCCGAAGGGCTTACCGATATCCAAAAAAGGCGGCGGTAGGGTTCATCCCCGCTAAACATCCCCCACAAGATGCGAATGTGCGTCTGCCGTTGGGACGGCTGGCCGATCTCAGCCGCGACCGCCTTCTCCCAGGCTCGCAGCAGGAATGGAATGCGGCGGGTGGCGTCCCACAGCAGGAACAACAGCCGCCCGTAGAAATTATCAACGGCGATGCCTCGGCAAACCGGCGCGTAGCCGCAGGCAAAATCGAGCCGCGAGACACCGCGCTGGATGGCGGTTTGTGCGGCAGCGCGTGCAGTGATAAAGGCCATGCCCATTCCGTTTTTGTAGAGACGCGTGACTGCCGCATCGCCCACGACAACCATGCGATCGGCAAAATAGCCCCCGGCCGCCGTCACAGCCACGCGCGGCGCGCACCCGCAGAGCCTGTGAAGCCCGCCCGGCAATAAAGCCGAAATGCCGTTTCCATCCAGAAAATCGCCCACCGCTCCGGGTTGCAAACGCCGGCCGAGCAGGGAAATATTGGCGTAGCGTCCCTTGGGAATCAGCGCGCCAAAGATCAAACCGGGCGGGTGATCGAAATAAACCTGCACGCTGTGATCGCGGAGCTCCGCCGGGATCATAATCTCATCCTGCGCCATGACCTCGGTTCGAGGCGGACGATAGCCCCAGGCTGGATCCAACGGCGGGCGGCTGTTGACTCCCGTCGCCAGAATCACCAGGTCCGCTTCGAGGGTTTCCTGCGCCGTAACGACCCGCGGGCGGGGGCCGGGCTGAATGGAACGCACTATCGCGCGCTGGACGATGGCGCCGCTTTGCCTGGCCTGGTCCAACAACCAGCCGTCGAATGTTTTCGGGAAAGGCGTATCGCCCAAACGGGGGCCGCCGCCCCGATAAATACTCATAATATGCCGCCCGGAGTCTGGACGATGAATTGACAATTCCGCCTTGCCCAGGTGCAGGATATAAGTGTCCAATTCCGCCTGGATAACTTCATCGGGCAAATTCAGCCCCAGGGTTTGTAAATCCTGCGCCAGCGCGGAGGAGACGATCCCGGCGCACTTGTTACATCCGCCGGGGCCGGGACGGGAGAAGTCGCGCGGCTCCAGGATGCGCACTTCCAACGTTAGACCGGCCTCCCGGGCAAACCGAACCAGGTGCAACGCGGCAAAACTGCCTGCCGGGCCTCCGCCTACGATCACCACCCGGCTTCCATTGGTCAACCGCATTTTGGCCAAGCGCATTATTCATGCCGCGCAGCGATTGGATTTCGGCGCGCGAAAACCCGCCCATACGCGGCGTCCAGTGTCGCGCCGATGGATACGATCACAAACAGAACGAATGTAAGAAACGAAAGGGGTGATCTTCCTTGAAGACTCTTCGGCATGAGAATTCCTTCCGTTTATTATACATCCTGCCTCGTACTAAGTCTTTGCCCGCCCCGCCCAAAACTCAAGTCTGTTTCCTTCGGGATCATGGATGTAAATTGCCTTTGAGCCCCATACTTCCTTGATCGGTGTTGGAACGATTCCCGCCTCCATCAATTCAGCGCGCGTTTGTTCTATATCAATTACCTGGAGGCTGATCGTGATTCCTTTTCCATCTCCGCTATCAATGGATGTTCGAACTTCATTGGCAACGCTCAATCGCGACATTTCATTGAGTTTAAATTCCACAAACCAGTCGTTGGAAGATATCGCCAATAGATTTAGCGCTTCTCTGTAAAAAGCAACTGTTTCCTGCCATTTTTTGCAATATAGAATCGTATTCGAGGATATTATTTTCACATGCCGTTCCTATAAATGGGAGGCTATTGGGCATCAAGGATACTCGATCGCGAATAAATATCCATGTTCGTTTGGCTGATACGGCAATTTATTTTTGAGCGCCTGGCGCTCCGTGCAAGAAGCCTACGAAGACTAATTCATCAACGGCGCGGATGGTGTGCTGTTCGCCTGCGTCAAATACCAGGAGCGTATTCGGTCCACAGGCATGCTCAACGCCATCGCCGCCAGTGAAGACACCTTGTCCTTTTAGTACCACCACAAAGAACGGTGAACTGGGCGCATTGTGTTCACGGATGGATTGCTGCGGTTTGAGCGTGAAAAGAATCGCGCGTCCCTGCCTGTCGGCGTGAAGTGGTTCAGCGTGAGAGTCTTTACTCCCAAATGTAAGGTTTTCCAAAAGGTTTGTAACTTTCATTTTTGATTCCTTTCCAGTATGTTCTGTCTGGACTCGTGGACTCACCTTGAGTCCGAATAGTAGCTATGGGTTTTGAAGTTTGCCACAAGAGACTAGTACAACTTGGCATAAATAAGGCTTTGGTGGTATAGGATAAGGCAAACTCTTGAAGGAGACGCCGAAGATGCCAATACCGAAAGCACAGGCAGTAAATCTATTGGATGCCGAACGAAACGGGTTAGAGAAATTAATCAAGCGGCATCAAGTTGAACAGCAAATTACATTGCGAGCCCGCATCGTTCTGGCGGCGGCACGTGGACTTAAGAACAAAGAAATTGCTCAGACATACAGGGTCACCTTAGACACAGTTAGTCTCTGGCGTAATCGCTGGGTAAAATTGCAGAACATCTCTTTCGATGACTTGAGCATTGAAGATCGTTTACAGGATGCGCCGCGTCCGGGAGCGCCAGCCAGGATAACCGCAGATCAACGTTGCCAGATAGAAGCTCTGGCTTGCAAGAAACCCGAAGAAGCAGATCGGCCAAGAGAAAAGCCACTGACTTGGAAGTCGTTGAAGTGCCCCGGTCGGCATGGATGGCGAGCGTCTCCCGATCGGGTCAGGAACGGTAATCATCTCACAGGATGGGGCGCCATGCGGCATCAAAGCGGAACCCCAATCGAAGTTTATGGCCGTGAAAATTACAGAGTTTGCACATTAGATTTTCTCTGTCGCACCAATTCTATTGCACTGTCTCAGGATAAGTAACAATGACGCCGTCCACTTTTGCCCAGGGAGTTATTTTATGTGGCTTGCTTGTTCTTTCGCTCATAACGTCTTCCACCTCTATACCACGAACCACTAGGGCATCGCCAATGAGCGACCGGTGACAACGCCATGGAACCGCCTCTGCACACATAATTACCGTTTGTTTCAATTTGGAAGTTTCGATGAGAAGTTCAATGCCTTTCATAAATTCCGGCGTTTGCATGTAATCGGCAAAACCGCGAAATGATAAATTTGTCCAACCGGTATTAATGGATGTTTTGGTTGTATGGCGTAAGCCACCTAGCTCTTTAAGATGGGTATAACCAATACCATGCCGTTCTAGATCATATTTCAATTCATTTCCATTGAATTGTGGATTATGGCGGGACCCGGGGATTGTACGTACATCAACCACTAATTCGATCTCATAAGCTTGAAGGATTTTATTAAATTCATCGATTGGCCATGTCGAGTGTCCAATTGTATAAATCGTGTTCTTCTTCATAAAATCCTCTTTGCATGTAATTTGTTCAAGAATAAATGTAAATACGCCAGACCTTCAATTGCCAGGTGCCTTTCAAACCGCTCGGCCTTTTCATCCTTCCAACAACAACTGTTCCGGGTCCTCAAGCAATTCCTTAAGATGAACCAGGTATTGGACAGCTTCACGCCCATCCACGATGCGATGATCGTAGCTAAGCGCGATGTACATCATGGGACGGATAACGATTTGGCCTTTTTCGGCCACCGGGCGGTCTTCGATTTTGTGCAATCCCAGAATGCCGACCTGTGGAAGATTGATAATCGGCGTGCTTAATAATGAACCGAAGACACCTCCATTCGTGATCGTGAATGTCCCACCTCGCAAATCTTCGACTGATAGCGTGCCTTCGTTAGTCTTTGCGGCAAATTCCTTGATCTGCCGTTCGATCTCAGCAAAGGACAGACGATCAGCATCACGAATTACCGGAACGACCAAGCCCTCTTCAGCGCCAACAGCTACTCCGATATCGTAATAGTGCTTGAGCACGATCTCATCGCCCTGGATTTCGGCATTTAATCTCGGAAAGACTTTCAAAGCACTCAAGCTGGCTTTTACAAAAAAGGAAGTGATGCCCAGCTTTATTCCATGACGCTCCTGAAAGGCCTCGTTATGCCGGCGACGCAGATCCATCACAGCGGCCATGTTGATCTCATTGAAAGTTGTTAGCATGGCGGTAGATTGTTTTGCTTCAAGTAGGCGTTGGGCAATCGTGCGACGCCTGCGTGTCATGCGCTGTCGCTCTTCCCTTCGTTCTGTAGGGCTTATGTTTACTGTTGAGATGGGTTGAGGCGGAGATTGTTGGGGAGATTTATTTTCATTTCCTTTCTGACCCTGCCGGTATTGCTCTACATCAGATTTTGTGACGCGGCCTTCTGGACCTGTGCCATGTACTTGCGCAAGGTCGATATTTTGTTCGTGCGCCAAACGAGATGCAACCGGAGTTACCAGTGAAGCCTGTTTCGGTTCGATCTCGCGCTTTTCTTTACTTGTTGAAGGGCTATTGAGCGCCGGTTCTGCCGCAGGAGTTATTGCTTGTGTGGCTGTCGAGACAGGCTGTTTTGCATCCTCATTAATCATGCCCAGAACATCGCCTACTTTAACATCCTGACCTTCCGGGACTGTGATATGTGCCAATATCCCTGAAGCTTTCGCGCCCACTTCCAGATTGACTTTGTCCGTTTCCAATTCCACGAGAGCTTCGCCCACCTCGACAAAGTCTCCTTCTTTTTTCAGCCATTGATGGACGGTCGCCTCGATCACCGATTCCCCCATTTCAGGAACAATAATTTTTATAGCCATGTCAACCTCTCTCGATAATCACACTATGGCTGTGGGTCTGTTCTTCGATCTTCAGTGCCTGATGAATCAAAGCTTGCTGGTTAATTCTGTACAACGTGGACGAGCCTTCTGCCGGACTGGAACTTTCAGGTCGTCCAACATAATACAAGGGAAGGTTTCCCAGCAGTTGTCTCAAGCGCGGACGTATGAAATCCCAAGCCCCCATATTCAGCGGTTCTTCCTGCAACCAAACTATTTTCTCAACGTTCGGATATTCATTCAATAATTTTTCAAATGCTGGTGCCGGGAATGGATAAAGCTGTTCCACTCTGACGATGGCAGTGTCCTTGCTGGCCGACCAAAGCTCATCGCTTACCAGATCAAAGTAGATTCGGCCACTGCAAAGGATCAAATTCTTGACAGGCTCATCTTTTCCCTTTGAAGATAGTTCTTCCAGCAAGGGTTGCCAGCTACCTTCAACAAGTTGATTCGGCGTCGAAATCGCTAACGGGTGCCGCAGGAATCCTTTTGGGGTGAAGATTACCAGAGGCAGCGGATCGGTTTTCAGAAGCAACGCCTGGCGGCGTAGTAAATGGAAATACTGTGCGGTGATGGTTGGGATCGCCACGCGCATGTTGCCTTCTGCAGCCAAGTTTAAGAATCGTTCGATGCGGGCGGAGGAATGATCCGGTCCCATGCCTTCATTTCCATGCGGCAGAAGCAAAACCAGAGACGGTGTCAGCCCCCACTTGGCGCGGCCCGAAAGCAGGAATTCATCAATGACAGTTTGGATATTGTTGTCGAAGTCGCCATATTGCGCCTCCCACAAAACCAATCTGTCGGGAGCCTGGATGTTATAGCCAACTTCAAAGCCAACCGGTCCAGCTTCGCTGACTGGCGTGTTGTGAATCTCGAACGAAGCTTTTGCTTGCGGCATAGACTGCAAAGGTGTGTAGCCCCGGTTTGTATCTTTATCATAGAGAACAGCATGGCGCTGGCTGAATGTTCCACGCGGTGTATCCTGACCGGTCATCCGAATCGCGATGCCATCCTCCAAAATGGTGGCAAATGCTAATTCTTCAGCGGTTGCCCAATCTACGCTGGATGCGTCAGGGCTATCCAATATCTGACGGCGCTTTTCGACTGCCTTGGTCAGTTTTGGGTTCGGATGAAAGTCTGCAGGGAATTGCCGCAGAGCCTGATTCAGGTTTCGTAATCGTTCAAGCGAAACAGACGTGTCGACTTTTTGCGCCGCTCCAGACGGAGGTGGTTTCGGAACAGGTTCCTGTAACGCTCGTTCCGCATCCATCTTTTGATTGATTTCCTGCAATTCGTTCAAATACTTTTGTAAAAATTTCTCTGCCTCATTTGGTTTTACAATTCCCTCTTCCTCCAATTTGGACGACCATAATTTTCTCACAGATGGATGCGCATCGATCTTGCGATACATTGACGGCTGAGTAAAACGCGGTTCGTCTCCTTCATTGTGACCATAACGCCGGTAACCGATCAAGTCAACAACAAAATCTTTATGAAATTTCTGCCGATAAGCAAAAGCCGTGTGAACAGCCTCGACACAAGCCTCAGGCTCATCGGCGTTCACATGGATGACGGGGATTTCGAATCCTTTGGCGAGATCGCTGGCATACAAACTACTGCGCGATTCTTGCTCCGTTGCCGTGAAGCCTAGCTGGTTATTGGCGATGATGTGCAGACTGCCGCCGGTTGAGTAGGCAGGGATCTGTGAAAAGTTGAGTGTCTCCGCAACAATCCCTTGCCCGACAAAAGATGCGTCTCCATGAATCAGGATCGGGAGTGAAGCATTTTCGAAATTCTTCGGCCGCCCGGGGCTGTCAACTTTGCTATTGGCTGCCCGCGACATGCCTTGAATAACAGGATCAATTAACTCGAGGTGACTGGGGTTGGCTGGCATACTTACAACCAGATCAATATGATCCGCACCTTCGGGCGACTTATAGCCTCCCATGTGATACTTTACATCGCCAGTCCAACCCAGGTCATCCCAGGTTCTGGATCGGTCTTTCGGATCTTTGAACTCCGCCAGGATTTGCTCATACGGTTTCTGGAGTACATGCGCCAGGACATTCAATCGCCCGCGGTGAGCCATGCCGATCAGAACAACGCAGATATTCGCGCGCGCTGCCGCGCCAATAATTTCATCCAACATCGGGACGAGCACATCGAGTCCCTCAATGGAGAAGCGGGTTTTTCCCGGATAAATGCGGTTGAGAAAAATCTCGAAGGCTTCCACTTGACTGAGGCGATCAAGGAGTCTCTGTTTATCAATGGCTTGTTTCGGAGGACGGAAGCGTCCCGTCTCGGCGGCTTGCTGCAACCAGGTTCGTTCATCCGGGTTGCGGATATGACCATAGTCATATCCAATCGTTCCACAATAGATCGAGCGCAAAATCTCTATTGCTTTTGAAGCGTTTTCCGCCACGTGTTCGCTTGGCAAGCCGACGAGTTCTGACGAGAGTTGGAATAAGTCATCCTGGCTTAGATTATGGAACTCCAACTCCAACATAGGGTGACTTGCTGGAAGACCACTCAGAGGATCGAGCTTTGCGATCAAGTATCCATACGAACGAATGGCTTGAGCAAAGTTAGCCACGCCAATCAGTTTACTTAGTTTGGTTTCCGATTGGATGCTCGATTCCTGGCTGGCAGGCTTCCACTGATTGAACAGATTGTGAGTAGTTTCATCCACCGAATCAGGATTTTTCTGATAGCGGTCATAAAGCTCAAGAACATATCCATAATTGGGGCCGGGAAATTCCCGTTCGGGATTCATGTACTCAATACCTGAAAATTCCAAACGAAAATTTATTTTTGAGCGAGCGGCGAACCGTGCAAGACTCCAATGAAGACCAGCTCCTCATTGATTGCGCGGATTAAATGGTTTTCACCTGAATCAAATACAAGCAGCGTGTTCGGTCCATAAGTATGCGTGTCGCCATCGCCGCCAGCAAAGACGCCTTGCCCTTTCAGGATAACCACGAAGAATGGTGTGCTGGGCGCTTTATGTTCACGAATGGATTGACCCGGCTTGAGTGTAAAAAGAATCGCGCGGCCATCCCTGGCGGAGTAAATGGGTTCAGCGTGGGGATCCTTATCTCCAAATTTAAGATTTTCCAATAGGTTTGTAGCTTTCATTTTTGATTCCTTTCCAGTATGTTCTGTCTGGACTCGTGGACTTATCTTGAGTCCGAATAATATGCTATGGATACTGAAGTTCGCCGCAAGAGACCTGGAGCAGAAACTTCGGGATGTCTCCTGTCACATAGGGGTAAGGAAATTATACCTGACCCTCGTTGGCTGCAGCAGTGCGGCTGATTTTTACCTGCCAGGTTTCGGGCCCTTCTTCCTGATATTCCCAACCAAATTGTCCCTCGCGTTCATGAAGGAACTGATAGTAAAGAGGCTTCGGGTCATGGTCGTTGACCAGAGTGAAGTACTCCCCTTCTTTCAGCGCGTCGAAGGTCTGAAAGACCGTCGGGTGTCGTTCTCGCGGGGGAATTTCTCGTACGTCTAATAACGTGGTTGTGCTTTCGGACATTGTGTATATCTCCTTTTGGTGTTTTTTTTAAATCGGCGATCTGTCTTTGCGAATCAGCCGTTTCTAACCATTCCATGATACTACTTCTTCAAATGCTTCTCTAAAAAGGATTTGAGCGCCAGCGCGTTGTTGTGTTCCGTATCGTGCGCGCTATAGAGCAGGGTCACATCGCCTTTTTGGGCGGCTTCTAAAATGACTTGCCATTCCGCAGAGTTGACACCTAGTTCCGCTTGATAAAGCTTCTGAAATTCAGCCCACTTGAGCGGATCGTGCGCGAACCAGTTTCGTAAGTCGGCGCTGGGCGCGACATTCTTCAACCAGGCATCTATTTTCAAGGCTTCTTTTTTCATTCCACGGGGCCACAGCCGCTCGACCAGAAAACGTTTACCGTCGCTTTTTTCAGCGGCTTCATACACGCGCTTGGTCTTCAACATAAGCGTCTCCTATCCAGCCTTTCTCTGTCAGGCTTTTTAACAATAGGTGAAAATAAACCAGCCCGCCATAACCGTTCCAGCGACTTAACGCCTCACGCGTATTATTATAGGTCATCGTTCCAGGTAAAGCCAGCCAGCGTTGCAGATTGTTGCGAGCGCCCACATCGTCTGCAGGGAAGACGTGCGCGCGTCCCAGCCCGCGCAGGAGGACATATTCTGCCGTCCAGCGTCCCACGCCTTTCAGTTCGCACAGACGGGCAACCGCTTCTTTGTCGTCCGATTGAGCGATCACATCCAGGTTGAGTTCTCCATCCACGATAAGACGCGAGATACTCGTCAGGCAGCGGGCTTTTTGATACGTGAAACTCATCTTGCGTAGGTCTTCGATGTCGGCATTTGCCAAATCTTGCGGACGCGGAAAAGCGTGGACGACTCCTGCTTCCGTTTTGAGCGCCACGCCGTACGCTTCCGTCAGACGGTTGAGCAGGCGGATGCCCATCGTGAGAGTCAACTGCTGGCAGGCGATGGCGTTCAGCAACGCCTCGAAGGGTGTCAGTAAACGCGGCGGCTTCATGCCTTGAAATTGATTGACAAGCGGTTTGAGCCATTTATCTTTTTTGCCCAAGCGGTAAAACTTTTGCAGGTCAATTCCGATTCCGAGCAAACGCTCCAGCGCGGCGGTGACGAATACCTTCGTTTTGGACGTTAACGTCCTTCCCGTCAACGCAACGCGCAACTGTGGGCTTTTCGATTCTCCGAGTTGCGTCACTGCGATTTCAAACGGCTTGTCATCCTCGATCAAAACACGCAGATAGGTTTTACCATCCCAGTGGTCGAAGAGATTATCGGGGCGGCGGCGCAGAGTCCAAACGGTGAGGTCCAGCCGAAAGGGCGGAACAGGTTCGAGGTCGAATGAAGCGTGGTGAACGGGCAAATCAATCCTCTATTTGGGCGAACCCTTTTTCGCGGCTGGATGGTCGGGCTGGTATGATCCCGCCAGCGTGCGGAAACTGACAGCGAGCCGATTCCAACTGTTGATGGCGATGATCGCCAGTGTCAAATCCACGAGTTCTTTTTCCGAGAAATGTTTGCGCGCTTCGGCATAGGTTTCATCTGGCACATGATCTTTGCTAATCAGCGTCACAGCTTCCGTCCAGGCGAGGGCGGCGCGTTCGCGTTCGCTGTAAAACGGCGCTTCGTGCCACGCGCTGACAGCATAAAGACGTTGTTCGCTTTCGCCGTTTGTGCGCGCATCCTTTGTGTGCATGTCAATACAGTACGCACAGCCATTGATCTGCGAGGCGCGCAGTTTCACCAGTTCAATCAGATCGGCTTCCAGTCCGCTGTTCTTTACGTATTTCTCCAGTTTTTGCAAGCCTTCCGTTCCCTCTGGAGCGACCTTGGAATAATTCAAACGTTGTTGCATGACTAACTATTATTTCCTTTCCGTTGAGTATTGGGGGATGTGATGCATTGACGCGATCTATCAATTCGTCATTGTACAGTCCTTTGTGGTTCATGCTGTAACGCTTTTTCAAACAGTTCGCGCGTGGCTTCGTAACAATCCTCGCCGCAGCAGGGCAGTTTTCCAACCGATAGGATTTTCCCATCTTTGATGTTCGGGTACGCCATCTTGTGACGGAGTTTCGTGCCGCCGCTCAACATGACGGTCGGTGTGCCGCGCACGCCAAGTTTTTCCTTGCCGAGTTTTCCTTCCTCCAGCACGGCGGCGCGGGCTTCGCCGTTATTGAAATAGCGTGTGAAGTGATCCATATCCAAATTTGCTTCACGTGCGAGATCGAGCATGACTTCGCGCTTGCCGATGTTGCGTCTTTCGGCGAAGAATGCGCGGCGGATTCGCAGGTCGAAGTCGCGCCCGATGGTTTCACCTTGCTGAAACGCGCACCAAGCCGCATCGAAGGCGGGAAGCGTCGTAGTGGGCCAGTCACTGCCGAAGGGTTTGAAAACTGCCGCAGGTTCTTGCAGAGCCGCGAGCCAGATTTCCAATTCAAGTTCCTCTCGGTCAGGTGGACCTCCGCCGTAAACCTCCAGCGGGAAAGCCCGCTCCACCAAACGGACACGCCCTTCATATTCAGGTGCAATTTTTTGCAGGCGCACGGCCGCAACATAGCACCACGGTCAATAGTATTCTGCCCACTCCCATAATTCGGGGATATTTTTATCGGTCATGGTTTTGCTCTCTTTCTGTGAAACAATCGCTTCAAAGGCTTCTTCAAAAACGAATCAAAACCTTCGAGGCGCTTCTCTTATTGTATCCTACCGATCAAATCTTTCGCTATAAACGGGCCCGCTTCGGCAACCAGAGCCGCCGCATCCTTTACTTTACTCCACACATTCCACAGCAATACGCCGCGCACGCGCCCGCCATCAAGATAATAAAGCACGCCTTTTTGGAAAGGCTCCTGCCAGTCCATAACGATCTCCATTTTGCTGTTCAACTCTCCAACCGCTTCATATCCAAACTCAAACAAATCCGAATAAAAAGACGGCGCGTGCGCATAAGGCTCGTCCGCCCCAGCCATGTTGCGCCCCGCTTGCTTGCCCATTTGCAGGGCATTATCTTCATGTTCCACGCGCATCATTTTATCCAACGCGGGATGAGGGAACATCGCCACATCGCCAGCCGCATAAACGTCAGGAACAGAGGTATGCAGATGATCGTCCACGACAATGCCGTTTTCGATTTTCAACCCTGCGGATTTTGCCAACTCGATATTCGGACGAACGCCAAGTCCAGCCACCACGCCGTCCACTTCAAGCGTTCTCCCGCTTCGCGTCTGGACCTTGATACTGTTTCCCTTTTTCTCAAACTTTTCCACCCCGTCGGCAGGGATAAGTTCCACGCCCTTCTTGCGATAGACATCATTCAAGAATTGTGAAATTTCTGGCGGGAAAATACGCTCGCCAATTGAATTTTCCAGAAAGATCATCGTCACTTGCTTGCCTTGCATATTCAACGCCGCCGCAATTTCAGAGCCGATGAACCCCGCGCCGATGACGAGAAAGCGCTGTCCCTGTTCCGTCAGTGCGCGCAGGCGTCGATAATCCTGAAGCGTGCGGTAATAGATGATGTGATCCTCCCCAAATGGCAAGCGGTTGGGAGTCCCGCCTGTGGCGAGCAAAAGTTTTTCGTAACCATATTCCTCGCCTTGATCGTCGCGCATACGTTTGGCGTCTGGATCAAGTTCAGTAACTGTGCGCCCAAGATGAAACTCAACTTTGAGATTCTCCGTCCCGCGCCAGATCTTTTCCAGCGGGCGTCCCTTCCACAATCCTTTAGAAAGCAGCGGGCGAGCATAGGGCTTATCCGCTTCACTGCCAATCATGCCAATCGAGCCGTCCGCGTCAAGTTCGCGGATTCCGCGCGCGGCGGCGTCCGCAGTCATGCCGCTTCCAACGATCAGATACTTATATGTTTTCATCTTAAATCCTTTTTGATGTTTTTTTATATAACGCGCTCGCTTTTCAAAAAAACATATCCCTAACTTTTTTTTTACAACGGGAGTTTTATACCTTCAATTGCTGTCGAATAGCTTGGGCGGCATTGACCATGTTCGTCAGCGCGGGTATGACCTGCTCCCATTGTCTGGTTTTCAAGCCGCAATCGGGGTTGATCCAGAGCCGTTCAATTGGAATCACCTGCGCGGCTTTCTCCAGCAGGGCTTCCATTTCGGCTTGTGAAGGGATGTTCGGCGAGTGAATATCATAAATACCGGGACCAATATCGCCGGGGTATTGATATTGTTTGAAAGCGTCCAAGAGTTCCATCTTCGAGCGCGAGGCTTCGATGGAGATCACGTCCGCATCCATGCGACCAATCGCCTCAATAATGTTGTCGAATTCCGCGTAACACATGTGCGTATGGATTTGCGTTTCATCCTGCACGCCACTGGAAGATAGTTTGAAACATTCAATTGCCCATTTCAAATAATCATTCTGTTCCGCCCGGCGCAAAGGGAAGCCTTCGCGGAAGGCTGGTTCGTCAATCTGGATGATGTGAATCCCAGCGCGTTCCAAGTCAACTACTTCATCCCGAATCGCCAACGCAAGCTGACGGCAGGTTAAGGCGCGCGGCTGGTCATCGCGTACGAACGACCATTCCAAAATTGTGATGGGACCAGTTAACATCCCCTTGACCAGTTTGCTGGTCAGCGATTGGGCATAAGCAGACCAATCTACCGTCATAGGAGCGGGGCGGGCGACATCGCCAAAAATGATTGGCGGGCGCACAGCGCGCGAGCCGTAACTCTGCACCCAGCCATTTTGCGTAAAGGCGATACCAGTCATTCGTTCGCCGAAATACTCCACCATGTCAGTACGCTCAAACTCGCCATGAACCAGCACGTCCAAGCCGATCTCCTCCTGTTTTTGGATTGTGCGGGCGATTTCGGTTTTCAAGAACTCGTCATATTCCGCCTGCGTGAGAGAGCCTTTGTTTTTTGCGGAGCGATGCGCGCGCACTTCGGCAGTCTGTGGGAATGAGCCGATAGTGGTAGTTGGCAATGGAGGCAAGGCGAGTTCTTGCGCCTGCGCCGCTTTGCGCGTTTTGTAATCGTGAGCGCGGCGCAGCATAGATTCATCCACCGCGTCCAATCGTTGGCGCACTTGCAGATTATGTGTGCGTGGCGACTCGCGGCGACTTTTCAACGCTTCACGCCTGACCGTAAAGGGTTCAGCAACCGATTCAACTCCCTGGCTGACAGCTCTTTTGAGATACGTCAGTTCATCTAGTTTTTGACGCGCAAACGCCAGCCATGAACGCAGTTCGGAATCTAATTTAGTTTCTAAGTCCAAGTCATGTGGGCTGAACATCAACGAGCAACTGGGTGCAATTTGGATGCGCTCTGTACCCAATACAGAGGCCGCTCGTTGAATTTGTGCCAACGTCTTATCCAGATCGCTTCGCCAGATGTTGCGCCCGTCAACTATTCCCAGTGAAAGCATTTTATCGGCGGGTAATTGCGCCAGGACATCGTCTAGTTGTTGAGGCGCACGTACCAAGTCTATGTGTAAACCGGCGACGGGCAAACCCACAGAAAGACGTAAATTATCTTCCAAGCCACCGAAGTAGGTCGCCACCATCAAGCGGATTCCCGCAACCTGCCCCAATTGATTGTATGCGTCAGCGTAAGCCTTGCGGGCGGCTTCATTTAAATCCAAAACCAGGCAAGGCTCATCCATCTGCACCCAGTCTGCCCCGGCGGAGACGAGGCGTTGCAGCATTTCAACGTAAACTGGAAGAAGCCGCGACAGCGTGCCCAATGGAACATCATCAGGGGAGACAGGTTTACTCAACAGCAGATAGGATACAGGTCCCAACAGAAGCGGTCGAGTATGAATACCAGCCTGTTTCGCCTCGATGAATTCATCCACAACTTTGGTGGAAGCCAATCGGTAAGTTTGATCCTTCTCAATTTCGGGGACAATGTAATGATAATTAGTGTCGAACCACTTGGTCATTTCCATAGCGGCGAGAGTCTGTTCGTCCTGTTGCGCGCCTCGCGCCATCGCAAAATACAAATCAAGGTCAGTTGGGTTTTTGAGTTGAGCGTAACGCTTGGGAGTTGCGCCGACCATACGGGTTGTGTCAAGAACATGGTCATACATTGAAAAATCATTGGAGGGGATGATGTCAATGCCCACCCTCTGCTGAATCCTCCAATGCGCAAGCCGCAATTCCCTGCCTGTCTTCAGGAGATCCGTCGCGCCGATTTTCCCCGACCAGTAGCCTTCCAAAGCCCATTTCAATTCACGCTTTACGCCCAAACGTGGGTAACCAAGATTCGCCGTCACTGTCATTTTTTTCTCTCCTCTCATTTCAACCTGGTGTATGCATGCCAAATCTGCTTCAGCCGTTTGTTCCTCCAAGAAACATTCGAGGAAGATAGAAGCGTTTAGGTCCAATCATATCATAATATTTATGATATTTCTAATAAAAATAATTTATATTCAGTAAATGTTTGCTTCCCTTCATCAACCGAATTTTGCAGGTCAATGCCCGTCATACCATGAATTGGGTCATGCGTTGCAGCCACCCCATGGGGATGAAGCAATTCAGAATCCAGGCTAATTCTGCGTGAGCGCTGATATGTGACTGGATGAAAACCGCAGATAATTTGGGGTCTATTCCCGCGGCAAAGAGAAGGGCGGCAACTTCACGGTTCTTGGCTCGAAGTGTTTGCGGATCTTGAGGGACGGTAATGGCATGCAGGTCGACGATGCAGAAGACATTATCGTATTCGGACTGTGAGTCTGCCCATCGCCGGATCGCGGCAAGATAGTTACCTATATGAATATTACCCGTTGGTTGGATGCCAGAAAATACACGTTTTTCCATGACTTGTGGGCAGCTTGTTAAATCAAAATACAATTCATGCCGATGGGCATGTCATTGTGCTACCGGGAAGAAAACCCTTTTGGAACTATGGTTTTGATTTTCCAGGTTCGGCTTTATGTTGACCTTTTCCTTCTGAATGTGCCTGGTTTGGAAGAATAATACCTATCGAATCGACCCCAGAGAAAACCTTCTTCGCCTTTATCGTTCGAACAACTGGCAGGGATACAATAAGACTCACGGTGCGCTCAAAAAAAAGGTAATCCCAAGCCCAATTGATTAATACCAGCAGCCGGTTG
>CAZEGE010000027.1:0-31628 GCA_964511765.1 uncultured Anaerolinea sp.
CATTGTCCCCACGTTCAGATGCGGCTTGCTTCTGTTAAATTTTTCCTTCGCCATTTTCCGATCTCCTTTTAATATATGCAAGAATGCTTTTCAGCAACTGAGCCCTCAACGAGATTTGAACTCGTGACCTCACCCTTACCAAGGGTGTGCTCTGCCAACTGAGCTATGAGGGCTTAACGTGCTGTTCCCCAAATCAGGGAGTGGGCAGTGAAGGATTCGAACCTCCGAAGTCATCTGACAACTGATTTACAGTCAGTCCCCTTTGGCCGCTTGGGTAACTGCCCATGTTTTATTGCTGATCACCAACCGATATATCTTCAATCAGCGATCGCAGAGCCGACGACGAGAATCGAACTCGTAACCTCCCGCTTACAAGGCGGGTGCTCTGCCGATTGAGCTACGTCGGCGATGGATTAAGCAGAGCGATTATACCAAAACAACCCACATCGTCAAGATGACCGTATTACATCACGGGAGAAGATATTTTGGAAAGTATCGTTGCATCAGGAAAAATATCACTTTCCGACAGGCAAATAAACCCGTCGGAGGAGCAATATAACGAGCCGAAAGAGAAAATTAGATTTGCTGGAAGCCCTAATACCACATTACTTGAGCGCAAACAAAGTCGAAAAGTAGAAGATAACGGACGAATTTCCAGGTGCAATTGGCAATCATCGGATCTATATGATTCATGCAAATGAGTATGCCAGGTAAATACGCCGGCATACTCATTGCAGGGGCTGAAGAAGTTATTCCTTCAAAACCTACTAGAGTTCTCTCCGTGAGAAGAAACCTTCGATGAAACGAATGGCACGGCGGCCAAATGAACGCAGGCGTGCAAAGATGCGGTATTTCCCGGGGTGGATGTGTTTCTTTGCAGGGATGGGACCTGTCCATTCGACAACGATGGCGCCCCAGGTTAACCCCGCCCCAAAACCGACGAACACAACCTTATCTCCGGGTATTACCTGTTCATTTTGAACGGCTTCCACAGTTGCAATGGGAATCGACGCCGTGGAAGTATTTCCATACCGATCCACATTGACCACAAATTTATCCATTGGAAGTTTTAGATATTTTGCTGCTGTTTCCACAATGCGGTAATTTGCCTGGTGGGGAATGATGCATTTCACATCATCGGTGGTCAGGCCAGCCATCTCCAGCGCTTCCAGGGTGGCGCGCCCCATCACCCTGGTGGCAAAACGAAAAACTTCCTTGCCATCCATTTGAACAAAGTGTTTGCCTTCGTGAATGGTCGCTTCGGTTGCGGGATGGCGCGAACCGCCGCCCAGCAGAGTCAACGAATCTGCCCCGGAACCATCCGAGTGCATCACAGCCGATAATACGCCGCCTGGTTTTTCACTTGCCTGCAAAACAAAAGCGCCCGCCCCATCTCCAAAAAGGATACAAGTGTTGCGGTCTGTCCAATCTACAAAGCGTGAGAGGGTTTCGGTTCCAATTACAAGGGCATTCTTTATCGATCCGCTGCGGATGGCCTGCGTGGCCATATTGGTTGCATAAATAAAACCCGTACAAGCGGCGGATAGATCAAATGCGCCGGCCTTGGTTGCACCGATTTGATCCTGAATAATACAAGCGGTTGCAGGGAAAATATATTCAGGCGAGGATGAGGCACAAATAATCAAGTCCAACTCAGTGGGCGCAAGGTTGGCAACCTGCAGGGCCTTGATTGAAGCCTCCACGGCCAGGGTGGACGGGAATTCATTCTCCCTGGCAATGTGGCGTTCACGTATTCCAGTTCGATCACGAATCCACTCATCGTTGGTATCCACAAGTTTGGCGATATCATCGTTGGTAAGGACGAGTTCAGGCACGTACATTCCCCAGCCTGTTATATGCGCAAATGGCATTCTTGCTCCTTTATTTGAAGCGGCTTAAGATCAATGTGCCATTATGCCCACCAAAACCAAACGAATTGGACATGACATTATGTACAGTTGCTTTGCGCGACTGGTTGGGGACATAATCCAGATCGCAGACGGGATCCGGGGTTTCATAGTTAATGGTAGGAGGCAGGATGTTCTCCAGGATCGTCAACGCACCAATGACTGCCTCCAGGGCACCTGACGCTCCCAGCAAATGACCGGTCATGGATTTGGTGGATGAGACAGGGATTTTATAGGCCTGTTCTCCAAACACCGTTTTGATCGCAGCGGTTTCGCTCTTGTCATTCAATACCGTGGAAGTGCCGTGAGCATTGATATAACTGATTTCATCCGGCTTGAGGCCGGCATTTGCGAGCGCAAGACTCATGGAGATGGCTGCGCCCGCTCCATTTTCAGCAGGGGCAGAAATATGATGCGCGTCGTCTGTTGTGCCGTAGCCTGTAAATTCACACAAGATATTCGCACCGCGTGCCTGCGCAGATTCGAGCGACTCGAGAATCAAAATGGCCGCACCTTCACCCATCAAAAATCCGTCGCGGTGCTTATCAAATGGACGGGATGCTTTTTGAGGATCATCATTTCGAGTGGACAAGGCCGTCATAACATTCATGCCCGCCATGGAGACTGTCGTAATTGCCGCTTCTGACGCCCCTGCGATCATGGCATCCGCCGCACCACGTCGAATCATTTCAGCCGCTTCTCCGACTGAATTGGTGCCAGATGCACAGGCAGTGGCAAGCGACATGTTGGGTCCGCGCGCGCCAACCCGAATGGCAATATTTCCAGCGGCGCCATCTGAGATCATCATCGGGATAAGAAATGGACTGACACGTTCAGGTCCGCGCTCGCGCAAAACATCATACTGTTCAAGCAGGGTGATGATCCCGCCAATACCGGTCCCGATCAAAATGCCCACACGGTCACAATTCGATTCGTCTATCGTGAGATTGGCCTGTGCCATGGCTTCCAATGCTGCCGCAGTGGCGAATTGAGTAAAGCGATCCATTTTGCGGGCATCGCGTGTGCCAAACAAAGCCACAGCGTCAAACCCTTTTACTTCTGCCGCAAACCTTGTTTTATGCGCACTCGCATCAAAAGCAGTAATGGGAGCTGCACCGGACTTCCCTGCCAGCAGCGCACTCCACGTATCTTTCACATTATTTCCTACCGGGCTTACACAACCCAATCCCGTAACAACTACACGTTTCCTCATTATTCTCATACTCCTTAAACAGTGTATTCAGTATAACAAATAAGGGACAGATAAACTTGTCCCTTATTATGATAATAACACTGACATGGGCTGAAAGACACGCAAATTACTTACATTTTTCCAAAGTAGCCCAGGCCTGTTGAATATGCATTCGGTCGTGATCGGCTATAAAACTGACCACTTCGAGAAATTTCGTTGGGCCAAATATGGCATGCTGCGCTTTACGTTCCCATTCCTCCTCAGTCATATTTTTCAACATTGCCAGAGTTTCACGCCTCGCATCATTAAATTCCTTCAATGCGGAACCGCCCTGCTCATGCAAATAATCACGCTGGCTTGCCCACACTCCCGTATCAGGACGCGGAATAAAAGGCTTGCTTTGTTCCTTGAACAGCTTGATCTGCATCTGATGTATCTCACGTTCGGTATCCCGCAAATGACAGATCAGCTCCGTTAAAGACCAGTCGTCCTGAACGGGTTTCCGGGACCACAAGGCAGAATCAGACCCGCACAACAGGCCGTTCAACACAGCGGGAGTCGCAGATATGATTCCCAAAACAGAGTCGATGGATTTAAAGGATGGCATGAGGGATGCAGGGTCAGTCGACTCAAGCCAGAGACGCAGATCGTCTAATTTACCGCGAGGTTCCGCCTCAGGCTCAAAACTGGAAGCGGGACCTGCATCCACATGATAGGCAGCCAGCCCAAGCTTTTTCGCGGGGAGGATATCCCGATCCATGTCGTTTCCCACCATCAGCATGGGACCCTCAGGCCAGCCCAGGCGTCCCAGAACTTCAGCATAATAAGCAGGATGCGTTTTTGAGAAATGAAAACATTCGTAAGTTGAAATGAGTTCAAATTGCCGTGGGTCAAAACCGGCCCAACGCAGACGATGGTGCGTGGCTTTACGAGGCAAAAGCGGATCGGTGGCAATTGCAATACGATAACCCTTTGAAAGCGCCCAATCGACAAATGGTTTTGCTTCAGGGATCTGCGATGTCAGCCCTGCCAGGTTTGGAAATATATTATCATAAAAATATTCAATGGCAGGCTCAAGCTCGCTGCGGGAAATATTGAGTTGTGGAAAAAACTCCTCGTCGAAGATTTCCTGCAGGGTGCGGGAAAAGTCGTCGCTTTCATTCATTTGGCGCATGCCGGAAAGCAAAGCGCGGAACATGAGATCAGGAGCGATCTGCGGCGCAAGCTCATTGGATAAAGCCTGAAAATATGCGGGAATAAAAGCCTGTAAATTGGTGTTGAGCAGTGTGTCGTCTAGATCAAGCAGGATTGTGAGCGTCATATTTTGTTTGACTCCCCCCGGAGTCTAAGTGTTATTCTTTTACTTCAAATGTGAACGGCAGAGCGTGACATTCTCCACACCCGACCTGCGGCTCCAAAACATCCCGTTTCGATTTTTCGCAATACGCGCTGACCTGGACCCGCCGCTGAAAGACGGCTGTGATCGGGCGCGCCACAACGGCCTTCAATTTCATATGCTGACAGGAATTGGCTCGCGCAATATCAGGCACTGGACAGGTCCTGCACAGATCACGCGTCCAGTTTTGTCCTTGCGCCTGGAGCAAGCGGCATTCTTCTATCTCACGGCCGCGATAATAATCGCCGTAGAAATGCAGGCATTCGCGCCCGGCGGGTGTTTTCATAAGATCAGGTTACGCGGGTGATGTATTCACCCGTGCGTGTGTCCACACGGATGATATCGTCGATATTGACAAAGTTGGGGCATTGCACGGTAATGCCGGTTTCGGTGATTACTTTCTTGGTTACGCCCGTGGCAGTATCGCCGCGAATTGCCATTTCAGCTTCGACAACCTTGAGATCCACCGAGGTCGGTAATTCCACGTCAATGGCCTCGCCTTTGTAAAAGGTCAGTTTGACTTCCATGCCTTCTTTAAGATATGGGGCGCTTTCTCCGAGCGATTCCTTTTTAATGGCAGGCTGTTCAAAAGTCTGATTATCCATAAAGTAGTACATGTCGCCATCGTTGTACATGTATGAGACATTTGCGAAGTCGAGACTGACATCCTGCACGGATTGTCCCGAGCTGAAGGTGCGCTCGATGGTGGATCCGGTCAGCAGGTTACGGGCCTTGACTTTGATATTGGCATTGCCACGCCCGGTCTTGTTATGGCTGTAATCCAATACTTTCAAGAGATTGCCGTCCAATTCAAAGGTAACCCCCTTGCGAAGTTCATTTACATCGATCATGCTAATACTTTCCTTGAACAGTTGATTTTTTTAGAGCGGGCGGATTATACCAATGAGTTTAGAGCAGTGTCCAGTGACCATTGATTAATTTTCAATGGGACGATTCGGACGATGGATCATCTTTAAGCAATTGAACGGCATGAGGCAGAACAGGCATGACGGTTTGCAGATTTTCTACGGCGCCTTTGGGACTGCCGGGTAAATTGATGATCAGCGTTCGTCCGCGGATGCCGGCCATGGCGCGGGAGAGCATGGCATGCGGTGTCTTCTTGAGGCTTTCGGCGCGCATGGTTTCAACCAACCCGGGCGCATCTCTTTGGATAACTGCACGGGTGGCTTCCGGGGCAACATCCCGCGGGGCAAAGCCAGTGCTTCCAGTGGTGAGGATGATGTCAAATTCACCGCTGTCCGCCCATTCTGTCAGCGTGGCGCAGATGGCAGATTCATCGTCGGGGAGGATGTGTTGTCTGACGACTGACCAGTTTTGAGTACGGATAAGATGCGCGAGGGCGGGCCCGGAGGAGTCTTCCCGTTCGCCGCGCGAGGAGCGGTCGGAGAGTGTCAAGATCCCAAATCGAATCATGATTAAAACTCTTTAGCAAAAAAAAGGATTTCCTGCCCATGATGCCATCCGCGATTCTTATAGAATTGGATGGCTTCTGTATTGTCTGCAAAAACGTGCATGTAACATTTGAGGCAGCCTTTGGCTTGCAGGCGCGTTTCCACTTCTGTGAGGAGCATCGCGCCAATACCCTGCCCGCGATATTTTTTATGGACCGCAAGGTGATAGATCGCGCCGCGGCGGCCATCATACCCTCCGATGACTGTACCGATAATCACGTGATTTATTTCAGCGACCAGAAACAATTCTGGGTCGCGCTCGAGTTTTTTCCGGACTTCTTGAGCGGTATCTGACCGCCCCACATTTATGCCCGTTTCGATGTTTTGCCAGAACTCTAATGTGCGGTCATAATCGTCTATAAAGGAAAATTCACGGATGTTTATTGACTGATTCATCATGCGGATTGAATGGTTTGCTTCAAGATCGTGATGAGGTCGTCCGGCATATAAGGTTTGAGTAAAAAGCCGTTTGCGCCGCGACGAATGCATTCGTCTTTTATACCTGAGCCGGACGACATGACAACGCGCACCCCGATTGTATCCTGGGAGCTGCGCAGGCTGTCCAAAATATCCAACCCGCTCTGGTGGGAAAGATGCACGTCCAACAAAACCACATCGGGCTTTTCCCTGCGAACAACCGCAGGCACATCGGCATCTGCCTGCAATGTCGTCACATCGAATCCTTCCATTTTAAGCAGTGTCTTTAACAGAGACACCATGGTCTCATCATCTTCCGCGAGCAGTACTTTTACCTTTGACATTCTTTTTTGCCTTCGTTGGTTTTGTTTTTTCCTTGACGGAAGTCGTCTTCGGTTTCTTCTGGGGTTTTGGTTTTTCCAGCGCTGCGTTGATCACATCATCCACAGTCTCGGCAAAAATGAATTTCATGGTTTTCCTGATCTCGTCAGGAACATCGTCAATATCCTGCTCGTTGGGTTTTGGCAGGATCACCGTGGTAAGACCATTGCGATGCGCCGCCAGCACTTTTTCTTTGACGCCGCCAATGGCAAGAACCTGACCTCGAAGAGTAATTTCACCCGTCATGCCAACCTGGGGCTTGACCTTGCGCCCGCAGATCAACGACACCAGAGAGGTTGCCATTGTCACACCTGCGGAGGGTCCATCTTTTGGCTGCGCACCGGAAGGAATATGCATGTGCAGGTCATATTTTTCAAAAAATTCATGCGGGATCTTTAAGGAATCTGCTCGTGACCGGACATACGATAATGCCGCGCGTGCGGATTCCTGCATGACGTTGCCAATGGAACCCGTAACCTGAAAGCCGCGGCCACCGGGCATGGCCGTTGTTTCTATGAACAAAATATCGCCGCCAAAGGAAGTCCAGGCAAGACCCGGGACAACCCCGGGAATGGAGGTGCGCTTGTTCAATTCTTCCGGCCCAAGGAAGATCGGGTGATCAAGGAACTCCTCCACCAAATCGGGAGTGATGACAAATTTATCAGCGCCTCCTTCGGCAATTTTCGTGCCAACCTTGCGGCAGACGGCGCCAATTTTGCGCTCCAGATTACGCACACCGGCCTCGTGCGTGTATTGACGCACGACCATCCGCAAGGCTTCATCGGTGAATTTAACCTCATCCTCATGCAAACTATTTTCACGCATTTGGCGCGGAATAAGATATCCACGCGCGATCGCCATCTTTTCATTTTCGGTATAACCCGAAAGATAGATGATTTCCATTCTGTCAAGCAACGCGCGCGGAACGGTCTCCAGCGTATTGGCGGTAGTGATGAAGAATACCTGCGAAAGATCATAGGAGACTTCAAGATAATTATCGCGGAATTCGCTGTTCTGTTCGGGGTCAAGCACTTCAAGCAATGCCGAAGCCGGGTCGCCATGAAAATCATTGGTGAGTTTATCCACTTCGTCCAACATGAAGACGGGGTTCTTCGAATCCACGCGGCGCAAAGATTGCAAAATCCGTCCCGGCATGGCGCCGATGTATGTACGGCGATGTCCTCGAATTTCGGCTTCATCCCGCACACCACCCAGCGAGGCGCGAATAAATTTTCGTTCCATGGCGCGCGCAATGGATTGTCCAAGAGATGTCTTGCCAACCCCGGGAGGGCCTACAAAACACAAGATCACGCCTTCGCGCTCGTGACGAATGGCATCCTCGGAAGGCGCCTTTACTTCATCCTTGCGGTCAATACGCAATTTGCGAATGGCAAGAAATTCAAGAATGCGATCCTTGACATCTTCAAGCCCGTAATGATCCTTGTTTAGAATCTCGCGGGCGTGCTTTATATCCAGATTATCTTCTGTCGATTTTGACCATGGGAGAGTCACCAGCCAATCCAGATAGGTGCGGATGACGCCATACTCTGCGGCGGCAGTCGGCAGACGGGAAAGACGATCCAGTTCCCTTTTTGCCTGCTTCAGCGCTTCTTCGGGCATTTTCGCATCTTCGATCTTCTTGCGAAACTCTTCCGTCTCTTCAGATTGCTCATCCTTCTCACCCAACTCGCGCTGGATGGCTTTCATCTGCTCGCGCAGGAAGTAATCGCGTTGGACTTTTTCGATCTCGCCGCGCGCCTCGTTCTGAATCTTCTGCCCAATCTGCAGGACTTCCGCTTCGCGGACGAGCAGGCCGATCAGTTTTTTTAACTTATCGTAGGCGGAATCCAATTCAAGGATTTCCTGCGCATCTTTTAAGTCAATCCGCTGGAAATTAGCAATGGTATATACGGTTTGAAGAGGGTCGTCCAGTGAGGTGATCGAGCTTACCAGTTCATCCGGGAAGGAGGGAATCATCTCCGTGATCTGCTGGAATTGATCACGGGCATTGCGCGCCAGCGCATCCGTTTCAATATTTTTTTCTTCCATTTCAGGCACAAGGTGGATATGCGCTTTCAGATAAGGTTCCTCTTCTACAAATTCGCCAAGACGGAAACGCTCCATGCCCTGTACAAGCAAACGGACTGTGCCATCCGGGGCGCGCAGCAAACGATGCACAGTTGCAATCGTGCCGACCTTGTACAACTCATTGGGACCCGGAGCCTCCTGTTCCGGGTTAAGGGCAGCGACCAGACCCACCAATTTATCGCCGCCTACCACATCATCCACCAATTTGATGGAGCGCGCCTGCCCTACTGTAAGCGGGACCGCAGTGTTGGGATAGACAACAACCCCGCGCAACGGCAGGATCGGAAGCACATCGGGAAACTTCTGTCCTTCGTTTTTATCTTCAGTCTTGGGTTCGGATGAAGCGTCATCCCGTTTTTGAAAATGCGAAAAGGCCGACGACATAAATGTGTTCATTATTTCGTCGTCAGATTCGCCCATCGATTGAAAGAATTGCTGCATACCGGATTGCCATCTTTGTGCAGGCATAATTTTGTTTAACCTTGATCTATTTTTGAGGTTGCTTTCGGAAGAATAATGGTCAGGAAACCATTTGTATATTCCGCCTGCGCCTGTTCAGAATTGACAGAATCAGGCAGGCCAATGGCTGTTGCAAACTTTCCAAACCTTATTTCCATTTGATGATACGCACGCCGCTCGGTTGAATCAGGACGCGAGCCCATGATAAGCAGGGTATCCCTCTCAAGGGAGACTTCAAAATCCTCTTCGCGCATCCCCGCTATTTCCATCCGCACGATGTAGGCATCCTGTGTTTCATATGCATCGGTTGGAGGACTCCAGGCGTTTGATCGTACCTGCCAACTCACCATGCGCAGAATATCACGCCTGGTTTTGACCACTGTTTCACTGGATTTGCGAATAACGGTAGGCATTGAGCTTTCTCCATCTGCTTCGCTTGGATCATTTATTCTTCAGCGCCCCCGGCGGGATTCGAACCCACAACCTCCTGCTTAGAAGGCAGTTGCTCTGTCCATTGAGCTACGGGGGCAATTCATCATTATTTTACCCGTCAAATGATGGGGCTGGTTCCTGAGCCTGATAAGGTCTTAACCCGCGATAGACGCGTGGGCCAGCAATTGTCTTTAAGATGATGTCGGCAGAGCGGCCGAGTCTCTTGCCAAGTTCTTCGGCGGACATGGGGATATTGCCATTTATCAGAAATATCCGAAAGACTGCTTCGACCATTGCCGTTCGTTCACTCGTGAAATCAGGCAGCAACGCGCAATGACTCATCAAGGCATGTTGGACGCCATCCACTGGCTTTACTTCGGCGGTTTGGGGGTCGATCCAATCGATGATTCCGCCTTCTTCGATATTCGCAAAAGCCTCCTGATGCTCGGCACACAATAACGAACGCAGAAAGACGTGCCAGTCGCGTTCGTTCTTCTTCCACCATTCAAAATCGACATGGAATGGTGTTTTTGCATTGGGTTTTAGCAGGCTCATATATTCTCCTCATCGAGACGGAAATGTAAATCGCCTACATGTTTGAAGACAGGATTGGTCTCCAGCAAGGCGAACAAAGGCGCCGGTGGCACTCGGCGGATGAGGTTCACGGCCGCATACAACTCCTGCGCGTGTACATGTCCCTGCGGGTTTGATTTTGCCAATTCACGCATCACCAATAAACCCAAATCTTCAAATGAGCGTTTCTTTTCCCATATGGGATCCAATGTTTTGAAATCAGACACATGGATCACCATACGCTCATTGAACTCGGCAGTGATGGGCTGTTTCAGCATCGCGAAAATGAATCCGCCATCCGTGCCGACCATGACCGTGCGTACCCAATCTTTTGATGAGCGCTGGCTTTTTACTCCAACAATCACTTCGCCGGGCTGTTCGCCTTTGTGTATCTGCACAAGCGACCCGGGAATTAATTGATGTGACTTGTACCATTCGCGCAAGCCGAAGACATAGCCATGCTCAAGCACAACCCAGGCAGGGATACGCTGTTTGGTCTTGCCATCCACAAGGGTAAAACGCACCCGCGACGTTTCATAAGCGGTCGGAAACAACTTACGTGCCCGCGCGGATATGGGTAATGTCCCCGCACGCAGGTGGGGATAGATCAGCGAGATCGTGATCGAGGCAATCTCCTCGCGAGGGTCAAGTTCCCTGACCGGAGTCAGTTCATCATCCAGTTGTGATTCGAGGTTCTCCATCTCCGGGCTCAAAACAGAGCGGTCATGCTCGATTTCAACATAACGCAGAGGCGGCGGGACTTCCCGTACATAGTCTGGTTCGAGGCGGCGTAAACACCACAACACCTGACCCACAGGACCAACCTCATCAAAACGGTCATCATCCTGCAAAGCATAATTCAAAGAGAATTCCGCCAGTTTCGGATTCACACCGGCGGGCAGTTCGATGTCCTTCATCAATGCTTCCGTGAGAAGCGGCTCGCCGCTGGACATATCCAAAACTGCCTCGGCAAGGTTTAACTGTCCCTGATTGATATCGATCAACAGTGCACGCGGGAACCAACGTCCTGCGATCTTCACCAAACCTTCGTCGGATTTGAATGCAGCCTCCAACTTCGATTCGATTGCGTCAGCATGTTCACGTAAAATAAAAGCGGAACTGACCTCGTCGCTCTCGGGTATGGAAAGCGGCGCATCGTTCAAAAGATGTGAATCCAGCCGGGCGGCAAACATCCGCTCCTGGCTGTCTTCCATTTCGACTGTAAGTACATCAAAATCGCTGACAGATGGATTCTCGCCTGGGCGCACCGCAATTACTTTTCCGCGTTTCTGATCCAATGCAGGAAAAACAAGCTCATCGCCAACCTCATATTTTTCCTTCGGAAGAAAGCTTTTACCAGCCGCTGTTTGCCTGCTCTCGGCAGCATTACGTTCTGCACGGATGCGCGCCTCTACAAATTCAGCAGAAAGATCGCGCGTTGTTAAGGGCGTCTCACGCTCAAATAGAAAAGTGTGTAGGTTTTCAACGTCTTGCGGGGTGACTTGAATGGATAACCAATATTCGTTGGGAAGTTTAAATGCGCCTGCCATACTCAGCCTTGTAATGAATTTGCGCCTAACGCGCGGCGCACTGATTATACCTTACCTTGCCCGGACTAACTATACATTGCGAAAAAAAGCACATAATTTCAATAGGCGGAAGAAATCATATGATTTCTTCATTGTCTTCTCGAGTTACCATATTATGTTTTGGTGAATTGAATCCAGCCAATCGTTCGGAAGGAAGGATGTTAACTTTATTTCAAATAATAAACCATCTTGTCGGTGTTTCTCTTCATCCCAATTGATAAAACTACCAGCCAAAACCTTGACACCACCTGACTTGCGTTGTAAAATACGATTAATCGGATTAATCATATTATTATGTTACGCGAGCGTGTTTTTTCGAATATTTCTGAGTTTTTACGATTTCTTGCCGCGCACCCGGAGGCAGAGGATAACCTGCCTCCTTTAACCGAACTCAGCCGCGAGTTGGGCGTTGGCGTGGCAGCGTTGCGTGAACAGCTCGAAGTGGCGCGTTCGCTTGGGCTGGTAGAAGTCAGGCCGCGGACGGGCATGAGGCGCAAGCCTTACACCTTCGCACCAGCCGTAAAGATAAGTCTCGATTACGCCATTGCGTTGAATAAGGACCACTTCATCGCCTTTGCAGACCTGCGCCAGCATATTGAAACCGCGTACTGGCATGAGGCCGTGAAATTACTCACCCCCGAAGATCACAGCGCTTTGCAGGAACTTTTGACGCGCGCCTGGGAAAAATTGCGCGGCAACCCAATCGAAATCCCCCACCCCGAACATCGCGAATTACATCTCACCATTTACCGCCGCCTGGACAATCCATTTGTCACAGGCCTGCTTCAATCCTATTGGGATGCCTACGAAACCGTGGGCTTGAATTTCTTTACCGATTACAACTATCTCACCGAGGTCTGGACTTTCCATCAACAAATGGTCGACTCCATTTGCTCAAACGATGTGGAAGCGGGCTACAAGGCCCTCTCCGAACATACTGATCTCATTCATCAATTAATTTCTTCGTCTCAATGACGAATCCAACGAGGAGTTCCATGAATAAAATTGTTAATGATTTTTCGATCACCGTTGGCACCAAGAACGGCTCAGGCAGTTCCACCGCCAACAACACCATCCTGCGCTCCATTTTCAAGATGGGCATCCCTGTTTCGGGCAAGAACCTTTTTCCCTCCAATATTCAAGGCTTGCCAACCTGGTACACCATCCGCGTGAATAAAGATGGATTTATTGCGCGGCAGGATACCAATGACATCGTAATTGCAATAAACCCCGATTCGTTCGCGCACGACCTGGCATCTGTTTCACCGGGCGGAGCATTTTTCTACTCTGACGATATTCGCCAACCGATCACCCGTGTGGACATTTCGGTCTACCCCATGCCGATCAAGAGCATTGTGAAGAACGACCCCAATGTCCCCACGGATTATCGCGACCTGGTGGGCAATATGGTGTATGTCGGTGTGCTGGCGCAAATGATCAATATGGATATGGACAAGATCCTTGCCGCGCTGACCTTCCATTTCAAGGGCAAGCAAAAGCCGATTGACATGAACTTCAATGCCTTGAAAGCCGGCGCAGAATGGGCGAAAACGAATCTCGAAAAGAAGGATCCCTTCTTTCTGGAGCCCATGGATAAGACTGACAGTCTCATCATGGCAGATGGAAATACCGCCGCCGCGCTTGGTACTATTTTTGGCGGCGTACAATTTGTAGGATGGTATCCCATCACGCCTGCAACTTCGATCGCAGAGGCACTGAACGATTACCTGCCGCAACTGCGCAAACGCGAAGATGGCAAACATACTTATGCGGTTGTCCAGGCTGAAGACGAACTCGCTGCGCTGGGTATGTCCATTGGCGCGGGCTGGGCTGGTTTACGGGCAATGACCTCCACGTCCGGCCCGGGTCTATCCTTGATGACCGAGTTCGCCGGACTTGCATATTATGCCGAGGTGCCGGTCGTGATCTGGGATGTGCAGCGCATCGGTCCAAGCACAGGTTTGCCAACCCGCACATCGCAGGGCGATTTGATATTTACGCATTTCATCGGTCACGGTGACTCACACTCAATTATCCTGCTGCCCGGGGACGTGAATGAATGTTTTGATTTCGGCTGGCAGTCCTTTGATATTGCCGAACGCGTCCAAACCCCCGTCTTTGTTTTGAGCGACCTCGATATGGGTATGAATCAGTGGATGAGCAAGCCCTTTCAGTATCCCGAAACTCCCATGGATCGCGGCAAGATTTTATGGGAAAAGGATTTGGAAGAGCTCAAAGGCAACTGGGGACGTTACCTCGACAAGGATGGCGACAGCATCCCCTATCGCACCATCCCCGGCAACAAGCACCCGATGAGCGCCTACTTTACACGCGGCACAGGCCACGATGAGCATGCAAAATATACCGAAGACTCTGATATATACATGAAGAACATGGAACGCCTGAAAACCAAACACTACAACGCTGCAAATTACATGCCCAAACCTGTATCCCATCCGATCAAAGGCGCAACCATCGGCATCCTCGCCTACGGTTCCACGGAAAACGCCGTGCTTGAGGCACAGTACCTTCTTCAAAAAGAAGACGGGATCAAAGCGGACTTCCTGCGCATACGCGCCATTCCTTTCACAAAGGAAGTGACCAAATTTATTGAAAAATATGACCAGGTCTTTGTTGTGGAAATGAACCGCGATGGGCAGATGTATCAAATTCTCTTGACCGAGTATCCGCAATTTGCGATGAGGTTCAAGTCAGTTGCATATCATGATGGCTTGCCTGCTTCCGCAAAATGGGTACGCGAGGGGATCCTGGCAAAGTACACCAAGCCATTAATCAGTAGGCAAAAGGCAGTAAAAGCCTCAACTGTAAAAACTGCGAAAACTTCATCCAGGGCAAAGGCGGGTGCAAAATCCAGGAAAGTGGCGAAGAAGCCTGTTAAGAAGGTGGCGGCCAGATCAAAGTCATCGGCAAAGGCGAAGCGAAAGTAACTTAACCCATATCATTGCGAGCCGCACTCTGCCGAAACGATCCCCCACTTGATGAGGAAATTGTTTCGACAGGGAGAACCCCCTGCTCGCAGCGACTAAACCAATAGGAGCAAATAAAATGACAGAAGCTCTCCCCATGGCTGGCGCATCGACAAACGTCAATCTCGCTGGCTTATCCAAAAATGATTATCGCGGCGCTCCCAGCACTTTGTGCCAGGGTTGTGGCCATAATTCGATCTCGAACCAGATCATCTCGGCTTTATACGAAACAAACGTCGTTCCTGAAGATGTGATGAAATTTAGCGGTATCGGTTGTTCATCCAAATCGCCCACCTATTTTCTGAACCGCACCTTTGGCTTCAACAGCCTGCACGGACGTATGCCCTCCATCGCGACAGGCGCATTATTTGCCAATATTCAAATGAAAGGCATTGGCGTTTCAGGCGACGGCGATTCGGCCAGCATCGGCATGGGGCAATTCAAACACATCATGCGCCGCAATGTAAACATGGTGTACATCGTTGAGAATAACGGCGTGTACGGACTCACAAAGGGTCAATTTTCCGCAACCGCCGAAAGAGGCCTGGGTTTGAAAAAACAAGGTGAAAATCCATACATGCCGGTGGATATTTGCATGGAAGCGTTTGTGTCGAATGCAACCTTTATAGCACGCTCGTTCGCGGGAAATCCCAAACAGGTGAAGGAATTGCTCAAAATCGCGCTTTCACACGACGGCATTGCGATACTGGATATTATCAGTCCATGCGTTACGTTCAATAATCAGAGGGATGCATATCACTCCTACGCGTGGGGCAAGGATCACGAAGAACCTTTACAAATAATTTCCTACGTTGCACCGCGCAATGAGATCATGCTCGAAGGCGAAATGGCGGAAGGCGAAGTGCGCGAAGTTGCCTTACACGATGGTTCAGTTGTGATCTTGAAGAATCTCGAAAAAGGTTATAACCCGTCCGATCGCTATGAGGCTTTGCGCGTAATGGAAGAAGCGCAAAGCAATAACTGGATGTTAACTGGCTTGCTCTATCTGGATACATCCAAACCCAACCTGACTTCGATCTATAATCTGGTGGATACACCTCTCAACCGCCTCACCGAAGCGGATCTCAGGCCTGATCGCCCAGCAATTGACAAAGTCAACGCCTTGATGTTCTAGCCGCGAACCTACACCCTGCCCTCCCCCAAATCAAAAGAGCAGATTTGGGGGAGGGTTTTGTATAAGGAAAGCATGACAACTGAAACGACAAACGAAAAACTTGATTTCAAGCGTATTTTGCCCGTGCTGGTGATCGTATTGGTTGATTTGATGGGACTCTCCATCATCATTCCATTATTGCCGTTATACGCGGCGCGCTTTGGGGCAGATCCATTCGTGATCGGAATTTTGCAGGCCGCCTACCCGCTCATGCAATTTGTCGGCGCACCGATTTTGGGCAGGTTATCTGACCGCTTCGGCAGAAAACCCATCTTGATCATCAGCCAGATCGGCACGCTGGCGGGTTTCATCCTGCTGGGCTTTGCAAATACACTCCTCCTGCTGTTTGTCTCCCGTTTTATTGACGGTCTCTCCGGGGCAAATATTGCCACCGCGCAGGCTGCCATTGCAGACAGCACAACTGAAAAGACACGCACACAAGGGTTGGGATTGATCGGCGCCGCATTCGGCGTTGGATTTGTGCTGGGTCCCATCATCGCGTTTATCGTCCTGGTTGCAAGCGGGCAGAATTATCAAGCTGTTGCATTTACCGCGGCCTTCTTCTCACTCGTTTCAATATTACTGACCACCTTCTGGTTCAAGGAAACCTACACGGAAGTCGAAAATCCAGAAGCCTCCCGCAAGCGCCGTCCATTTTCCTTTGGAGCTTTACGCGAAATCCTCAGCCGCCCTGACATCAGCTTTCTGCTCATGGTGATGTTCTTCTACCAGGTGGCCTTCGGCGGATACGAACAACTCTTTTCACTTTTCACTCTCACCCACCTCGGCATGGATGCCCGCGACACTTCAGGTCTTTTCGTGTTGGCAGGGATATTCATCATCATCGTGCAAGGCGGATTGATCGGCAGGTGGTCAAAACTAAAAGGTGACCGTTGGTTGGTATTGATGGGAATCGGAGCCCTGGCCATCGGCTTGATCGGAACCGCGCTCACTCCCGCGGTGCCCATCCCGTGGTATGACAAAGCCAGGGTATTGGAAAGCATGGCCGGACAAGGTCAATTTCGCGTCGCCATTTCAAGTATCAACATCCATTTGCCCGACGAAACTGCGCGCGGCTGGCTGGGGATCATTTGGCTTTTGATCGCAAGTTTCCCGGCGGCATTAGGCGGCGGAGTTTTACATCCCGCCGTCAACAGCCTGATCACAAAAGCCTCTGATAAAAGCGAAGTGGGTGGCGCGCTGGGCGTATCATCCGCAGCATACAGCGCAGCCAATGCGATTGCGCCCTTGTTTTACGGGGCCTTATTCCAATGGTTTGGCGGACCCGTCCCATTTTTTGTGGGAGGGCTGATCCTGGCGATCTTGTGGCTGGCAGCGCCGAGGGCAATAAAAGGATAATCCCTTTGCGTGCAGGAGGGGAAATAAAAAATTTCAATACATCAAAAGCGTGGATTTGCAAAGTGCCTTCCACGCTTTTCCTGATCTACATGTTTGCCAATCCATATTGTTTACGAGTCTGTTCCTTGCACGTATAATCCACTTTATGAAATCCTTGGAACAGGAATTGCATTTGGAGTACATCCGCGCCTCAGGCCCTGGCGGACAGAACGTCAACAAGGTCGCGACAGCCGTGCAACTGCGCTTTGACGTGGCAAATTCCCCCTCCCTCGCCTCAGACCTAAAGGGACGTCTGATTCGGCTGGCTGGGAAACGCCTCACCGCTGACGGAGTGCTCGTCATCGAAGCGAAAAAATACCGCACCCAGGAAGGTAACCGCGCAGACGCCATTCAGAGGTTTTATGAATTGATCCGAAAAGCAAGCGAAAAGCCGAAGCTGCGCCATAAAACCAAACCGACCAAGGCTTCAAAAGAGAGAAGATTGAAACGGAAAAAGAAGCGGAGCGAGATCAAGAAAACGCGAAAAACTGGAAACGCTCATTTCGATTAAAGAATATGGGAAAATTTATTGAACAGTGGAAACAGCAAGCCAGACAACTTAAAGTTGAAGTCTATGCGCTTTATCTGGCATACCGAGACCCAAGGGTTCCCTGGTATGCCAGGGTTTTTGCAGCTTGTGTGGTTGCCTATGCATTCAGCCCAATAGACTTAATTCCGGACCCGATCCCCATCCTCGGGTATTTGGATGACCTCATCTTAATTCCCCTGGGAGTCAAAGCGGCACTGGCAATGATTCCAGCAGAAATTATGACCGAGAGCCGCAAAAAAGCACAGGGGCATATCCATCAAGATAATCCTATAAACTGGATAGCAGCTGCCGTCATCATCGCAATTTGGATTCTGCTTACAATTTTGATCATTGTCTTTATTATACGTTTTCTTCATGAGCGAAATTATTCAATAGGCGTCTATTCGATATAATCGGGGACTATGCACAAACATCACACACTCGCAGGTTTATTCGCAGGTCTCACCGCCGCATCCATTTGGGGCGGGATGTATGTTGTTAGTAAAATTGTGCTTGAGGTCATCCCACCTTTCGCATTACTTACGATCCGACTTGTCCTGGGTGTAATGGCTTTGGGGGGTGTTATTTATTTTCGGAATAGAAGGACCATCATGAAAGGGGCGACCGTAAAGGTCGCCCCTACGAAAGACATAATTTGGAAAAGTTTGCTCGTTGGCTTTGTCGGTTATGGCATCTCACTTGGCTTTCAATTCGTGGGGACAAAACTTTCCACCGCGTCGAATGGCTCGCTGGTCACATCTGCCACGCCTGCCTTTGTTTTACTCTTCGCGCCCTTTCTACTGGGCGAGCGCGTAACGCCCCGCCGCATGATTGCATTGTTTATTTCCACGCTCGGCGTGCTGGCTGTGATCGATCCGCGTAACGCAGAACTTTCGCCCTCCCTTTTTTGGGGCAACATGAGTCTGCTGGCGGCGGCGTTGACCTGGGCGTTGTACTCGGTGCTGGTGCGCAAGTTTTCCAAGTCCACTGATTTACTGATCTCCAGCATGATCATGTTTTTGGGCGGCCTGCCATCCGGTTTGGTATTTGGGATTTTTGAAATCAATACCCGGGGCGTCGGAGAAATCACAATCGGCATCATCGGCGGCCTTTTATTTTTGGGGATCATATCCACAGCCTTCGCAATGTTCCTTTGGAATTATGCTTTTGCCGAATTGCCCGCCGCCGTCGCTTCATTGACGTTCTTTGCCCAGCCGGTTGTGGGCACATTGCTCGGATGGTTTTTCCTCGCTGAGACAATTACGCCGCTCTTCATCGCAGGCGGTGTATTGATCGGCATTGGGATTTTGATCGCAACGAGGGAGTGACAAAAGTGACACACCTTAAAGGTGCCTGTCACTTCTTGATTAGGATCAACTATCGGTTAAGAAGGAAGCGGATGCAATTGAAAAGATCAATACATCCGCTTGTAAATTCCTATAAGGTGGAAATCCAAAGAAGATTATTTTTTCTTTAGATTGCCTTCGGCAAGTTTGCGGGCCAGGTTTACGGTGGCCTCACTTCCGACTGTGTGCAGCAAAGCCATGTTGGGCGGGCGCTGTGCGCCAACGGGATATCCGCAGATCAACACAACCTGCTGGCCGGGTTGAATGCCGGAGATTAATAACGCAGCGTCTACATCCGAAAGCATGTCGTCCATGCTGTTGGCATATTTTGCAAGATGCGGCTGGACGCCCCATAAAAACGCAAGCTGATTATAGGTTTCAACCTCAGGTGTAAAGGCCAGAATCTGCTTCGACGGCCTGGCCTTTGATACGAGCCAGGCAGAGCGGCCCTGCATCGTAAAGACAGCCACCGCGCGGACTTCGGGATCTTTCGCCAGCGCATTCGCCGCGCGCGCCATGGAAGCCGCATCACTCTCACCCAAGCCTGCCCTGCTATCCTGACGGCTTCCCCATTCCCGAAAATGGGTCTCAGCTTCCAGCACAATGCGCGACATCATGGCAACCGCCTCGCTCGGATAATCGCCAGAGGCAGTTTCAGCGGACAGCATCACCGCGTCAGTGCCATCGAAGATGGCATTGGCTACATCCGAGGCTTCAGCGCGGGTGGGAAGCGGATTTTGAATCATGGACTCGAGCATCTGTGTGGCAGTGATGACAAGTTTGGCGCGCGCGTTGGCGGCATGGATGATCATCTTTTGCAGCGAAGGCACACGCTCAGGCGGAAGTTCCACGCCAAGATCGCCGCGGGCAACCATCACACCATCGACCACATCCAGGATGGAGTCCAACTCGTTCATGGCCTCAGGCTTTTCCAATTTGGCGATCAGAAGAGGCGCGTGTTTGTCCTTGGAATACGTTCGCATGGCGTCACGCACGCACTTGACGTCATCGGCGTTGCGCACGAAGGATATGGCGACTGCGTCGACACCCAGTGAAATGCCAAAGGCCAGGTCGGCTTTATCTTTTTCAGTAAAGCCGGCAATGCGGAGTTTCACACCCGGCAAATTAATGCCCTTGTGAGAAGAAAGCTCGCCGCCTACCAAAACTTTTGCATGGATCACACGGCCCTCGGCCAGGAGCACTTCAAGCGCCAGACGGCCATCATCCAGCAGGAGTTTGTCGCCTGTCTGGACCGAATCAAAGAGTTCATGAAAATCAACAGGCAGGAGTTGATTATCCGTCTTCGGCGCTTCGTCCTGCGTGGCATATAAACACACTTGTTCCCCGTTGGATAGTTGGAGCGGGGCGGTTAATTTTCCAACGCGAATCTTCGGCCCCTGTAAATCCTGTAAAATTCCAATCGGTACGCCCAGTCTGTTAGAAACAGCACGAATTGTATTTATGCGCGACGCATGTTGTTCATGTGTGCCGTGTGAAAAATTCAAGCGGGCCACGTTCATTCCCGCATGGATAAGAGACTCAAGCGCCTGTTCAGAATCAGATGCAGGTCCAATCGTTGCAACGATCTTTGCTCTACGCATTATTTATATATCCTTTAAATTTACATATTAATTATTAAGCATCCCCGCGTGGTCAACGGCTTCATCTCAATTCACCTTGATAATAGATAAAAAATGGCATGGTGTCAAGGTGGAAAGTTTATTATCAGGTTAATAATAAATAGCCGCAAAGTTGGTTTTTTCACTCCGCGGCTATTCGGGCTCGCTCTTTAAGTTACGCGTAGTGCAATTCTTTCGCCTGTCTCTGCAATTCTTCCTGGAATTGCGGGTGTGAGATCTTGACGAGAGCCTGCGCACGCTGACGGATGGTCCTTCCATATAGATTTGCCACACCGTACTCGGTCACCACAAAGCGGACATGGTTACGGCTGGTCACCACACCAGCGCCAGGCTTGAGCATGGCTGTAATCCTGCTGATAAGTGTGCCATCCTTCATCATTGCCGTACTTGGCAGGGCAATGATCGGTACGCCTCCTTTTGAACGGGATGCGCCGTAGATAAAGTCAAGCTGTCCGCCAACGCCGCTGTACAATTTGGGTCCGATACTGTCAGCACAAACCTGGCCCGTGAGATCTACTTCAATGGCAGAGTTGACGGCCACCATGCGGTCATTTTGTGCGATGACAAATGGATCATTCACATACTCGGTGCGATGCAGTTCGATCATGGGGTTATCGTCCACCCATTCATACAACCGCTTCGTACCAAGGATAAAACCGGCCACGATCTTGCCCGGGTGCAGGGATTTATGGGCATTTGTCAACACGCCGGCATTGACCAGGTCAATCACGCCATCCGAGAATAGTTCTGTGTGAATACCCAAATCCCTTTTATCAAAAAGATATTTCAAAACTGCATCGGGAATTCCACCGATACCCAGTTGCATGGTGGCGCCATCGGGAATTAACGCCGCCACATGTCCGGCTATTTTTTGGATAACTTCCGTATTGCCTTCATCAACCATGGAGAGTTCCGGAATATCGTAATTGACGGGCACAATATGCGTCAGCCGGCTGACGTGAATGAAGGAATCACCCAAAGTGCGGGGCATCTTATCGTTCACTTCCGCAATGATCACCTTTGCCGATTCCGCCGCAGTCTTGGTCAAGCCGACTTCCACGCCGAGGCTGCAAAAGCCGTGTTCGTCGGGAGTTGAAACGTGAATGATGGCAACATCCAAAGGCAGGATACCCTGCTTGAACAGCAAAGGGAACTCGGAAAGCAGCACAGGTGTGAAGTCTGCACGGCCCTCCTGCACCGCCTTGCGGATGTTGGCGCTGATAAACATGGAGTTCACCCGCAAATGACCTTCCATCGCAGGGTCGACGTAGTCTGCCGTACCCACCGTCAGCGCCTGGCAAATCTCCACATTTTTTAATGTGGGAGCCATCTCCACCAGCGCCGCTAATAGTTTCTGAGGGACGGATACATTTCCCGTAAGAAAGATGCGCTGACCCGATTTAATCACCTTCACTGCTTCCTGCGCAGTGGTCACTCGTGATTGATAAATACTTGTATCAGTCATTTTATTATTCCTGCGCGCTCAACCGTAAAAGGTGTAGAAGTTTCCCATTGAAGGTATTAACCGCGGTTTCAATGGACGGGCTTTCCTTCATGGCTTGTTCCACTCCCTTATTGGCAATATCCAATATGTAAGGGATGGCCGCATTTAGAAATACATGACTGGCAGTCCGCGCCACCACACCCGGGATATTCGGCACGCAATAATGCACGATACCTTCCTCGAAAAATGTGGGGCGCTCATGTGTCGTTGGGCGCGAGGTTTCCACGCAGCCACCCGCATCGATACTCACATCGAGAATGACGGAGCGCGGTTTCATGGCGCGTACCATTTCACGCGTCACTACAATGGGCGCGCGCTGTCCGCTGACCAATACAGCACCAATCACTACATCCGCATAAGCGGTTGCGCGTTCGATATTGCGTTTGGTGGATATCATTGTCACCGCCCGTGGAAATTTCCCCACAATCTTCTCCAAAACGTTCATGTTTTTATCGATCACAGTGACATGCGCGCCAGCGCCGACCATGGATTGAGTCGCAGTAAAACCGACCGTGCCGCCGCCAATAATCACCACTTCCGCAGGAGGCACACCCGGCAAGCCGCTCAACAAAATTCCCTTGCCCCCCCAATCGTTTTGCAACAGGCGCGCCACGATTTGGGCTGTCATCGTACCGCATATCAAACTGAACGGGCGCAATACAGGAAGCGAACCATTGGCATCCACAATCTGTTCGTAGGCCAGCGCAGTCACCTTCTTTTCCAGCAGCAGGTCAATTTGATCCTGTGAACTTGAAGCCAGATGTAATAAACCCGCCAGGGTGGCGCCTTCCTTCAACCATTCCATCTCCTGTTTTATTGGGCGTGAAATCTTCAATAACAGATCCGCGCGGCCAAAGACCTCCTCGGCGGAATATGCGATGCGCGCCCCGGCTTGTTCATATTCAAGATCGCTGAATCCTGCCCCCACACCCGCCTCATGTTCGACGAAAATCTGATGCCCATTCTGAGACAGAATCTCCACCCCGGCGGGGGACAGACCGACACGATACTCGAAAGGCCTGCTTTCTTTTGGAATTCCAATATACATACTGCCTCCATTTATAGACCCAAAAGGTCTGGGAGACTTTTTGGGTCTATTCTATTTCGATTACGCCATATTGAGAACTTCGCGAATGGATAAAAGCGCCCAATCTATCGTTTCCTTGTCAATCACCAGCGGCGGTGCAAAACGGATGACATTGTCATGCGTCTCTTTTGCTAGGATGCCTTTCTTTTGCAAAGCCTCACAAAACCGACGCGCGCCTTTCGCTTCAGGCTTGAGTTCCACACCGATCAACAAGCCTTTACCGCGCACTTCCTTCACATACGGACTGGGGATCTCGCTCAACTGTTCCACAAAATAATCACCCAGTTGCTGTGCGCGTTCCGCCAATTTCTCCTCACGGATCACACGCAGCGAAGCGCGCGCGACCGCCGCCGCAAGCGGGTTGCCGCCGAAGGTGGAGCCATGCTCGCCCGCTGTGAAGAGACCGAGTATCGGCTTATCCGCCAGCACAGCAGAGACAGGATAAAAGCCGCCTGAAAGCGCCTTGCCCACGATCACAACGTCAGGGCGGACATCTTCATGGTGAGAGGCGAACAGTTTCCCCGTCCGCGCGAGACCCGTTTGAATTTCATCCGCAACCAACAGAACATTGTTCTTCCTGCAAATCTCCGCCACCTGCTTCAAGTATCCCGCGGGAGGAATGATCACACCCGCCTCGCCCTGGATGGGCTCCAGCATGACAGCCGCCGTATTGGCTGTGATGGCTTTTTTAACTGCATCGGCATTGCCATACTCCACGACCACAAAACCCGGCGTGAAGGGACCGAAGTCATCGCGATACAAAGGCTCCGTTGAGAACGAAATAATGGTAATCGTGCGTCCATGGAAGTTATTGCTTGCGACAATGATCTCAGCCTGATGACGTGGAACTTTCTTAACCTGATATGCCCATTTGCGCGCCAGTTTGACAGCAGTTTCAACCGCTTCTGCACCGCTATTCATCGGCAGGGACATTTCATAACCTGTCATCTCGGAGAGTTCTTTATAAAAGAGCGGTAACTGATCATTGCGGAAGGCGCGGGAGGTAAGCGTGACCTTCTTCGCTTGTTCAACCAAGGCCTTCAGGATTTCAGGGTGGACGTGTCCCTGATTTACTGCCGAATACGCCGAGAGACAATCGAGGTATCGCTTGCCATCCACATCATAGACCCACACACCCTCGGCCTTTTCGATGACCACATCCAAAGGATGATAATTATGCGCGCCGTACTGTTCTTCCATATTAATAAAGTCTTGGGTATTCATTGATTCACCTTTATGAATTTTATATCCCGGCGGTTGAGTGGACACGAGCGTTCTTTGCGAGTGTCGTATCGAAACCACCAGTAACAAGTAAATATAAACTTGAAGGCGGTGGTTTCGATACGGCGGACAAAGGCCGCCTACTCAACCACCGAAGCGGCACTACGCCATGTCAAACAAGCGCGCAATAATCGCCTTCTGCGCGTGCAGGCGGTTATGCGCCTGCTGAAAGATGACCGAGTGTTCGCCGTCGGCCACATCATCGGTCAATTCGTGATTGCGATGTGCAGGCAGGCAGTGCATGACAATCACATCCTTATCCGCTTCGTTGACCAGTTTTGCATTGACCTGATAGGGCGGGAAGATAAGCTCGCGCCTGGCGGTTTCTTCCTCCTGCCCCATACTTGTCCATGTATCGGTGTAAATGACATGTGCGCCCTTGACAGCCTGATGCGGATCGCGTACGAAAGTAAGTTTACTGCCTGTTCTTTTCGCAATGTTTTCGGCTATTTCAACCGCCCTGGGATTCAGGTCATAACCTTCGGGGGTTCCCACGGTCACATTCCAGCCCAGCAAGGCAGAAACGTGCATCAACGACACAGTCACATTGTTCCCATCACCCACGTAACTGATATTCAAGCCTTTGGATTTACTGCCGAATTTTTCGATAATGGTCAGCGCATCCGCCATGCCCTGACAGGGATGGTTGTAATCGCTCAAGCCGTTAATGACAGGGATATCCGACCACTGCGCCAGTTCCAGGACATGCGCATGATCGAAGGTGCGCGCCATCAATGCCTGCACATAACCGGATAAAACGCGCGCAATGTCCGCAATGGATTCGCGCTTGCCAAGCCCAATTTCGTTCGGCGAAAGGTAAAGCGCATCGCCGCCGCAGTGGCGCATTGCCATATCAAACGAAACGCGGGTGCGCAGGCTTGGCTTCTGGAAGATCATCCCCAGCACCCTGCCCTTAAAAATCGGCTTGTTGCCTTTTTCGAAATATTCCTTCTTTAATTTCACTGCCACATCGAGCAGGTCTTGAATTTCATCCGATGAGTGATCGGAGATCGCGAGAAAGTCTTTCATATGCTCTCCTTGAGTTGAAAGTATATCTTTATTATTTCATTTTGCCATGTCTAATGCATCACGCAATCAGCATGACAAATTACGCGCTTCTAAATTTCATCCAATACCGCATCATCCCGTCGGCGCTCATGCCGATGGGATTCGATAATGCATAAGCCAGAATCACATCTTCGCTCAAGCCCTGTTCGCAGGCCTGCTCGCTCATCCACTTTTCAAATTTTGCGCGCAATTCTTCAATGGATGGACCGGCGGGCATGATTTCTGCGAGCCATTTTTCGATGGCAATCAAATTCTTATCCAACTCATTCAACTGCCACTCTGCATCGTCGAAAATGCCAAAATGGGTCGGTGCGATGCGCGAAAATTTTTCCTTTCGTAAACGTGAGATGGATTCATGCCATCGTCCAAAATGCAATTCTGGCGGAGGCATGGGAGCGCGCAAGTATGGATAGCCGGGGATTCTCACTCCGCCCACATCGCCGCTGAAACACACATCCTCAAACAGATAGGAATAATGATGCTCGGCATGACCGGGCGTATCGAGCGCCACAAACCGCAGTTTACCGATGACGATCTCTTCCGCATCATTCGGGATCTTGAGCCGATCCGGTTCAACGGGCAGAAACTCGCCCCAAAGTTGATTCATCCTATCCCCGTAAATGCGGGTGGCGCTGGCAATGAGTTTTTCAGGGTTCAACAAATGCGGTGCACCTTTCGGGTGGACATAAATCTCCGCGCCCTGGCGTGACAGCCAGCCTGCCGCACCCGCATGGTCGAGGTGAATGTGCGTGAGCAGAACGTGGGTAATGTTGCGGGGAGTTAAATCTTCTTTTGCAAGGGCAGCTTCCAGCGCGGGAAGAGTCGAGCCGGGTCCGCTTTCAATTAAAACTGTACCGTCGTTATGTCGAATTAAATAAGACGCTATGGCGCCTGTCTTATTTTGAAAATTCAAGTCGATTGTGAGAATACGGGGGGTTGCCACGGGCGTATATCCTGTGAGTTGAAAGTTGATGGGATTTCCGAAAGCGCCTGCGAAAGATTATCATCGCACGAAATCAGGCAGACAGGGACGCGCCTTTCGCGCAGAGCGTCGATGAGCGTTTCCGTGCCAGGAGGTCCGCCGAACGTCTCGGCGTTGAGTAATACAACCAGCGGGCGCAGATTACGCATTTGCAGATCATCCACTGCGTGCAAAAGATCGGCGCGTACAGTCGGCGTAACGAGGATAACACTTGAACCCTGCGGCATTTGCGAGGCTTGCGCCGCCACCAGAGCCGCAATTGAAAGCGTGCCGTTTGCCTCCACAAAGGCAAGCGTTTCCAAGATTTTCGCTTCCTGCCTTTCACTCCTCTCAGCGGGATGGATGGTGAAAGTTTGCCCGGCGCTAACGTAACCCATAGAGCGGCGTTGACCGATAAAGTAATGAGTAAGTGAAGCCGCGATACTGACGGAGTATTCAAGCGTGGCTGGCGGCAATTTATATTTCGGTCGCTTCATAAACATCATGGAATCCAGCGGTAATTCCTCCTGCTGGTGAGGCTTCTCAAAATGAACCGCCTCTTGAGAATCAAGATATAACCAAATTTCAGCCTGCGGATCCTGCTCAAACTCCTTGACCATCAATTGATTACGGCGCGCACTGGTGGGCCAGTGAATCCGTTTCATGGCATCCCCGTGCACATACTCCCGCACTCCGGCCGCATGAGGCGTAATATCGTAGGATTTTCGGCGAATGACCTGACCGCCCGGCAAAAGCCCGGGCGGAGATAAAAACGATCCTATTTCATGAACCACCGGGAAAACAACGAGTGTTTCCTTGGTTTCCATCACTTTTCCTGCGCTGAATAACCCAAACGGGTCGCCTGTGGAAATTCGAGTGGGGCCAAGTTGAAAATCACCGCGGCGAGTCAGCCAGGTGCGCGCCATATAATTCCGTCTTTGACGCCCCAACACAAAGGTGAAAAGACGCGAGCCCGCCGCAAAAGGCAGGGTGGACTGATTAATCACCTCGATCCACGGCGCTGGTATGCGGCTGCCATTCGTCACTTCGTAAGTTTCTTCGAATACATCCCCCACATTGGCGCGCAGCACCCGCGAAAGTCTTTTTAAACTCAACCCGCGGACTGACCAGCGCGTCCAACCCCAGCCGATAATTCCCAACAATGCGCTGATATACAGAAAGCGTGAATAGATGGAGGCGCCATTAACCAACGCTCCGAAAAGACCGAGGCCAAATAATAAGGCCAGTAGAATTCGCCCGGCTCTCATTTTGATTTCCTCCTCAAAATATCAGCTGAAAAGGCTCCGCCCGGCACCGGTACAGCCAGGATGACCTCCTGCACAATCGTGTCTGAGCCTAAGTCACGCATCCGCGCCGCTGGGCTGACAATAATGCGATGCGCCAAAATAGAGACAGCTAATGCTTTAATATCATCCGGTAATACGTGGTCGCGCCCCAACAGTGCAGCACGCGCCTGACCTGCGCGAGCCAAGGAAAGGCTGCCACGCGGGCTTGCCCCGAGATATACGTCCGCGCTTTGACGAGTTCGAGTGGTCAATTCCACAATGTACTTCTTGACCGCTGGCGAAATGTAAATACGTTTTACTTCGTCAATCGCCTGCTGAATCTCCTTCAACTTCGCAACAGGTTTCAATGCCTCAAGCGGATGCCGTAATTGTTGATCATCCATCACACGAATTTCGTCCGCCATACTTGGATATCCCAAACGCAAGCGAAGCAGGAAACGATCCAGTTGTGCCTCAGGAAGAGGAAAAGTACCTTCATATTCAATCGGGTTCTGGGTGGCAAGCACCATGAATGGTTTTGGCAAAAGATGCGTGACACCATCCACCGTCACCTGCCGCTCCTCCATAGCCTCCAGCAAAGCGGCTTGAGTTTTAGGCGTGGCACGATTGATCTCGTCCGCAAGGATGATCTGACCGATAATGGGTCCTGGGCGGAACTCAAATTTATTTTTCTGCTGGTTATAAATTGATACGCCTGTCACATCGCTCGGAAGCATATCCGGGGTAAACTGGATGCGATTGAAGACACAATCCAGTGATCGCGCCAAACTCCGCGCCAGCATGGTCTTTCCCACACCAGGCACATCCTCGATTAAAACATGTCCCTGGCACAGCAAGCCTATCACGATCAATTCGATGGATTGCCGCTTGCCCACGATCACCTTCTCCAGGTTGCCGATCACGCGCTCGCTAAATGCCCTGATATCTGCCATCAATAAATATCCTTTTGGGGAGAGATGAATGATTCTATCCACAGGATTCTATCATGCGGCTTGCATTGTAAGCAAATCGTGTATAATTTTGACTACGCCTCAGTAGCTCAATGGATAGAGCGCCTGACTTCGGATCAGTAGGTTGTGGGTTCGACTCCTGCCTGAGGCGCTGTTTAATTTATGTGGATAAGCGCCCACCATCCCCAAACCTGCAAATATGCAAACGAAACCATCTTTCATATCGCGCCCTACAAAACCACATCTTTTGCAGCGCATATTAAAAAAGATCGGCTCTTATTTCTTTATAAATCAATGGATAATTTTAATTGCACCCAACACCGGGTATACATCCCTGGCGTGGACGGATTTCAAGCCCCTTAGCCCGCCACTTGATCGCTTCTGGGCAGATCCATTTATCTGGGTACATGAGAATAAATCCTATTTGTTTATTGAAGAATTACTTTATTCGACCCGGCGCGGCCGCATCGCGTGTTTGACGCTCGATGAAGAGATGAACATCCGGTCGAATCAGGTCGTGTTGGAGCGGCCATATCACCTTTCATATCCATTTCTTTTTGAACACAAGGAACAGTTGTACATGATCCCTGAAACGAGGGAAAATAACGGGATTGAACTATATCGTTGCACACATTTCCCGGACCAATGGGAATTTGAAAAAACACTCGTTAGTAATGTCCATGCTGTTGACGCTACCCTGGTGAAAGCGCAGGGTAAATGGTGGTTGTTTGCCAACATGGAAGAAGACGGCTCAACCTGGGATTCTTTGCACCTCTATTATGCAGATCATCCACTTTCAGATCAGTGGACTCCACATCCACTCAACCCGATCGTGAAGGATATACATTCCGCGCGTCCTGCCGGGCGTATTTTTTTAGAAAACGGCAGCTTGATCCGTCCCTCGCAAGATTGTTCCGTCCGATACGGGTATGCCCTCAATTTTAATCGCATCGTCTCACTCACCGAAACAGACTATATCGAAATCTGCGAACAATCTTTCGAACCGCCGCATCAAGGTAATATTCTTGCCGTACACACATTTAACAATACAGCCGGCTTAACGGCAATTGATGCAAAACAGCGCAGGCGCAAATTCTAGTAATATTTTTTCACAATGCTCACATGGAAGACCATCCAATAAGTCCTCGATTGATCCACATGCTTCTGGCCCGCCTTGAAAGGATTTCTGCCGATTCATTTTGGGCGCATCGCGCCAGCGGAGCCAGGGGTTCCTTAATCAAGCTGGAGGAACTAATGGACGAAGGCGCTTTCATTCCACCCAAGGAAGCCGCAGAACTGATGGAGACAGGCTTTACTATCCTGGAACAGGCCATCCTGAAAAAAAAGAGCGGGACGAGACCTGAGAAATCACTTTAGGAATACGGTTGATGAAAAAGAGAATCGGTTTTATTCGGCTGAATGACCATTTGATTTACGATCTAAAATTGGAAGAAACATTAAGAACACATTTCTCTGATTACGAGTTTGATGTTTTTACCATAAAAGATATATTACAAAGACAACCCTTTGCAATTATTATCAACTGCCTGGTGGTTTTTGCCATGTATGGCTGGGATATATTATCGGGGAAAAAGGAATTCAGGTCCAGTTTCTGGCACACGCCATTCATCTTTCACCACATTCGAAAAACCCTAGGAAGAAAGATAAAAAAGGAAAATTATCACTTCACATTTCAGGCGCAATCCCTGTTTGATGGAAGTATTGGGGGTGTGCCCCATTTTCTATATACCGATCATACTCATCTGGCCAACCTAACCTACCCGAATTTCGACCGCAGAAAACTATTCTCCAAATCATGGATCAAACTCGAAAAGGAAATTTACCATAACGCAGATATTGTCTTTGTTTGGAGCACAAACATCGGTCACTCCCTTGTGGATCAATACAACCAGCCCGGGAACCGCGTCGCCTGCGTAAATGTTGGAAGCAGTATAAAGATCGATGACTTCAAACCCGATCCCAGGAAGGAATTTACCCGGAGTATCCTGTTCGTTGGAATGGATTGGGAACGAAAAGGTGGACTGGACCTTGTGAGTGCATTTAATATAATATTAAACAAATATCCAAATGCACAACTGACCATCGCCGGCTCGAGCCCCATGATCAATCACCCCAATTGTAAAGTGCTTGGTCCTCTGCCAGTGGAGCAGCTTAAAGTCCTCTATGAAAAGGCTGATATTTTCTGTATGCCTACCTTGCTGGAACCCTTTGGGATCGTGTATCTTGAGGCAATGGCCGCAGGATTACCCATCGTAGCCACAAGACTTGGCGCAATCCCTGATTTTGTCCGGGACGGATGGAACGGCTGGCTGGTGGAACCTGGAGATGTTGAAGGAATCGCCAATGCGATAACCAGGTTGTTTGAAAATCCTGAACAATGCCGCCTCTTTGGTTCAAGAGGGGCTCAGTTAGTGCAGAAATATTACAACTGGCCTGCTGTCGGGAAAAATATTCAGAAGCATATCCTTG
>CAZEGE010000028.1:0-5155 GCA_964511765.1 uncultured Anaerolinea sp.
AGATAATAAAATAGCAGGGCGGTCCGTTGGTCACAACCCAGGAGATACATCACCCCATCAAGGGATTTATTTTACTTACATGCACCGATTATGATGATTGGGAATCTCTTCGTCCCGTCAAAAGGGTGCACAGTATCGCGTGGGCGTTTTTTACAGCCATTGCAGGAGAAGCAACGCTGCCATCCCGACCAGGATGGTGATCAAGGTATTCCTTGTGAACCATGCGGTTAAGATTGCAATGATGCCAGCCAGCAAACGCGTGTTGCCCAGGGATAAATCGAGGTTGCCGGCGCGAAAAAGCAATTCAGGAAAGATGATGGCACAGAGCACGGCCGGTGGGACGTAGTGCAGGGCGCGCCGCATTGTTTCCGGGACATGGAACCTGCCAAACAAATAAATGAGCGAGAATCTCATCCCGAAGGTAAGCAGACCTCCTGCCAGCATGATCAGCCAGATTCTCATTTTTTGCCCTCCAGGAATGTGCCTACGGCGATGCCGATCAATGCGGCCAGGATCAACCCCAATTTGAAAGGAAGGTTATAGGCTAGTAAAGCCACCACTCCCGCGCTTATTGCAGCGGCGATCATCGGTTGTTTTTTTAAGACAGGCACAACCATCGCGATAAAGGTCAGTGGCAATGCAAATTCAAGCGGCCAATTTTCCGGCATCTCAGCGCCGAGGAAGATGCCAAGCGCAGTGCTGACCTGCCATGTGAACCATAATGAAAACCCTGCCCCCAACAAAAACCAATGGCTGCCAGGTCTTACGCCCTGCTCCTCATATTTTAAGACTGTTGGTGCGTAGGCTTCGTCAGTGAGCAGATAGGAAAGAAGGGTTTTCCATTTCAATGACAGATTCTTTAAATAAGGCGCAAGGGATGCGCTGTAAAGCATGTGACGCAGGTTGATGACCCCAATGGTCAATACGATGACGAACCCGGGTGCGGCATCATGCACAAGTTGTGTGGTAACAAATTGCGCTGAGCCTGCAAACACAATGGATGACATCATTTGCGAACTGAATGCGGAAAGACCTGCGTTGATGGCAAGCGCTCCATAGATCATGCCAAAAGGGAATACACCTATTAAGAGCGGGAATTCTGCTCGCACGCCGTCCCAGAATGCTTTTTTTGCTTCACTCATATATTTATCCGTATTACCTGTTCTTTCCTGCCCCACACCATGATTACCGTTTTGTTATTTTTCATAATCGCTGGATTTTACATCAGATTCAATGAGATGTAAAAACCGCCTCCTGCTCCCAAAACACATTGGGAGGACGAGGAGGCGGTTTCGCTTCTTTCTGGACCTCAACCTGATTCTATTTTTTCAGGCATTCGTTTTATTTCAAAGCATCCCTGGCAGCCATGATCACTTCATCGTAATTAGGTTCTTCGCCGAGGGCTGGCAGGTAGTTGACGTAGGTTAGTTTTCCGTCACGTCCAACGATGAATACCGAACGACGCAGGTAACGGCGTTCCTTGATCACGATGCCGTATTTCAAACCGAAATCAGTTTCAACCATGTCAGAAACGACCTTGACCTTATCCACACCGGATGCTCCGCACCAGCGTTTTTGCGCCATGGGGGAATCGGTGCTGATGGTGTAGATGACGATATCCTGGCCGAGTTTGGCGGCTTCTTCATTAAAGCGGCGGGTTTCGCGGTCACAGACATCGGTATCCAGGGAGGGGACAGCCGAAAGGATAATCACCTTGCCCTTGGATTCCTGAATCGGATTCACAGAAGCCCAGCCTGGCAGAACAGAGGTGAATTCTGGAGCCAGCTGCCCAACCTTCACCTCATCGCCGAGCAGGGTTACAAATTTATCGCCAATTTTAAAAACATCAGTACGAACAGTCGTCATTAGATTTTCTCCATAAAATACACTAGGAATTTAATTGTTGAAGAGGGGAGCCTCTTACCTTTGAGTTGTAGATTTTACCTCATTCTTCTCCATCCACTTCCCTCCCTTTTTGCATACTTCAATTTCCTATCGGCATAATGATAGGCAGGGTTATCATCAAAATAATGACAAGTAAAATCGTGAGCGGGATTCCGACGCGGGCATAATCCTTGAATGTATACCCGCCGGCCCCCATGACCAGGATATTGACCGAGTGTCCGAGCGGAGACATGAACGCCATGGATGAAGCCAGCGCCACCGCCATTGCCACACTCCTCGGTTCCATCCCGACCCGTTGGGCAGTTGCAATTGCGATTGGCGCAATCACCGTCACTGTGGCTGCGCCGTTAACGACCTGGGTCAATGCGACAGTTAATAAAACAAACCCAGCCAACAGCACCCAATGTCCCGAGCCTCCCATGGACGAGAGAATTGTATTTGCAAACATGGTTGACGCGCCGGTTTTATTCAATGCAACGCCTACGGGCAGCATACCAGCGACGAGGAATAAACTTCGCCAGTCAATCGCGCGATATGCCTGATCCATGTTCATCGTGCGGATCAACACCATTGCCACCGCGCCGCTCAACATAATTTCCGCAATCAGCGTTGGGAAAATCATGGCCAGGGTCAACGCGGCAAACATGATAAAGGTTGTCAACCAGCCGCGCAGGGTCATGCGCGTGGATGGCGCTGATTCTGCAAGGAGAATCAATCCAGGTTCTGTTCTCAACAAACTCAAGTTATCTTCTGTTCCCTGGAGTAACAAGCCATCGCCAAATTCAAGCGGCAAATCCGCGAGGCGGGTGCGGATGGAACGCCCATGCCGCCATACGGCTAAGACCTTCGCTCCAAATTTTTGCTTAAAACGGATCTCTTGCAACGTCTGACTGGCAAGATGGGAGCGAGGCGCAATAGCGGCTTCAATTAATTTCAAATCCGGTGTGGCAAGATAATCCTGTTGCCATTTGCCGGAAGGAAGGATTTTCAACATGTCAGATAGTGATTCGGGCAGGCTGTCTTCAGGACGAGCCATGATTAATAGAATATCCCTGCCTTTTAGGATGGTTTTGGCTTCGATGGGTAAGGTGGATCTTCCACGTTGAATCGCAATCACATTGAGATGATATTTTTCACGTAGATCGCTTTTTTCAAGGGTCATGCCATCCAGGCTTCCGCCTGTGCATACTTCTGCCCTGACCAACCTTTCGGAGAGTTGATATGTGTCCAGCAATTCATCCGAGTCGTTGTTCTCTTCGTGACGCTGCGCGGGGGATTGGTCTGGCAATAACTTACGTCCCCATAAGACCATGAAAAGGATACCTGCCAAGGTCAGTGGAAGACCGACAGGGGCAAAATCCGTGAGCGCGAAACCGGGCAATTGTGCGTCGCGCAACAAGCCGCTGACGACGATATTGGTCGTTGTCAATAATGTCGCCATGCCGCCAAGGATGGTCCCAAAGGCCAGCGGCATGAGCAGTTTTGATGGCGAGACTTTGGAACGACGCGCCACTCCGGATAATGAAGGAAAGAGCAGGGATGCGGCGGCGATGTTATTCATAAAAAGCGAAAGCAACGCCGAGGCTGTCATCACACCGAAAATTAATCGCCGCTCCCCTTTGCCGAATAATTTAATGATGAATAAACCTATGCGTTCGGTCATGCCTGAGCGGCGCAATCCCTCCGCCAGGATAAAGGCTGAAAGCATGATGATGACCGCCGAACGGCTGAATCCTGAAAAGGCTTCCTGTGGAGACAGGATGCCGCTTAATCCCAGCGCCAGCATTAACATCAATGCGACGATATCGGCCCGGATGATATTCCCCAGGAGCAAGAGCGCTGCAATCAACAGGAACAGTAGCGTTAAATTAATTGGCGACATTTAGGGACCAGACCATTTTTCCTTCTTGGATATGATACGCGCTTCGGATGTATTCGAAGTTGATTTCGTTTCGAGAGGCGGGTCAGACTTGATGTGTGACTGATCTTGTACAACTCTCATCTCGCCTGTGCTGGGATCAATAATATCAGGATGTACGTGACTCTTCAACACCCAAGGGGTGACGATTTCTTTCTTGATTTCAAACACGCCTTATATGCAAGCGGAGTGAGTTTCTCATTGCAGCGGCTTAGGAGAGCCTCCGCAGAGATCAATGACGCCCCTCCAACTGGACGGGCCTACAAATCCATTTTTCTGAATCGCCAAACCGCAAGCATGAAGAATACGATCCCATAGGCAGATAATATCCCGCCTGCCATCCACACGGATTCCAAACCGAGCCCACGGATCAGGATATTCTGCAAGCCGTTCATTGCCCAGGCGGAGGGCATCGCTTTACCGATTACCGCAAATGCCCCGCCCGTTGCTTCCAGCGGGAACCATGTGCCGCCCAATGCCGAGAACAGGAACATGGCAATCATTGAATATAAAATTACCTGTTGTTCTTCTTTGGCAATCACGCCGATCAGCAAACCCATCGAAGAGACCCACAAACCTAAGGTCAGTGCCATCCATAGGACACCAAGCGGTTCACGCATATAATTCACTTTTAAGGCAAATTGACCGAATACGATCAGGACCACGGTCTGCAAAAGGGTAATCGTGAACATTGCCAGCATATGTCCTGCGACTATTTCCCATGGCTCCATGGCGGTTGTGATCAGTCGCTGCAATGTGCGAAACTTTTTCTCCTGCACCAATATCTGCGCCGATGTCACCAATCCAAAGATCGCAAATTGTACCAAAATCCCAGGCGACGATTGATTATATGGATTGCCGCCCGTCCAATCAGACGACTCTTGGGCAACCGCCTGTTCCACTTTCACCAATGAAACCTTCGATGCCTCCGTCCATTTGCTCCATGCCAGATCGAACGCAGCGCTTTGTTCGACGGACGAATTCGCCGTGCCGAGGATATCCACGGTCTCGCGGCTGATCTCCACTGCACTCATCAATTGGGATATCGGGACGCGCAATAATTGGTAAAGCGATTGTCCCTGTATGGAGACTGAATCTGCAATCAAAGTCAATTGCGCTTCTTTTCCCGCCTCAACCTGTTCGCTGAACCCCGCAGGGATGACCAACACCCCAGCCACATCACCTTTGTGCAATGCATCCATTGCATCCGCTTCATTCATACTTTCAACACGCACTGTGTCTGACGATTCAAGCCGCATGATAAGCGCATTATTCAACACAGCCCCAGGTTCAGGGTCCACCACAGCCAAAGGGATGCGATTGTCCGCGTTC
>CAZEGE010000028.1:5255-31451 GCA_964511765.1 uncultured Anaerolinea sp.
TTGCGTTGAAAGTCAGCATACCAGGTTGTATAACGTTCAATCCAGGATGGGATTTGTGTCAGATCAGCGGCGATGCCGTTCGTTCGTTGACGACTCATAAACGTCTCGAGTGCGATCCCTCCGCCAGAAACACCATCCACCATCATTGTGACCATGTTCTGCACAACGGCTGGACCGATGGATAAAGTCGGATCACTGATGACCAGTACCTGCACATCTTTATCACCGCTGAGAAAACGCTCTGTGAATTTTTTCGGAACAATGACAGCAACGCCGATCTCCTGATTATTAAGCGCAGCGCGCACGGATGTTTCATCCGCATAATCAGAGGCAGTGATCCATGAAGCAACACTTTCATCGAAGAACATACTGCGGACGTTGTCACCGAGCGGCACATCGAGCGGAGCATCCGCAGGTAAAACATCCAGATTGAGGACACCCACTTTAACGGCGGGCATGCTCGGGGTCCCGCTTGAAACGCTGCCGAAGGCAAAGTAGATCAAGCCCGTCAACATCAACGGCGCGATGACCATCATCCCGATGGCAAATACGCTTCTAAACGAACGCGTCAAATCCTTGAAGGCAATGTCGAGTATTTTCATGTTAATCCCTCAACGCACGACCCGTGAGGTGTAGGAACACGGTTTCGAGATTCGGCTCCTGAATATCCACGGACGTGATGCGCACATCGGCTTTGGCAGCGGCATCGAAGAGACGCGGCAGAACACGATTTGAATCATCTACGAGCGCCGTGACCTTGCCATCCAACGAATCAATTTTCGAAACACCGTCGATCTTTTGCCATGCCGAAAGAATATTTTCAGCCACGATGTTGAGCGTGATATCAATGCGCGTTTGCCCGCCGACCATTTTGATCAACTCAGCATGAGTGCCGTACGCAATGATCCTGCCTTTGTCCATGATGGCGATGTGATGCGAAAGCTCGGCGGCTTCCTCCATGTAATGCGTGGTGTAAAGCACGGTCATTCCCTGCCGATTCAATTCCTTGACGTTATCCAAAATATGGCGGCGCGACTGTGGATCGATGCCGACAGTGGGTTCGTCCATGATGACGACCGCGGGCTTGTGGAGCAATGCTGCGCCGATATTGACGCGCCGCTTCATGCCGCCCGAAAACTTTCCCACATGATCCCTTTGCCTGTCAGCCAGCCCGATCACTTCCAGCACTTCATCGACACGCGACTTCAACGCCGCGCCGCGTAAGCCATACATCTTGCCCCAAAAGACCAAATTCTCGCGCGCCGAAAGATCAGGGTAAAGCGCAATATCCTGCGGCACCACACCGAGGCTGGCCTTCGCGGCTTCGGGCTCTTTCGTGACCGAATGTCCCATAATGGATGCGTCGCCTCCAGTCGGTGCGAGCAAGCCCGAGAGCATGGAAATGGTTGTTGATTTTCCCGCGCCATTCGGTCCGAGCAGGCTCAACACTTCGCCGCTTTCTGCGTTGAAAGTCGCATCCTGCACGGCTTGAAATTCACCAAATGACTTTTTGAGATTCTTAACTTCGATTGCGTTCATATCTTTTTCTTTCTCCCCTCTCCCTTAGGGAGAGGGGTTGGGGGTGAGGGTAGTTCAATTATCTTGCCCCCAGTATACAGATCGCCCCACTTCATAACAAGTGTGCCTTAGGGAAAAGGGATATTGTCCTTTCGTACACTGTCCGCTCGAACAATGGCAACGAGTCTTATAATCAGATAGAATTTGGACACTAGACGCTTTGCACCGTCCCGAAGGTATAACAGACTTAACAAGGTTTTTCAAGAAAACCTTCGGGACGTTTCCTATATGATGAGTAAACACCATGCAAACGAAACCAACCGCCAAAGTTGAACAGGATTACAAAATCTTTTTCGGATTCATGACATTCGTGATGGTCGGGATGTATATCTGGACTCTGATTGCCACGCCAAGCCTGCGAAATTCACGGATGGTCTTTCCTTATACACTATTGCTGACCATTCACATCATCGCACATTGGAACGTCAGCCGCATCATTCAGAATCGAAACCGCATCCTCTGGTACATTCTCGGTCAAAGCGCGCTGGCTTTTGTCATCGTCAACCTGTCTGGCAATATCGGCATGGTCTTTGCGCTCTACATGGCGTTGATCGGTGAGACCATCGGCTTTTTAGGCATCAACCGCTGGGGTATCCTCTCTGCGATTTTTTATCTCACGCTTTCGCTCGTAAACTTCGTTTTGCTCAACGCTCAGGAAGGCGCTTCGTTTTGGTTGCTCACTTCCATTCCCACCGTTATTTTTGTCGGCACGTATGTGACCCTTTACACGCGTCAGACAGAAGCCCGTGAACAAGCGCAAATGCTTGCAACAGAACTTGAGTCTGCGAACAAACAACTCACTGAATATGCCGCCCGCGTTGAAGACCTGACCATTGCCAACGAACGCCAGCGCATGGCGCGTGAACTTCACGATACCCTCTCACAGGGGCTTGCGGGTCTCATCCTTCAACTCGAAGCCGCCGATGCGCACCTTGCCAACAATCGTAACGACAAGGCTCAGTCCATTGTTGGCAATGCCATGGGACAAGCCCGCCTCACGCTCGCGGATGCGCGTCGCGCGATTGACGATCTTCGTCAATCTTCTCTGGATGATCTGGAGTCAGCCCTGCGCCTGGAGATTTCGCGCTTCACTGACGCGACGGGCATCCCCTGCATTTTCCACGCGGATCAGATATCATCCCCGCAGGGGACTCCGCCTTTGCCTGATCCTGTTAAAGAGACCATTCTCCGTTCTGTGGCAGAAGCCCTCACCAATATCGCGAATCATGCCCGGGCGCAAAACGTGGAAGTCAATGTCAGAATGAAGGATAAAAGCTTGTCCCTCACGATCCAGGATGACGGTCAGGGTTTTGATGCGTCTGCCATCCCATCAGGTCACTATGGCATATTGGGAATCAAAGAACGAGTCCGCTTGGTAAATGGCAGGTTTGAAATCCAAAGTGAAAATGGCAAGGGCACAACGCTGAAAATCCAGATAATGTTGCCTTCTCTCCCCTTTGGAGAGGGTCAGGGTGAGGGTCATGATTAAAATTCTCATCGCCGACGACCATCTCATCATCCGTCAGGGATTGCGCCTGATCCTCGAAACAGAAAACGAATTCGAACTCATGGGCGAAGCCTCCGATGGCGTGGAAGCATTGAGCCTTTGCAAAAAACTGAAACCAGACGTTGTGTTGATGGATCTGCGTATGCCCAATATGGATGGCTTGACGGCCATCGAGAAATTACGCGTCGAACAACCCGACATTGCTGTTGTCATTCTGACCACCTTCAACGAAGATGAGCTCATGTTTCGTGGACTTCAAGCAGGCGCACATGGATACCTGCTCAAAGATACGGATCGCTCAACTTTGTTCGATACGATCCGCGCCGCGGCGCGTGGAGAGACATTGCTTAAACCTGAGATCATGGCGCGCGTCCTATCACGAACGAATGCGTCATCCACACAATCAAAGGCCAATGAATCTATTAATCTAACGGAGCGCGAGCAGGAAGTGCTGGAAGCCGTCGCGCGCGGCGAACGCAGTAAAGAGATTGCAGCCCATCTTGGCATCTCCGAGCGAACGGTCAAAGCGCATCTGGCGGGTATCTACAACAAACTGGGGGTTGATTCACGCGCTGCCGCAATCGCCGTCGCCGCGCAGAGGGGATTATTGAGAAATCAATAATCCCTATTAAATTTACCCCATCATATTTTCAGCCTATACAACAATGCCTCCGCCAGAGGCGCAGAGACGCACAAATTTGGACTGCAGGCGGCGAAATACGAAATCTTTTTAAAACCTATCCAACCTCAATGGTGAAAGCTCAATTTCAGCTCTCTCCCCTGTGACCAATTGTGAGACAAGTTTGCCTGTAATCGGCCCAAGCGATATGCCCAACATTGCGTGGCCGGTTGCAACGATCAAATTGTCGTATGCTCCCGATCGCCCAATTATTGGCAATCCATCCGGCGTGCAGGGACGCAGCCCGCGCCAGATTTCGATGACCTTGCCGTCATTTATATCCGTAAGATAGCGCGCAGATGCCCGGTGAATTGCCGTGACCCGACGTTGGTTAATGGATAAGTCCATGCCGGCCAGTTCAAGCGTGCCAGCAAGACGTAATTGTTCGCCCAGCGGCGTGACAACGATATGCGCTTCCCCAAACATCAGCGGCATTTTGGGACTGATCTGCGGGCGTGTCAGCGTGATGCTATACCCTTTGGCGGCTTGAATGGGGAGTTTTATTTTCAAATCACGCGCGATAGCAGGCGACCACGCGCCCGCAGATAAAATGACTTGCTCCGCCGAAAAATCCCCTCGCGTGGTGCGGATGTGCGCAATGTGTGAGTTGGCCGCTTCAAAGCCAAGAACTTCTGTCTTTGTCAAAATATGAACTCCCAGCGTTTTTGCTTTTTCCGCCAGGCCTGTCACAAAATGGGCGGGGTCGAGATGTGCGTCCTGCAAATAGTGGATTCCGCCGAGAATATCTGTGTGCAAAGCGGGTTCACATTCGCGCAATTCTGCTGAATTCAAGACTTTCGTTTCAACGCCAAATTGGCCGACCAGCTGCGCTTCCTCCACACCGTCTTCCAACCCGCGTGGAGTCAGGTACACCATCAACGTCCCCTTTTGTTCGTAGTTAAAATCAAAACCCGCATGGACTGCAAGATCATCATAGATTGCGCGGCTGGCGAGAAGCATGTCGCGCAGGACGGGAATGGCGCGCATCATCGGTCCATGGCGGCTGGCAAATGCAAAGCGGGTCATCCACTCGATAAATTCCAGGTCGAAATGGGGTTTGATATAAAACGGACTTTCCGGGTTTAACATCCATTTCAACCCCTGCATGGGTACGCCCGGCGCGGCCAAAGGGACACTATGGCTGGGGACGATCAACCCACCGTTCCCGTAGGAAGACCCCGATGCAATTTCCTGTTGTTCGATGAGCGTAACCTGCACGCCCCTCTTTGCCAGTTCATACGCCGCGCATACGCCAATTACTCCCCCGCCAATGATAACCACGTCACGAACCGAATTTTCAGCCATGTTGCTTCCTCCGCATGAAAGTATCCCAGGATATTCCTGATGATCTGCATCAGGTCTGAATTTCAATCGCCAACCTTGATCATAATCTTACCAAACTGCCCGCCGGCGGCCAGACGTTCAAACGCCGCGCGGGCTTGTTCGAGGGGATAAACGCTGTCAATTACCGGTTTCAATTTTTTGTCAAAGACAAGTTTCGTTACCTTCACAAGCTCTTTGCGGTTAGACATGGTACTGCCAAGAATCCGCAGGTGATTCCAGAACACGAGGCGGATATCCATCTCGGTCATGTGCCCGCTTTCATGATTGCTTCTCCTATTGATGGATCATTGATTAACGCACCGTTCCGTAGGTTCCTGTAATTCGAGCCTGTCTGTAAAATATACCTGCGGGCATTTTGCACAAGACGAGTAAATTACCATTATGTTGACGCGGATACAACGGTTTTTCGTTGAGTATATGCTTCCAATTGATCTGTGATAATGTTTACGCCAATTCCGGGAGCAGTTGGCACGTTGATTGTGCTATCCGGGTTGAGGACGAAGGGTGGGTCGGCAATATCCTGCCGGTAGTAACGACTACTGGCAGAGATGTCGCTGGGTAATGTAATTCCTGGCAGGGAAGCCAGCGCGATGTTGGCGGCGCGCCCGATGCCGGTTTCCATCATCCCGCCGATCCAGACCGGTTTGCCGCGCGCCAGACTCAGGTCATGGATGGCGCGCCCGTGATACAGTCCGCCGACGCGGCCTGGTTTGATGTTGATGATGCGACAGGCATCCAGTTCAAAAGCCCATTCCGCATGTTTGAGCGTGTGAATGCTTTCATCCAAACAAATGGGTGTGGTCAGTTGCGATTGCAGGCGGGCATGTTCGTAGATATCGTCGTAAGCCAGCGGCTGTTCGATCATCAAAAGGTTGAACTCATCGAGTTGCTTGAGATGGCTGGCATCATCCAGAGTGTAGGCGGAGTTCGCATCCAACATCAACTGAATGTCTGGAAACTCGCGGCGCACGGCTCGCGCCACGTCGACATCCCAGCCCGGCTCGATCTTGAGTTTGATGCGCCGATACCCTTGCTGGATATAATCCGCCACATTCTTTACCGTTTCATCAATGGACGATTGAATGCCGATACTGACGCCCACATCGACACGGTCGTGCCGCGGCTGTGAATAGCTTTGTCCCTTCCTCAAAAAGTCAGCCAGTGGGAGTCCTTCAGACTGTGCCAGCAAATCCCAAACTGCCGCTTCCAATCCCGCGCGTGCCATGGGATGTCCGCGCAGATGTTCGCCAATTTGAACCACAGGTTTGACCGAGTTTAATTTTTTGCCGACCAGAGCGGGCGCGAGGAAGTCCTTCAGGATGTGCCAGGCAGTTTCAACGGTCTCATAGGAATAGAATGCCCATTCAGCAGTGACCGCCTGCGAGGCGACACACTCGCCCCAGCCAGTCAAGCCGCCGCCGTGGACGCTCACGATAATACAGGGATGAGTTAACTCCAGTCCCATACTGGTGCGAAACGGACTGATCAGTTCGATCTCGATCACGCGCAATTCAATTCTTTCGATGAGTAAGTCGCTCACGTTTGAAATCCTTTATATTGCTTTAATCCTGATTGAGGCTCAGGCAACCAATATGGTTGACAGGCCGCGTTGCAAAATAAAGAAATTGCGGCGCTCCCCCGTGCCTGGTTCGCTGATGAATTCGGAAACCACGTAGTCATTGTGGAAATAGGCTTCAAAAATCGCCCGCGTATGTTCGATCCATGCCAGGGCGTTTGTCATTGATCCTGTTTTTACAGCCTGAAAATCAGCGGGGACTTCGAATAACAGTGTTGGAGCGTCCATCATCAGGTTTACATTTTGAGGCAGGCGGATACCCTGTTCCATGACTGTGCTGTTGACCAATTGCACGCCGGCTTGCTGCAGCTCGGCGAGGCGAGGGCGCGCTGATTTTTGTTGTAAACGCTTCTCCACGCGCGGACTGTTGATCCACCATTCCACTTCGAAGCGATCGGACGGCAGGCCGCGGTTGAGTCCATCAGCCATGTCGCCATAGAAGTTGCGATCATAGCTGCGGCAGACCGCGCCCAGTTTGCCGAAGTTCAACGAGGCGTTGACTCCCTCAAGCGGGTTTACCGTCCAGGTTATTAAATCCACGCCTTGATTCAAAACAAATTCGCGCTGGTGGGTTTTGAGCGCCTCGCCCACCCCGATGCGGCGATAGGCTGGCAAAACTCCCATCATATGCGAGCAGTGCTTCCAGTGATCCTCGGCTGTGCGCCCCAGGAAACCAAACAACACGCCGATCATTTCATTTGAATCGTTATAGGCGCCGAGCGCCAGCCCGCCATTTTTTTGCGCGATGATCATTAAATCCTTTGGTACGATTTCCGTGCTGTCTTCAATGCCCCAGATCTCGCGCTGGGCAATTTCTGCGAGATGGAAATCTTCCGCTGTATTCAATTTGCGAATTGAAAATATAATATGATCCGAGTTGGAATTCTTCTCGTTGGGAGAAAAAACTTTGGTTGTCCGCATGACCGAATTAAAGAATCTTGCTCAGGAAGGCCTTTGTGCGTTCTTCACGCGGGTTATTGAAAAATGCATCAGGTGTGCCCTCTTCAATGATGCAGCCCTCATCCATAAAAACGATGCGGTCTGCGGCGGCGCGGGCAAAGCCCATTTCGTGCGACACCACGACCATGGTCATGCCTTCTTTTGCAAGCGCCACCATGACATCGAGCACTTCCTTGATCATCTCCGGGTCGAGCGCGGAGGTGGGTTCATCAAAGAGCATGATCTTGGGATTCATGGCCAGAGCGCGGGCGATGGCCACACGCTGCTGCTGTCCACCGGAGAGCTGCCCAGGATATGCCTCGGCTTTTTCCGGAATGCCGACATGCTTTAGTTGCTGTCGCGCAACTTGTTCAGCTTCACTGCGTTCGCGTCCGCGCACGACGCGCTGGGCCAGCATGATATTTTCAAGAACTGTCAGGTGGGGGAATAGATTAAATTGCTGGAACACTATTCCCACTTCGGCTCGCACAGCGTTGATATTGGTCTGCTTGTGCATGACTGGAATCCCATCTACAAAGATGTGACCGCCATCGGGATATTCCAGCACATTGATACAGCGCAAAAGTGTGGATTTACCCGAACCGCTGGGACCGATAATCACCAGCACCTCGCCGCGTTTGACCGTGGTACTGACTCCCTGCAAGGCCTTGATCTTGCCAAATGACTTGGTTACATTATCGATCTGAATAATGATATCCTGGTTCTGGTTAGCGTCCACGGCCTAATTTCCTCTCAATGAATTTTACAAGCATGGACAGAGAGAGCGTCATGCTCAAATATAAAAATGCCATGGTGTTATAAGCTTCGAAGGAACTGAAGGTGCGGGCACGATACAACTTGCCCAACTGGGTAATGTCGCGCACAGCCAGCACGGAGATCAACGAGGAATCTTTCAATATGGCGATAAAGTCATTCCCGAGCGGCGGCAGTACGCGGCGAAATGCCTGGGGCAGGATGACGTAACGCATGGCTTGAACGTACGTCATGCCCAGTGAACGCGCGGCTTCCATTTGGCCGCGCTCAATGGATTGAATCCCCGCGCGAAAGACTTCTGCTTCAAACGCAGCATAGCCCATTGCCAGACCGGCGATGGCGCGACCGCTCATATCCACGTCTTGTATGGTAATTTTCTGGAGAGCCGCTCCCAAGCCAGCCAGCAGTGCAAAACCAGCCAGCCAACTGCCCAGTCCATTAATGATTTGCAAGGCGAGTGGTACAACCACAAATGCGCCGTACAGGATGATGACCAGCATCGGAATACCACGCATCACCTCGACGTAGAGGGTGGCAAAATTGTAGTAGATAACGTTTTTGGAGACTCGGCCCAGTCCCAGAAATAAACCCCCGAGAATGGCAAAGCAATAAGCCGTCAGGGTGACCCGCACTGTGGTCACGAAACCTTCGCGAATGAAGTTGAAGGCATCCTGATAAAGTGGGGTGGTGAGAATGCTAAAAATAATGAGGACAGCCGCTAGGGCAATTGTCAAAGCCCACCAGGGCCATTGTTCCAGACTGCTGGTGGCCGGCAGTAATCGTCCTTTGCCGATTTTTTCGGTTGTAGTAGTCAAGCGCTTGCCTCCAATCAGAGGGGCTTGCCGCCAACGTGGCAGGCAAGCCCCTGTATTATCGGGCGAACTTGTTCAGTGCTTAGTTGGACGGAACGTAATCCACAAACCACTTCTGGTAAAGAGCATCGAGCGTGCCGTCGGCTTTCATGGAGGCAAGCGCGGCGTTGATCGGGTCAACCAAATCACTGCCCTGTTTGAAGACAAATCCCAGGTCCTCGCTGGTTAACAATTCATCGAGGAATTTAAGTTTGCCTTTATTCGCAGCCATGAATCCGAGGGCTGCTGGCTGGTCGATGATGACTGCGTCGACATCCTTGCTCATCAAAGCCAGTACGGAGGCGTCGAATGTGTCGAAGGAATTCACGCGGGCTTCGCCGACGATCTCAATGGCTTTCGCTTCATTAGTCGTACCAAGTTGTGAAGAGACTTTCGTGTCTGGTAATGCGGCAAGAGATTTTGAGTCCGTGAAACGTGTTTCGTCAGCGCGAACAAGAATGACCTGTCCGTAGTGCATGTAAGGATCGGAGAAGGCGACTTTCTGTTTGCGTTCCTCGGTAATCGTCACGCCGTCTGCCACCACGTCATATTGACCCGCAGCGGCTGCTTCGAAGATTCCATCCCAGGCTGCTTCGGTCATGACAGGCTTGCAATTCAACTTCTTGCAGATCTCCTGCCAGGCATCATAATCCCAGCCCGTGCCCTGGTTGGTGGCTTTGTCAATGAAGTTGAAGGGGGGGTAGGCGTTTTCGACGGCCACAATGATTTCCTTCCCCCCTAAATCAGGCAGACCATTGGAACCAGAGGCCGCAGGCGCGGCGGTCGGCGCCGCCGCTGGCGAACAGGCTGCAACCAGGAATGCCAACACTAACATTCCACTTAAAAATCGTAAGGCTTTCATTTTTTCTCCTTTGTGAATTGGGTGAGAGTGTGAGACGCGAAATATTATACTTTATACTGTCCAAACGGGTGAAAAAAATCATACTATAATTTCGATAACAAAGTTTCTGTTTCTATAACTGCGGCAAATTCAGCATTTAACGTCGCCAGTGACACGGCATGGATTTCCTCAGCCGTGTATTGTTTCCCGTTGTGTCTTTTCATCTCGAACGCGGCAATTGCATCTGCGACAAGATAAACATTGAAACCAAGGTTCCCAGCCGTGCGCGTCGTGGTGGATACGCAATGCGGCGTGGTCAGGCCAACGATGACCAGCGTATCATAGCCATGCTCACGCAGTTGACGTTCCAGGTCCGTGCCGATAAAGGCGCTGTTGACATGTTTTTGAAATAACAGCTCGCCGGCCTGTGGTTTTACATCATCCTTAATTTCGCTTCCAGGATGTGCCGGTCGCCAAGGAGAATTAGGGGATACCGAAAGATGTTGAACGTGAAAAAAAGGGCGCTTTGTTTTACGCCAGGCCTCCAGCAGTCACCTGACGTTACGAGCTAAACCTCCTCCATGCCCCGCAAGATCCGCAACTATTCTTGCTAGTTTCCATATGCGACCCTATCCCAGAGTTGAAAATTGCAACTGGCTTATCGACGCTCTTGCCAGGCTTTTTCCCGCATCATCTGCCTGCAGAACTTTCGTACTTCCACCACGCGCATATCGGAGTTGCACTTAATATCCGCGGCTGTGCTGACACTGTGCAATCCGTAAGCATTTCCGTATCCAGGTTGATAATTCATCCGGGATGATCACTGTTCAACTTTTGGGAATACCTAAAATCTAATATAAAACCTGTCATTGCGAGCCCGGTATGACGTAGCAATCCCTATCACAAGAAGGGGATTACTTTCCCATTCGGGTACGCTGTCGTCGGGCTTCGCCCTGCTCGCACATCGTCCCTGTAAGGGAATGACGATTCTTTTTGTTATTGATATTGGGTAACTACGACAGATGCACAGGTGCATGGCTTTAAAGGGTCACCGTGATAGTCGCACGCCCGGGAGTGCGGTTTTTCATATTGACCTTTACGGGTATCTGATGAACCAGACCATAGTACAGTATGGAGGTTCGTGTAAAGCATCGGTTCCGCATAAGACAATGTGCCAGATCACCGCCGCCAAACCCAGGACAATCGCGGCAACCGCCTTGACTTTTGAGTCAGTCCGTCTGACCAAAGCCAGAGCTCCGAGAAGGGCACTGAGCAGACCGAGGATCAAAATGAGAACTCGGAATTCAAGGATAAAAGGTCCTGTGTAATACGCTGGCGTAATGATATTCGATATTATGCTGCAACAAGGAATGATCTGCGCGGCGAGCGCGACAAAAAATGCAATGCGTGCCAGCCGCCTGGAGTTGGCTTTATTTTTCATACTTGAGTATTGCCAGTCCGCCATCAAAATCAACAACGTAAATCGTGTTTCCTGCCGCATCAATTCCCATGCTCAAACCTGACGAGATGTACATATCTTCAAGCACAGGTTTAGCTGGATTGGAAACATCCACAACGCTCACAAAACCATAACTGGCTGTGAATACTTTATCTCCGACCACAACCAAATCAAAAATCATCATAATCGTAGGAAGTGATCCAATTTCTGCTGGAGCAGCGGGGTTAGATATATCGAAGATACGCAGACCTTGTTTTTGGTCGCCTACATACACATAGTTTCCGTTAACTTCGATGCTCATAGCGACGGGAGCATTGAGAGCAGTATCAGTCATCCCAGCTTCAACCGGGTTGGCTGGATTGGATATATCGAAAATGAGCAACTTGGAGGATTGACCTGTTTCAACCAATTCGATGGCCTCAGGGAAGTAGGCATAATTTTCCTGTACGGCTACTGCCCAGGAACTGTGATCAGTGTTCACAAAACCAACCTGTATCGGTTGTGATGGATTCGAGACATCATAAACAAGCATGCCTCGCTTTTCCCGTTTCTCGTGTTCTTGCATGGATACATAAGCAAAGTTGCCAGAGACTACCACGTCGGTCATGCCCTGTGGTTTTTCTATGCGGCTAAGTTCTCTGAGATTGGATGGGTCTGAAATATCGTAAATGCTGAAACCATTGTTGATATCGGCAATGTATGCGTATTGTCCATTGATCGCTATGCCGCGCGGGGTGCGTAGTCCGCTGATACCGGAAATATCAAAGTCCAGTTGGCGCGGCTGAGACGGATTGGCTACGTCAACAGTATATAAACCAAGCGTATCTGCGATGACATAAGCGACGTTGTTATCCACAAGCACATCCCAATCAGCGCCGGGCAGGGGAACATCGAACCTTCCTGTTAGGGCGGGTTGAACGGATGCATCCACCACCAGCATGCCTTGATTTCCGTTGGCGAGGAAAACTTTTCCGTTTTGGACCACCATATTGCGTTGACCGGGGACGTCCTGTTGGAACAATTTGAGGGGTAACAACCCAGTCTGTAACGGATTCTTTGGGTCGGAAATATCAAGCACGTATAGACCTTCGGTTGCATCGGTCAAATAAAGTGAGTTGCCCTCTATGACCAGACCATCTGCCCAAGGAGTGAGGAACTCGCCTGCTTTGACCGGCTGTGCTGGGTTCGTTATGTCTATAATGACCAGTCCACGACCGCCCGTCGCAACATAAGCGTAATTTCCTTTTACTTTAACAGCATAAACCATAGAGCTTTGTGATTCAGGAATGACAATTGAAGTCATCTTCACGAGTTGGGCGGGATTGGAGATGTCTATAACCACGAGCCCATTTTCGGTAGTGGAACCAGCTAAAAAGGCGCGTGATCCTTCAATGTCAACTGATTGAGCCGCGCCCGGTACTTTCACCTCGCCAATTTTCCTGGGATTTAATGGATCGGAGACATCCACCACGCGCATGCCGAATGCATTATCGGCAATGTAGAGCGTAGTCCCATCTAGCGCGAGACCCTGAGCATGTGAGTACTCAACGAGTGAAGCGACCTCTGTGGGTTGTGTCGGATCCGAAACATCAATGACACGCAGGTAGCCTTTTCCATTCGCAACGTAAATATAGTTACCGGAAGCGATCACACTTCGCACCACCCCAGGCATGACGCCAGATTGCCCCATAAATATTGGCGCGGATGGATTGGATGTATCCAGCACATAGATCCGTGGGCCAACACCGAGATAGGCAAAATCTCCTTGTATATCCACGGCATAAGATGAGCCGCCAATCTGTCCTTGAAGCGAGAGCTTATGATTCATGCCACTGCCCGGAGTAACCCCAGTCTGTTGCCCGGGTGGGGGGGTATCTTTTGAGCTGCCGTTTGTGAACTGAGTGATAAACTGGCAACTCATGCTCACAAGCATTGCCACCAAGAAAAAGGAAAAAATCGGTGATAAATTCCGAGAGGAAGACATATCGCACCTCGTTTCATCCTAATATTCAATTAACAAGTATTATGCCACAAAAGTGGTAAATTTCACATTCGCGTTGATGGCGGAGTTTCTTCGAGAGTGAGGGATTCAAGTTCAGCAAGGCTGGTCTTTCCTTGCCCTTTCGGGCTCACTTCCCCTCCAATTTGATGATGCCTCTACAGCAAATAGAAAAGACAGAAAAACACCCCTTCAGGACATGAACCAAAAAAACCGCTAAGTTGAAGGTTCAACTCCTACTGGTCCATCCCCCAATATCCGAAATTTAATAATCTCTAACCTTCCGTAGTCAGAGTCTGCACGCTCAAGAGTTCACCGCAGCGATCAAATGAAAGATTGCAGAAATAGTTAATGACCTTTAGGGGCTGCCAAACGAATCAATGAACATGATCTGCTTCCCAGGACTGGATTGCAGTGATGACACCTTCGGCAATGCGCGCGGGACGTTCGCCAATCCCAGAGATTTGCGCGCCTTGCGTACGCGGGTCAACTTCGATGACTTTGGTACGTAAACCGACGGGAACACCATCATGTGTGAGGCCGCGTAAGATTCCAGGGATAGGGGCGTAGAGCGGAACGGTATTGAGGCGGGCAATTTCCTCTCCCTGTTGAACGGAATCGCCAATCTGGTGCGAGGTATAAAATGTCCCTGCTTTGGGAGAGTAGACATATCGGTCACGGGCGTGGCCCGCGATGGATTGTGGTTCGCCCTGCAAGGGGCTTGTTGCGCCTTTTGAAATGATGCGGCCCAATGCCTCGCCCCTGGCGGTCTCTATGGCGAGGTGAGTTGTTACACCTGCGATAAAGTTGGGACCCAAACCTATGGTCAGGCTCGCCAGATCAAGCTGGGGGGTTGGTTGGTGATGTTTCCGCATACGGGCATCGATAAGAACCTGCGGCTGGGTATGTTCTATTACGTTGTAGATGTTTTCCACAGTAACGGGAATGACAGCATGCTCATTCAGTAAACTGTTGATGAGATGCAAGTCATTCGTATGATGAGCAGTCACGCCATTTAATAAGTCCTGTCCATCAAACACAGCGTCAGTGAAGGACATCTTGCGGCGTGCGGTGGCTGGCTGAGGGATTTCGTGAATGATCACTGCGTACCCTGCCACAAATAGACGATGAGCGACTGCCGAACCGACGTCATTTGCGCCACGCACTAATATCCGTAAGGAATTCATTGTATTACTCCGCTGCTACGATCTTAACAGCCGCAGGCACAGCTGTAATGCGTTTCCAAATTCGTTGCGTCAGATCATTGGTAAAAGCGGGCATTGGTTTACAGATATTATAACGCCCGATTTCGTGATCCCCCGGCTGTGTGGATGGATTGGATGAACGCTTTGTGTTCTCACGAATTGCCCCGCTTCTTTTATTTTTGATTTTAGGCACTCCCAAACTTCCAATAAGCATGAAGCGGGGCTACTGTATAATCCCATTCACAATGGACTTCAACGCCTCCCTGTCCCATCTCCCCGGCCCGTCTGCGAAACGGATTGCGCTGCGTATCAGTCCGCCCGCAGAACGTGCATTGCGGCAGGGACATCCCTGGGTCTTCGACGGATCCATTACCGGGCAAAGCCATACGGGCGCGCCCGGTGACCTGGCTGCCATCTTCGATAACAAGCGCCGCTTTCTGGCGATCGGTTTATATGACCCGACTTCTGCGATCCGTGTACGCATTCTGCAATCCCGCCAACCTGCCACCATCAACGCGGACTGGTTTCAAAATAAACTTGCCAGCGCCGCCCGCCTGCGCGCCTCTTTAGAAGAACAAAACACCAGCGGCTATCGGCTTGTGCATGGCGAGAATGACGGCCTGCCCGGCCTGGTGATCGACCGTTATGCCGAGGCGCTGGTTTTAAAACTTTATACCGCGGCCTGGATTCCACATCTAAAAGAATTCTGCGACGCATTGGCGCAGGTCAGCCCGGTCAGTCATTTGATCTTGCGACTCAATCGTTCGCTGCAAAAGCAGACCGACTTTTTATACGGCCTTAAGGATGGAATGACGCTCTCGCTCAAGATTCCCCCGAACCCGATTCTGTTTGAGGAAAATGGATTGGTCTTTGAGTCAGATCTCATTCACGGACAAAAGACCGGCTTTTTCCTCGATCAACGCGACAACCGCGCACGGGTTGAGAAACTATCGAAAGGTAAATCCGTGTTAAATGTTTTCGCCTACACGGGCGGATTTTCCGTCTACGCGGCGCGCGGGGGAGCGAAGGAAGTCGTCAGCGTGGATATCAGCGCGCCAGCCCTCGAAGCCGCTCTCCGCAACATGGCACATAACGGGTTGACAGTGCCTCACGAGACGATCGCCGAAGATGCCTTTGACGTCCTGGCACGCATGGCGTCACAAAAACGTTTATTTGATATGATCATCATTGACCCCCCCATGTTCGCCCAAAGTGAAAAACAAATAGACGCTGCCTTATCTGCTTATCGCAAACTGACACGTCTCGGCTTGGGCGTCTTGCGAAAAGGCGGCACGCTGGTGCAGGCCTCCTGTTCCAGCCGCGTAGATAGCGATTCTTTTTTTGAATCCATTCATCAGACAGCCAAAGAAGCAGGACGACGATTAACAGAGATCGAACGGACAGGTCATGCGCTCGATCATCCCATTGGGTTCAAAGAAGGGGCGTATCTCAAATGTCTGTTTGCGGTGCTGTCTCTCAAAACAGAACCAATTATCAGCTTTTCATGAAGCGGTTCGTCATCCTGTATAATCAGCCCGATGTTCCAATTCCAGATCACCTCCAAAAAGGACCGTGCCCGCATGGGCCTCTTTACCACTCCGCACGGTGACCTCATCACACCTGTCTTCGCGCCAGTCGGCACGCAAGCGACGGTCAAGACGCTCACGCCCGAGCATCTCAAAGATGTCAACGCATCGCTGGTCTTGAGCAACACCTATCATCTTTATCTTCGCCCGGGTGATGAACTCGTGCGCGACATGGGCGGCTTGCATCACTTCATGCAGTGGCCGAACCCCATGCTGACCGACTCAGGCGGCTTCCAGGTTTTCTCGCTTTCAAAGACGCGCAAGATCGACGATGACGGCGTGACCTTCCGGAGTCATATTGACGGTTCCACGCACCGTTTCACACCGGAGAAATCCATTCAAATTCAAGAGAATCTCGGCGCGGACATCATCATGGCCTTTGATGAGTGTTCCGACCCAAACGATGCGGCCTATTCCCGGATCGCCATGCAGCGGACTCACCGCTGGGCGGAACGTTCCGTCAAAGCCAAGACGCGATCCGACCAGGCCTTATTCGGGATCGTACAAGGCGGCGTCAACGCGGACCTGCGAGCTGAGTCAGCGAAATTCATCGCTTCTCTCGACACGCCCGGCATCGCCATCGGCGGACTGTCAGTGGGGGAGACCAAACAAGAGATGCACGACACGCTGGATGTTGTCCTGCCGCTTTTGCCGGAAAATAAACCGCGCTACTTGATGGGAGTCGGGACGCCCGAAGATATTATCAACGGCGTGGCGCGCGGTGTGGATATTTTTGATTGTGTCCTACCCACCCGCCTGGCGCGTCATCATTCCGCGTTTTCGCCCGAGGGACGCCTCAACATGATGAACGCAGGTTTTGCAAGAGATCCCCGTCCCATCGATGAGACCTGTGACTGCTATACCTGTAAAACTTTTACCCGTGCTTATATCCGCCATTTGATCATGGCCAGGGAATTGCTGGCGGGCACGCTTCTGTCCATTCACAATTTACGCGCATTGATCAGGCTGATGGAATTAATTCGGTGTTATATTGCGGACGGTTCATTTGAATCCCGTGTGCCCGAGCTGCTGGCTCAATGGCATGGCAATGCAGAAAGGAAATTAACCACCGAGCTCGCGACGCCTGCGCCGCACGCCAGCGCAGGTTAGTAAAAGGAATCCCTTTGTGTGCTTTGTGGTAAAAATGTTTTATGACCCTCCTCCACGCTTTTCTCCTCGGCATCGTCCAGGGATTGACCGAATTCATCCCCGTCTCGTCCACTGCGCATTTGTTGATTGCCAGCAACCTGCTTGGGCTCCCTTCAGATGCTAAGACCTTTTCATTTAATATCATTATTCAACTGGGGACAGTAGTGGCCCTGATCGCTTTTTTTTGGAAGGATATTTGGCAGATTACCCTGGCATTTTTCCTCGGCCTAAAACATAAAAATCCATTTGAGAACCTGCAGGCGCGGCTTGGCTGGCTTGTGATCGTGGCGACCATCCCGGCGTTAATTGCTGGGTTTATCCTCAAAAACGTGGTCGAAAGCATGTCAGAAGATCCGCTGGCATCGGCAGGGATTCGCCTGCTCGTCACGGCGGTCATATTGATTGCGGTGGAATATTTCGACAAACGTACCCGCACTCTCGAATCCGCCACATGGGTGGATGCCCTGTCCGTGGGATTATTCCAGGTGCTGGCGATCTTCCCCGGCGCTTCCCGTTCAGGCTCGACGATTGCCGGCGGCATGGTGCGCGGCTTTGACCGTCCCTCAGCGGCCCGCTTCGCCTTCCTGATGTCCGCGCCGATTTTATTAGCGGCCGGCCTCTACGAATCCGTGAAGGTATTTGCGATGAATGACACCATGGCTTTCCTGCCCTATCTTATTACGGGATTTGTGTCTGCCGCGGTGGTCGGCTGGCTGACGATCAAGTGGTTATTGACTTATCTGGGAAAACACTCTTTATATGTATTTGCATTGTATTGCGCCGTTGTTGGTATTTTTCTCATGATTTCCCAATTGTGGTAAAGGATGATTGAATTTCATGGATATGAAATCGCTGCTTAAAAAACTTGTCGAGATTGAATCTCCCTCGCATGATCGCGAGGCTGTCAACCGGATTGGTGTAATGGTTATTGAAGAAGCCCGCAGACTAGGCGCGCAGATTGAGATCATTCCCAACCAGGAAACGGGCGACCATGTCATCTCCAGGTGGGGAAGCGGCGCTGGCGGCATCCTCCTGCTTTGCCACATGGACACGGTCTTCCCGCTTGGAACGCTTCCCAAAACGCCGTATCGCGAAATAGATGGAAAGATATTCGGTCCCGGCACATTGGATATGAAAGCGGGTATTGTCATCTGTCTTGCAGCGTTGGAAGAATTACAAAACGCCGGCGGGCTGAAACGACCTGTCACCATGCTTTGCACCTCCGATGAAGAAATTGGCAGCGATACCTCGCGCGAATTGATCGAGCGGCTGGCAAAGGAATCTGCGGCGGTGTTTGTCTTCGAGCCCGCGCTGGTGGATGGCTCCCTCAAAACCTGGCGAAAAGGCGGCGGCGGATTTCAAGTCAAAGTGAAGGGACGCGCCGCACATGCAGGCGGAGACCATGAAAAAGGACGCAACGCCATCGAGGAGATGGCACATCAGATCATTGCCATTCAAAGGATGACCGATTACGAAAAACAGACCACCCTCAATGTCGGAGTGATCCATGGCGGCACGGTTTCGAATGTTGTGCCCGATGAGGCTGTGATCGATGTGGATGTGCGCGTGATGCAGCCTGGCGAATGGGAACGCATCGAAGCCGGGATGAAAAAACTCAAACCTGTTCTGGATGGAACTTCGCTTCATATTTCGGGAAGCCTGAATCGTCCGCCCATGCCATTCGACGAAACGATGAAGGCAACGTTCGCGAAAGCGCAGTCGATTGCAGCAGACATCGGTATGGAATTAAGAGCAGGCGGCACAGGCGGGGGTTCGGATGGGAATTTTGTTGCGGCGCTTGGGATCCCCCTTTTGGATGGAATGGGCGCGGTCGGTGAAGGCTATCACTCGGAACGCGAATTTATCTTTGCAGACAGTATGGAAGAGAAAAAGGATCTGCTCATGGCCTTGATAAAGAATTGGTGAAGATGAAAATATATCAAGTCATTGCGAGGGCGATGAACTTTCGCCCGAAGCAATCTCATAGTTGTGCAGGGGATTGCTTCGTCACGAAGAACAAGGGCATTCCTCGCAAAGACATGCTCCTCTTTGTTCTCTCCTCCTGCCTCCTATTTTCCTGTACTCCTGTAACGCAGACAAACACCCAAACGGAAGCCCTCACTGTTTATGCCACCTCCGCCGCCCAGCCATGGATGAGTGAACTGTTTGCCTGTGCAAATGATTTATCTGTGGTTTTGAACGTCAGCGCACAGTCGCCAGAAATTTATTTACGCGTGGGCGAACCTGAAATGCTGGTATCGCCTGCCTATCAAATCGATGAGGAAGAAATTTTGATCGTCACGCATCGTGAAAGCCCCGTGCAGAATTTGTCATTGGAAGAGGCGCAGGCCTTGTTCGCTGGGCAGGGAGAGGCATCTGTGCAGGTGTGGGTGTATTCTTCAGAGGCGGATATACAAATTTTGTTTGACCAGCTCGTGATGAAAGGCAGAAGCGTCACTTCCTTTGCGAGCGTGGCGGTCAACCCGCAGGCCATGTCAGATACGTTGAATTCAGAATCCAATGCAGTCGGAATCCTGCCGCGGCATTGGAAGGCGGGAAGTATCCGTGAGGTGTATTCGGCGGGAATGGCGCCAGTGTTGGCGATTGTAAAGGAAGAACCGCGTGGGGTGGTGATTGAGTTGATCGGCTGTCTGCAAAACAATTAATACGACAGGATTAACGATCAAAATCGTGTCATAGAGTAGGAATTATCCTCTCATCGGACTTGCCCAACCGCCCCGCCTATGAGACATGGACAACTCCTCCGCATTCTCTTCCCCAATCCGATCCTGCCCCACACTTCGCCTAGATTTTGAGGTTACATAAACACTGCGCTTGAAACTTTGAACTTCTCCGCCAAAGAGCGGACCTGACGAACATTCAGCTCACGTTTGCCATTTAAAATTTCAGAGACCACTCCTTGTGAGCCAACCTCTGGCAAATCCGATTGGGTCAGGCCATGTTCATCCATAAGAAAGCGTAACACTTCCGCGCCAGTGACATCGGGAATCGGATGGTGTTCTTCCTCATAGGCGTGGACTAACGTACCAAGTGTATCCAGCAAACTGTAAAGTGGGTGCTTCTCATTATCCCCAATTTCATCCAACAATTCATTGAGGCGTTTAACCGCCGCGTTGTATTCACGCTCGTTGCGGATGGTGAGCAGGGGAGCGATGTTCGTCCAATGGACTTGAAGTTTTTCATTAACGAGTGTCATTTTTCCAATCTCCTCGGTCATATTCTGCATGAGTGAGAACATGACGGATATATACTTTGCCGCGATTGAAATGAAAGGATGTAACAAGCCTGTATTTGTTGCCGCCGATGTTGAAAATGATCCAGTGGTCTAATTTATCAGCGGAAGGGAAAACCTGTCTCAATTCGGCAAAACTATGGAATTCAGTTTTTTGCACGATCTTGAACCAACGCATTAACGCTGTTTGGCTGTCGGGATGTTTATCCCAAAACTGGATCAGCGTTTTGCGGGTGATGATGTGCATACAGGGATTGTATCTCAATTTGAGATAGTAAGCAAGGCGCATATAAGACTTCGGAAGTCGTTGAAACCTCCGAAGTCTGGACTTACCTCGCCCGCCCCTGTGACATCCCTTCGGCAACTCCTCCACAATTTCTTTCCTCGCAGACCAAAACGCCCCCTTCCCACCCTTCGACAGGCTCAGGGCAAGCATGGGAAAGGGGCTGGAGGTGGATGCCGAATTTTCCAGCCCGATTTAACTTATTGTATATGCGGCGTTACCCAATCTACAATCACACCAGTATTATTAATCGGATCCTGTGGACCGCTAACAGGCAACCATCCTGTGGAATGTCCATTGACAGGATTGTAGAGACTGACTTCCACCCATGTTCGCCGGTGGGTGTCGTCGTAGGTTACTGAGTTCGTTCTATAGCTATACGTTACACCTTTTGTGTAGTCATCGCGGACCAGGATATTTCCGCTGTAATTGGATTGATCGCGAATATTTACCCCGTTGTAAGCAGTGACTGTCAGCAGGCCATTAAAATCACCCATAGGAGGGACATAAGTAGGTGAAGGGACACTTCCAGCAGCGGGCAGATTAATTGCCTGCCCAGCGTAGATCAAACTTGCATTCCAGATCTGCGGGTTAACAGTCAGAATGCTGCTCACGTTGAGTCCGCGGTTTGCCGCAATTTTCCCAAGGGTATCACCCCATTTCACTACGTAGGTTCCACTCTGGGAACTTGGGGCGTAATAAACCGGAGGGGATGTATACCCGGTTGGGATGTATAGCACCTGCCCTGCGTAAATCCACCAACCGAGTCCGGGGTTGGCGGTGCGGATGGCATAGACAGTGGTACCACACAGTGCTGCGATACCGCTCAAGGTATCACCCCATTGGACAGTGATATAGCTGGCACAACCGCCCCACGCGAGCGCAGGTCCAGTGGAGGCAAAGGCTGAAACTAGGATCGCGAGGGTCATCATCAACCTAAAAATTCCTTTAGTGGTCATTGCATTCTCTCCTCTTTCATAACGCCTTATTTTTTGAACCATTCCCTGCTTTACGAGCGTTATTAATTGATTTGACCTGATTTTTCTTTGCTAAATATAGAATAACCAAAAAATACCCCGTGTCAAGAGGTATTCTTGGAATTTCCTCATCCCGCCCATGTGACATGGACATCTCCTCCGCAATCTCTTTCCCCGTGCGGACTCAAGTCCTCCCTCAGCACATGGAAGCCCTTCGGGCTGATGGCGCAGGCTCCCCCAAATCCGACGATAAACAATTTCAATCCGCATTGAAACTTTGCGATGTCGTATTTGGGGGAGGCGACCGAAGGCCGGAGGGGTAGGTCACTTTCACCAATCTCTTTCCAACCATGCCTTGACTGATGTATCAATTGTGGTACACTCGCTTCATGAGCGACGATGAAGATAACGAACCAATCCTTGACGTAGTATTTTACAAAACCGAAGCAGGGAATGAACCCGTTCGCGAATGGCTTAAAAGTCTGCCGCGCGATGACCGCAGATCCATCGGTAATGACATCAAGACTGCGCAATATGGCTGGCCGTTGGGAATGCCTTTGATCCGCAAGATGGAGCGCGGCCTTTGGGAAGTGCGTTCCAATATCAGCACAGGAATTGCCAGAGTGCTATTCACGATCAAAGGTGCGGTGATGATTCTCCTGCACGGGCTTGTAAAGAAATCCCAGAAAACACCGCCAAAAGAATTGGACACCGCGCGTCGTAGGTTGAATAATTTGGAGAAGGAATAAACCATGAACAAAAAGCATATTGGAAGCAAGTTTGATGATTTCCTAAAAGAAGAAAATCTTTTGGAACAGGTGCAAGCCGCCGCAATCAAGCGTGTGATTGCATTTCAAATTGAACAGGAGATGAAACTTAAAAAACTAACCAAAACTGAAATGGCAAGCCGCATGAAGACCAGCCGTGCCGCACTGGAGCGTTTACTCGATCCTGATAATGCTTCGGTTACTTTATTTACCTTGGAACGCGCCGCGTCCGCTTTGGGGAAGAAATTGAAAGTGGAGATGGCGTAATAATAATAATGAAGTTGCCCCGAATGAAAAATCACCAAACTCATCACGCGCCCAGCCCCCTTCCCATGCTTGCCTTTACTCAACATTATCAAAACAAAACTCCGAGTTTCCTCGGAGTTCGTTTTAGTTTATCCCGCTACTGGCGAGACTTGATATTCGATCCTGCTCGGTACGCTGACCCGCCGTGAAGCATCCAGAATTTCAAGCGACACAAGATTGCCTTGATCGTCATAATCCAGAATCACACCAGGCTTATCCTCGTCACTCTCGGCAACGGGAGTTTCTGTGAAGATAATGGTAAGGGTATCGGTTTTGCTATCGTAATTCACCTTCATGGCTTATCTCCAATACTTTTCGATCTTGCTTGTTCGATAAACAGTGACAACATAGGGCGGTCTGGGATCAATATCCACAAAGACACGCAACAGGTACGTTTTTGGCGGCTTGCCCATTTCAAGCCTTGACTGGTATACAGCTCGACCTTCTCGAACCATTTCTGTTTGTTCAGGCTGAGCCAATACCGCTTTCACGTTTTCCTCAGAGATTTGGCGTCGCGCCATTTCGCTCAGGGCATGGACAGTGAAAATGAACTCGCGAATTGGCTCAATGTCGGTTATGTCTGGTCAAAGTATAGCACAGAGATGGAAGCCGAAAAATGCCATTTCGGAATGGACAATCACCACAACCATCACGCAACCAGCCCCCTTCCCATGCTTGCCCTGAGCCTGTCGAAGGGTGGGAAGGGCGGGGGATAGGCGCCGCGCTGAGCGAAGTCGAAGCGTCCCATCCTCATCTTCACCCCAATCTCTTTGCCACTGCCATATTGCCAAAAACTTTGCTTAGATTATGATTCAATCCTGTTTGTCTCTTCATCCCTTCTTTCTCTTTTTTTGTGTTCTTTCCTGAGCTGGTTCATTGCCTCATCAGATTTCTTGATTTTCTTGAATTGTTCCACCGCATCTATTTTTAGCATGTCGATTCTAGTTAGAAAGCGACCGCTCACATCGGTAAATTCCAATTGTAATTCGCGGATATTATTTATCACTTGCTCAACCCCTTCTTCATCATTTTCTCTGGCAAATTTAATCAGTTCTTTGTAATGGTTACTATAACTTGATACTAATTTGACAATATCTTCAATTATCCAGCGTAGAATAATGTCTTTAAAATAAAATACTTTCGGTAAGATTTTCGGCATTTGGTTTACGGATGTGACCAGATATTTCTCTTGGAAATTAGTTAGCGGCTCGAAATCTGAAGCACCATTGAAATAATCACTAAAAGCATTGCCTGCTAGCATAATGTTTTCCATCACGCCTAATACTTCTATTTCCAAAGTTGCTAGTCGCGCATTTATTATTTTCACACCCTCTTCTTGGTATTGTTTTTCTTGCTCCCATTTCTTAGCTTCTTTGTCGCGATATAACTGAAATCTAAAAGCAATAATATTGGTTATGAAAGAGAATAAGAAACCAATAGCGCCACCAATGATAAGGGTTGTAATAGTATCTTGTGACACAGAACGCCTCCTCTACTTGATTATCTAGAATCCAATAGGTATTATTTTCATATCTAATATTATCAATCCTCCGTCAGCGTCTCCGACAAATTCCTCGGGAAATCACACAGAACTTACCAATCGGCAGGCTTTGAAAATTGCCCGTCTTTGTCGCTCATTACGTCTGGAAATAAACTGTTGTTGAGAACAGTTCCCCGAATTTTTTTGACAAATTGAACATAGGGCAATAGTGCTACACTCGTGTGCTTTTGTGGATTGAGCAACCCGACAGGTTTTCCAAATTCCCGCGTGACAACCTGAATAGGCATAAGTAAATCCGAATCATTTGAAACGACTACTGCGAGTTCATAATCGTTCCTAAACCCATCCATCAATAAATGTGTGGCAATATTAACGTCTGAACCCTTTTCTTCTGTTTTGATGACTTTGGCATAACCGCTGCCAATCGGAGAAAGCGGCATATTCACTTCATGCGAAAGAAAAGTGCCTAAAATGATTTCAAGGTTTGGAATGGTTTGCAGGGCGCGCAGGAATGCTCGTTGGCGCAAAGGTTGGTCGGGGTCATTCGGGCGGGCTTCAACGAGCGCGGTGAAATACTTGATACGGTGTATCTGGTCGTAGGGGAGAAGTAAGCTACACATCTTTCCTACATCCAGCCAACGGTAGGACGTGCCTTTGATACAGCCGTAATAAAAGTTGAAGCCGTCAATGTAGATATTTGTTTTCATAAGCCCTTAAACACAGAGACCGCCGTGAGGCGGTCTCGCACCAGGTTCGCCGAAGCTACTACTGGGGGATATGCCTCTATTATCGCCACAAATAGCGAGACTGTCAAGAAAACATTTTTTCTATTTTACTTGAATTATGTCTCAATCCACCTTCAGGTCTTGGACAAACTTCTCAGGGAATTATGTAAGTAAAGAAAAAGCACGTCTAAGAATTTCTTTGCCTTGGTCATTCCTTGGTATTACATTAAGCAATAGATCTTCACCGAGATATTCGGTTTGCCATTCGTTGTCTCCGCGTTTAGGACCTCGCCACCCCTCTGTACTACAAAACTTCTCAATCTTTTCAAGTGTTTTGTAAATGAAACGCTGAGATACATCGCGGGCTTCAAGGATAGTATCAAAAAAAGGTAAATCCTTTTTGCCCAAAGTATATAAAAAAGGATGCCCTCTTACAATCTTCAACTTGAATTGTGGATTGCCAGCACCAAGGTAATTGATAGTTTCCCTTATTCCTCGTAGTAGATTAAAGTCTAATATTAAATCTATTGGCAACCAGGACACTAGCTGGGAATGTCCCACTTGTGTGAAGTCTTCTACATGAATTGTATGATTAGTATTGATTAATGAAAAGCCCGAATGAAATGCAGAATAGTAGTAGCCGATAGGAGCTAAAAGAAAGTTGTTTTCTTCTCTGGCAACATCCGCGGAACCCCACATTGCAAGTGACCATGCAAAATGTGCGTTTAGATTCATCGTTCGTTGATGCTTTTCTTTGATATTCAATTGTGCTCCTTATTATTTGATTATCCTAATCCACCGTCAGCGTCTTCGACAAATTCCCCGGGAAATCAGGGTCGAAACCGCATTTGTAATTAGTCCAATTTCAAGTTTCCTTTTTCATCGAACGCGAAGAAC
>CAZEGE010000029.1:0-31334 GCA_964511765.1 uncultured Anaerolinea sp.
TGGGCGGCCTGCGCAAGAAGATGCCGATCACATTCTGGACCTTCCTCATCGGCGGGTTTGCTCTTTCAGGCTTCCCGATCATTACGGCGGGTTTCTGGTCGAAAGACGAAATCCTTGCGGATGCCTTTGGTCATGGTCACCTGGCGGTCTTTATCACACTCGCAGTTGCCGCATTCCTGACCGCCTTCTATACCATGCGCCAGATCACATTGACCTTCCTCGGCGAACCCCGCACAGAGGAGGCCAAACACGCGCATGAGACTCACTGGACGATGACCGCTCCGCTCGTTGTGCTTGCGGTCTTTGCCATCGGGTATGGCTGGGTCGGCATCCCCGAACATTTCCCACTGCTCGGCGGACTCGTGCCAAACTGGTTCCATGAATTTGTGGGCGGCACCTTGGCTGAACATCCTGAAGTGTTGGAATTCAATCTCATCCCGCTTGCCACCTCTTTATTTGTAGCGCTCGGTGGGCTGTTCTTCGGCTGGCTCGCATATCGGAATGTAGGTTCACCCGTGGAAGATAAACTTCAAATCGGCGTGCTCAAGAATAAATGGTACTTTGACGAAATATATGATTTCCTCTTCATCAAACCTGCCACATGGTTCGCTGAAGTCTTCGTCTCCCGCTGGATGGACAAAGGTTTCATCGATGGCATTCTGCATATCTTTGGCCCCACGACTGGCGGCATTGGTGACATCATCCGCAATTACTTTGATGTGCCCGTGATTAATCAATTCTTTGGCGATGGTTCCGCCCATGCCACCTATTGGATTGGCAGGAACCTGCGTCCCATTCAAACGGGTCGCATCCAGCAGTACCTTATCCTTTCCTTGGTCGTCCTCTTTGTGGTCGGCGGCTTAATCTACTTCTTACTGCTGGCATAGGAGCGCAAGATGGATTTTCTTAATACTCATCTCCTTAGCCTGATCTTGTTCCTGCCGACCATTGCGGCATTGATCATGCTTTTCCTTCCAGGCGGCGAAACAAAACTTTTGCGCTGGTTTGCATTTGCATCCAGCTTGATCCCTTTTGTGCTCACGCTTGTGTTATGGAGTAATTTCGATCCCAATAAAACAGGCTTCCAATTCCAGGAAAGCTATGTCTGGTATGAAATCCTGAACTCATCCCTGCACCTCGGCGTGGACGGCATCTCCATCACAATGGTTTTACTCACCACGTTGCTTACGCCGCTTGCCATCCTTGCTTCGTTCAGTATCACAGACCGCGTTAAGCCGTATATGATGCTCTTCCTCTTTTTGGAAACGGGCATGCTGGGCGTCTTTACGTCGCTCGATCTCCTGATCTTTTTCGTCTTCTGGGAAATTGGCCTCGTACCGATGTATTTCCTGATCAATCAGTGGGGCAGCGCAAATAGGGATTACGCTTCGCTAAAGTTCATGATCTACACCATGGGCGGGTCGCTTGGCTTGCTGCTCGCTGTGCAAATGCTGGGCGTTCTTTTCGGAACGTACGATCTGGTTACCCTCTACGAGCGTTGGAATGCCCTCGACCCTGGTGATATTCTGCTTGGGATGTCGGTGCATACCGTCAAGACCATTGCATTTTGGGCGTTTGTGATCGCCTTTTCCATCAAAGTTCCCATCTGGCCCTTTCACACCTGGCTGCCAGATGCGCACACCGAAGCCCCAACTGCAGGCTCGATGATCCTGGCTGGTGTGCTCCTCAAACTCGGTGCCTACGGTTTTATCAGACTCGTGCTGCCGCTCTATCCGCTTGAAGCAAAGATATTTGCAGGCGCACTTGCCTTCCTTGCTGTTGCTGCGATTGTCTTTGGTGCATTTGCTGCGTACGGCCAGACAGACTTCAAGAGGCTGGTTGCGTATTCGTCCGTTAACCATATGGGGTTTGTGGTGCTCGGTATCGCTGCGGCAGGTCTGGCAGCGGGCACACCCGATGCTCATATCGCCATGAACGGCGCGGTCTTGCAGATGTTCAATCACGGTTTATCCGCGGCCGGCATGTTCTTCCTGGTCGGTGTGATCTATGAACGCACGCACACCCGCAACCTTGAAGATTTTGGCGGCTTGTTCCCGCTTGTGCCTGTTTACGGCGGTATTTTGGTCTTTACTTCAATGGCTTCGCTGGGACTGCCGGGACTCAATGGTTTCGTTTCCGAGTTCATGGTGGTGCGGGGCGCATTTCCAGTGCTGACGATCTATACAGTAATCTCCATGCTTGGCCTGCTTTTTACGGGTGCCTACATTTTGAAAGGCATCCAGAAAGTATTGCATGGACCCATGAATGAACATTGGGCGCATGGCGAGCATAAACTGACCGAGATCAACACACGCGAGATTTTTGTAATGGTTCCGTTGATGGCTTTGATTTTGGTCATCGGCATATGGCCCGCGTGGATCCTTGAGGTAATTAACAAGACGGTGACAGCCCTCTTCTAATGCGTAATTCATAATGTGTAATTTATGGAACACGGATTACGCATTATGCAATACGAGGTGATTATGAATTTTCCAATATTAAGTATTATCACTTTCCTTCCCTTTGTTGCAGGCGCCATTATCTTGATGATGCCCCCCGAACGGAAGAATGAAACCCGCGCCATTGCGCTTGCGGCGGCGTCCATTGCCCTTCTGCTTTCCGGCTGGGTCTATCTGCAATATTTGCTGGGCGGTATGACGGGTTATCAGTTTACCGAACAGTACAGCTGGCTCCCGCAGCTTGGCATCACATTGCATTTCGGCGTGGATGGCATGAGTGCCCCGCTTGTCCTGCTGACGGGTATCGTCATGTTCACTGGGGTATTGATCTCCTGGGGCGATGACGACAAGCATGTCAAGGCCGGCATTCAGGATCGCCCGCGTGAATTTTTCGCCTTCCTTTTCCTGCTGGCAGGCGGCGTATTTGGCGTGTTCGTCTCGCTTGATCTGTTCATGTTGTTCTTCTTTTATGAAATCGCGGTGTTTCCGATGTACCTGCTCATCGCCATTTGGGGATGGGTAAAGACTCGTGAATATGCCGCCATGAAATTGACCTTGTACCTGTTCATCGGTTCGGTCGTTTCTCTGGTCGGCGTGCTTGCCATGTACTGGGCTCAATATCAAAACACAGGCATGCTCTCGTTTGACATGCTTCAAATGGAAAACGCCGGTTTCTCAGCAACTTTCCAATATATTTGGTTCCTGCCTGTCTTCTTTGGTTTTGCGGTGCTGGGAGGCATCTGGCCTTTTCACAACTGGTCGCCGGATGGCCACGTTGCCGCACCGACCGCGGTTTCCATGTTCCATGCGGGTGTGTTGATGAAGCTCGGTGCGTTTGCAGCTTTGCGCGTAGGCATCATGCTGCTGCCCGAAGGCGCAAAGCAATGGTCATGGCTTATCATGACCTTTGCGGGCATTGCGGTAGTGTACGGCGCGTATATTGCCTTCGTGCAAACCGATATGAAATATATGATCGGCTTCTCCTCTGTATCGCACATGGGGCTGGTCATGCTTGGAATTTCCACTCTCAATCAAACCGGTCTGACAGGCGCCGGCGTGCAGATGTTCTCACATGGTGTCATGACGGCTCTTTTCTTTGCCATCACCGGCATGATCTATGACAGGGCGCACACTCGTATGATCCCTGAACTTGGCGGCATTGCCAAAGTGATGCCTTTCGCCACGATCGGTTTCATCATCGGCGGTCTTGTTTCAATGGGTATGCCTGGTTTCTCCGGGTTCGTTGCGGAGTTCCCGATTTTCATGGGCGTTTGGCGTGAGCAGTGGCTGGTGGCTGTTATTGCGAGCATTTCAATTATCATCACGGCTGCTTACATCATGATGAATATACGTAAAGTGTTCTTTAGTCCAATGCCTGAACAACTGGAGGGTCATGTGGGCGATGTCACAGTTTTGGATAAAGTGGCGATTACCACTTTATGCTTCTTTATGATCGTCATTGGTTTATTCCCTGCCGTCATGGTTCCCATGGTGGAAAGAGGCGTTGAGAATATCCTGCGCCTGCTGGGAGGTGCATAATGTTTTCTCCGCTAATATTCGCTTCCATCCTCCCCGAAATTCTGATCCTGGCAATTGGTCTCTTGATCCTTGTGTTTGAGCCGTTTTGGAAGGAGGACCAGCGGCGCAATGTGGGCTGGCTCACTGCGGGCGGCCTTTTCCTGGCGATCCTTATCAGCCTGCTGTTTGGTCAGCCCGGCGAACCGACAGCCGTGCTGGGCGGCATGATCCGCTTTGATTGGCTGGGCTTCTTCTTCAAGATTTTGTTCATGTTCGCAGGTGCAGTGACGGCCCTTCTCTTGATGGATCACGAAAGGGCAGGACGCCGCGGCGAGGCTTATCTCCTGCTGCTTGCTTCGCTTCTTGGCATGAACCTGATGGCTGTTTCCTCCGACCTGATCATGCTCTACCTCGCGATTGAGACCGCGTCGATCCCGCTTTATGTCCTGGCCGGTTTTTTGCTCGCAGACGAACGCTCTACGGAGGCAGGTTTCAAGTATTTGCTGTTTGGCACACTGGCTTCGACTATCATGCTGTATGGCTTCAGCTTGATCTTCGGTTTCTCCGGCACGACCGACCTGTATCAGATTGCAGCATTATTTACCACAGGTAATATTTCCCCGCTGCTTGCTTTCGGTGTGTTGACTCTCGTCCTGGTTGGACTTGGCTTCAAAGTTGCCATCGTTCCGTTCCACTTTTGGGCGCCTGATGTATATCAAGGTTCTCCCACTCCTGTGGCGGGTTATCTGTCCACGGCCTCCAAAGCCGCTGGTTTTGCAGTGATCATCCGTTTGTTCTTTGTGGCTTTGCCGGAATTCTCCGTCTCATGGACTTTGATCCTTGCGGCGCTTTCAGCGATCACCATGACAGTCGGCAACCTGCTCGCGCTTCCGCAGACCAATATCAAACGCCTGCTTGCGTATTCATCCATTGCGCATGCGGGATACGCGATGATCGGCGTGGTGGCATTCAGTCAGCTTGGCGCGGCGAGTGTGGTCTTCTATCTTGCGGCGTATATCGCCACAAATCTGCTCGCCTTCGGCGTTGTGATGGCCTTCAGCCGCATAACCGGACTGGAGGAAATTACGGATTATGCAGGCCTAAGCCGACGCAATCCATTCATGGCGTTGATGATGCTTGCCGCCTTTCTTTCATTGGCGGGTATGCCGCCTTTCGGTGGTTTTGTGGCGAAGGTCTTCGTCTTTACCGCGGGCGTGCAGGCCAATTACACCTGGCTGGTCGTTGTGGGTATCATCAACTCGATCATTGGCGTGTACTACTACTTAAACGTCCTGAAGTATGTGTACCTGTACCGCATGCCGAATGAAGATGAGGAACAACACCCCGTGCCGTTGACTCGTCCCTACACGATTGCGCTTGTCGTTTTGACCATTGCCGTGATTTTGGTCGGTACGGTTTTTGCCCCGTGGTTCAGTTGGTCCAATGCGGCGGCGTTGAATTTGTTCTAACTTTGCTGGCCGGGTATGATATTCGTAACGAGACCATTTCCGTTTGACAGCCCTTTGACCTGTCAGTTATAATCGTGCGACATGACACAATCGGACCGAGGACAGAATCGTCAAAATATGGTGAATACCCTGCTGATAGTAGTGATCGGGCAGGTGGGTTGTCTGACCCTGATCGTCATCCTGGCCTCTGTTTTTGGCGGGTTGTGGCTGGATAATATGTTCGGTACAAAACCAGTGTTTACCCTGGTTTTATTGTTTGCTGGAATTCCTCTTTCGGTAGTCCTGATGCTGTATGCCTCGCGAAGAGCGCTGGCGCGGTTGAAGGAAAAACATGATACCGAAGAGAAAGAAACTACTTCTTAGGAGGCCGGGCTTGGAAACCCAAAAACGTACCCCCTGGCGGCGCTGGATTGTTCTGGTGTTGATGATCGCAGGCTTTATCCTGGGTGGGGAAGCATTATTCCCTGCCGTTCAGCCTGAGATCACAGTTGCCGCCGAAAAATTGATCGAGGAGCCAATTTCCGAGAATTTTCTTGGACTTGGACCTTTCTATTTGGTGAATACGCTTCCCACATTGGCCGTGACAATTGTCCTGCTGGTAGTGATCGCGTTCTTTACCAATCGCTCTTTGAAAAAGAGCCAACAGACCGACCTTGTGCCGCGCGGCATTGGCAATGTGATGGAAGCCTTTCTTGAACTGCTCTATAACCTGACTGAAGGTTCGGCAGGTAAGTATGTAAAGATGATCTTCCCCTGGTTTGCGACCATCATGTTCTATGTGTTGTTAGCCAACCTGCTCAAATTGATCCCCGGTTTTGAGTCCATCGGTGTTTTGCATCACGCTCATGGCGAAGGTCACGAGATTAACGCGCTGGGTGGGGCATGGTCGTTGCTTACGAATACCAAGGTGGAGGAAGGCGGCTATATTCTCGCTCCGTTCTTCCGCGGTATTTCCGTGGACTTGAATTTCACTGTTTCGCTCGCGTTGATTGCGGTGGTAATGATCCAGGTGGTCGGTTTCCGTGCGCAGGGACTTGGCTATTTGAGCAAGTTTTTCAACACACGGCGCATGTTCAAAGTGCCCTTCTTTGGCGCGATGGACTTTTTGGTTGGCTTGCTTGAGCTGATCTCCGAACTTTCGAAGATCCTCTCGTTTGCCTTCCGTCTTTTCGGTAACATGTTCGCAGGCATCGTGTTGGTTGCCATCGTCGCTGGTTTGCTAGGCAAATTCTCGATCCTGCCGGCGATGATCATGATGTTCGAACTCTTTGTGGGCGTCATTCAGGCGTTTGTGTTTGGTATGCTGACCATGGTGTTCATGGCGCAAGCCACGCAGGGTCATGGCGACGAGCACGCCGAAAGTCACTAATTCTAAATAAAATCACAGGTTAATCTATAGGAGGCTTGTTACATGGATGGAAATATTTTGGAGGCGATGCGCTATGTAGGCGCAGGCGTGGCAATCATCGGCGCCGCAGGCGCAGGCGTTGGGAGTGGTTTGAGTGTGCAGGGCGCCCTGACAGGCATGGCCCGCAACCCCGATACATATGGTAACTTGTTGACCAACATGATCCTCGGCATCGCGTTTTCCGAGGCCATCGCGATCTACTGTCTGGTCATCGCGTTCCTCATGCTCTTCAAAGTCGTGTAATTCATAGGAGCATCGAAACATGGAACAATTAGGTATTAATCTCGGCCTTCTCATTGTCCAGATTATTGCGTTCATCATTGTGTTCCTCACATTGAACGCCTGGGTCTACAAACCCATGCTGGACATGATGGAGAGCCGCAAACAGAAAATTGCACAAGGGCTGGAAGATGCCCGCGTCGCTGCAGAAGCGCGCGCCAATGCGGAAAAGGAAGCCTCCAAGGTGCTCGCCGAAGCGCAGGCCGAAGCCGGCAAGGTCGTTCGCGAAGCCACTGAACGCGCTGCCTCCGCTGGCAAGGACGTGAAAGCTGCTGCCGAGGCCGAAGCTGCCAAGGCTCGCGAAGCTGCCATGGCTGAAGCCGAACTCGAACGCAATCGTATTCTCGGCGACCTGCGCGGACAGGTTGCCGCGCTCGCCATTGCCGCCGCGAACAAACTCGTCGGCGAAGCGCTGGATGAAAAGAAACAGCATGCCTTGATTGACGAATTCTTCTCTGGCGTGAAAGCCGGCAAGGTGGTTGTCACGGATGGCGACCTCAAGGGAAACTCTGTCATAGTCACCAGCGCCCTCCCGCTCACCAGTCAGGAGCAGGATGCCGTGAAGAAGAGTGTCACCGCGAAGGAACTTTCCTTCAAGGTTGATCCCTCCATTCTAGGCGGTCTGGTGATTAAAGTTGACGATAAGGTTCTCGATGGTTCCGTCGCGGGCAAGCTCGAAGGTCTGCGCCAGACATTGAAGTAGATATAATAAGGATTTTAGTCATTTGCAGGAAGGGTTTTGGTAAAATTGCCAAGACCCTTTTTGTTTAAGCCATGGATTTTGCTCTCGCCCAATCCAGTTTGACCACTGTTTGGAAACCAAATGCTGCTGAAAAACTTGTTTGTTGATTTTCCATTATCCTATCCCCCAAATATTCCTGATGTTGAGATCGGGGGAATTGCCATAGACAGCCGCGCTGTGAAGCTTGGTTATCTTTTTGTCGCCATGAAAGGCGTCAATGTGGATGGGCATGACTTCATTCAAAATGCCATTGATAATAGGGCCGTTGCAATAGTTGGGAATAGGGACGTGGATGGACTCTCCGTCCCATATCTTAGACTCGAAAACCCGCGTCAGGCCCTGACCTGGTTGTCTGCTGCATTTTACAATTGGCCGGCCCGCAAGCTGACGGTGATTGGTGTTACCGGCACGGATGGCAAGACCACCACCAGCAACCTTATTTACAAAATCCTTGTGGCAGCCGGTATCAAGGCCGGCATGGTATCGACAGTTAACGCAGTGATTGGCGATGATGTACTGGATACGGGTTTCCATGTCACCACGCCTGACGCGCATGATGTGCAAAGTTACCTTGCGAAAATGGTGGATGCGGATTTGACTCACGTCGTGCTCGAAACTACCTCCCATGGCTGGGCGCAGTATCGGGTGGATGCCTGTGAATTTGACATTGGCATAGTCACCAACATCACGCACGAGCACATGGACCAGCATGGAAGTTACGAAAACTACCGCGCTGCCAAAGCGAGGCTGTTCTCAAGCCTTGGGTGGACGAAGGAAAAACCACAGGGTAATCCGCGTTTGGGCGTTATCAATCGTGATGATCTTAAATCCTTTGATTTTCTAAATGAATTTATCAAGACCAATAAACTCAATTATGGTTTGGGTGGTGATGCAGACGTCCGTGCCGAAAATATTGAATATAGCTCAAAAGGAATTAAATTTACTGCGTTTTCAAGGGATTTTCGCGTAGACATTTCAAGTAAACTGGTGGGTGCTTACAACATCTCGAATTGTCTTGCCGCGTTAACAGCGACGGTCTACGGTTTGGGAATTGATCCACAGATTGCTGCGCAGGGAATTGCCTCCCTGGATGGCATCCCTGGACGCATGGAAAATATTTCGATGGGTCAAAATTTCATTACGATCGTGGATTTTGCGCATACGCCCAATGCCTTAAAAGCGGCGTTGGAAACGGGCAGAAAAATGACGAAGGGGAGAGTCATTTCTGTGTTTGGCTCGGCAGGCTTACGCGATAAAGAGAAGCGACGCATGATGGCGGAAACCTCCATTGAACTGGCCGACCTGTCGGTATTGACGGCTGAAGATCCACGGACTGAGTCGCTGGAGGGAATCCTTGAGGAGATGGCAGCAGGCGCACGGTCCAAGGGTGGAGGCGAGGGGCAGACGTTCTGGCGGGTTCCAGATCGAGGCGAGGCGATTCAATTTGCGCTTGGCCTTGCAAAAGAGGGAGACGTCGTGCTGTCATGCGGCAAGGGCCATGAACAGTCCATGTGCTTTGGGAAGACAGAATATCTTTGGGATGACCGTATTGCAATGAAGGCGGCGCTTGCCAGATTCTTGGGAATTGACGGACCCGCGATGCCGTATCTCCCTTCGCAGGATAAGAAGGAAGAGGAATGGTTGAAAGGATAAAAAAATTAATGTTGTTTGGGAGAATAAAATGAAAAATTGGATTACCCCTGTGACCTTGCAGGGAAAGCATGTAAGGCTGGAGCCGATGACGGAAGCGCACATCCCTGGTTTGGCTGAAATTGGCATTGGGCAGGGCTTTTGGGATTTTATGGTGTATGGCGACATAAAAACGGGGGCAGATATGCGGAATTGGGTCTTGGATATTCTCAGCCGCGCGGAAAAAGGGACAGACCTGCCTTTTGTTGCAATTCAGCTTGCTTCCGGGCGGGTGGCGGGAGCCACTCGTTATCTGAATATTTTGCCGAATGACCGCGGACTTGAAATTGGCGGCACGTGGTATGGGCTGGATTTCCAGCGTACGCATGTCAATACGGAATGTAAATATCTTTTGCTGACCCACGCCTTCGAGACCCTGAAGTGTATTCGCGTGCAGCTGAAGACGGATTCAAGGAATGAGCGTTCGCAAAAGGCCATCGAACGGATCGGCGCGAAGAAGGAAGGTGTACTGCGCAATCACATGATCCTGCCCGATGGCCGTTTCCGAGATTCGGTATATTATTCGATATTGAATACTGAATGGGATCAGGTAAAGAGAAATTTGGAATTGATGATGAGCAGATGACTGTCGCAAATGTCTCATAAAAAACCTGCGGTTAATCTGATGATTAGCCGCAGGTTTTTTATGGTTGATGGCTTAGCCGGTTGCAAGACTTTGGTTTAAGAACGGGCCAAGTAGATATCTGACCACATCTTCAGCGGAGTAACTGCTTTTGCCCTCTTTGAGAAACTGGCCTGCTGCCACCAGGTCATCGCCGGAGGTGATGATGGGCTGCTCGACATACCCATCCTTGCGGCGTTGCGGGAAGCCGGCTGTGGCCGTCAAGTTGTTGCACAGGCAGGAACGGTTGGCGGTGTCTTTAACAGCGCCGCCTTTTTTTACGAAAGCATCCACTGGTTCGGAGGCGCAACGGTAACCGATTGAGCCGTCATCCCTCTTATAGAGAATGCGAAGAAAACCGAGGTCGCAAATCCGATTGCGAGCCTCATAAGCCTGCGGGTCGGAGAGTGTGCCTTCGAGCTGCGCCACCTTGAAGGGGAAGCCTGTTGGCGAGGTAAGCGGGCTGGTGAAGACCTGGGCTTCCTCATCCATCACCTTGCGGAGCAGGCGTTTCTTCAAATCGTCGCGCATACCGGATTCTTCGCACAGGGAAAATGCCGTCCCCACTTGCACGCCTGCTGCGCCGACATCCAACGCCGATTGTACTTGTTTTGGATTTCCATAACCGCCTGCCAGCCAGAAAGGCAGACCCAAAAATTTCATCTTCTCGAGATCCACTACATCTTTTTCACCGTAGATCGGTTCGCCCTTTTCGTTCATGTTGACCGTGCCTCGCGGCGGGGCATTGTGGCCTCCTGCCGTTGGACCTTCGATCACAAACCCGTCGACTGCGCCTTCGCTGCGTTTGATCAAAGCCTGCGCCAGCACAACCGAAGAGATGATGGGTAAAAATTTGGGACGTTTGAGTTTCCCGATGAGTTTGGCAATGCCGGGGAAGACGCTTTCGGGGTCGAAGTGGATGCGGTGATCGTCATCCTTGTCTGCGCTATGTACGTCTAGGCGGTATGAGACAGGCTCATGATTGGATAACTTATCAAGTATCCCGGCAACTTGTATGGGAATGCCGGCGCCCATCAATACTACATCCACCCCGGCCAGCATTGCGCCGTAGAGTGAAGCCAGATTCGGCATTTGTACTTTTTCCAACAGATTGATCCCGACCAGACCGGAATGTCCTTCTTTTGCGAGGAAGACCTCAACGTAATTGGCGATGGCTGTGAGTTGGTCGAGAAATTTTGGCGGTTTGATGGTATAAGCCGCGGGTGTTTTATAGGGCATCTCGGGCGATTTTCCACCGGGGGTGTAATAACGATCAATAATGTTTTGGACTGCTTCCGGCAGTGAAAAATTTGCCAGGGCGCGGCGGACATTTCCGCTTAGGTCTCCATCCATCAGGCGGCTGGCTAATACGCGGCTGATCCCTGTTCCAGATACCACGCCCAATTGTCCAAGTTTTGAGACAGCTCTTGCCAGACGCCAATCAGAGATGGCGACACCCATGCCGCCTTGAATTAACTTGGGTAGATTCATGTATGTTGCTCCAGTTCTTAAAAATTAAATCATTTCAAGTCACCCATGAGAGGTATTTCCTACATACTTAACCCCAAATGTAAAGCAGCGTTCCTGTTTTCATAAAAGAGGAATTTAAGCAACAAGCTCATGGGAGGGTAAGATTAATATAATAAATGGACGAAGATTCCCTTCGTCCATTTATTATATCTTTATCGACTATCGTCGATTGCGGTCTCCGCCGCCGCTGCGTCCACGGTCCCCGCCGCGTCCACCTCTATCGCCACCGCCTCCGCGTGGAGCGCCGCGCCCGCCTCCGCCGTTGCGTGAGCCGCCCTTATCCTTCTCTCGGGCTTCCTCGGCAGACCAGCCTTCCAGTACAGCCTGGCGTGACAAGCGGATCTTGCCTTGCGGATCAATATCAGTCACCATCACGGTCAATTCATCCCCAAGCACACAGACATCTTCCACAGAGTTGACGCGTTCACTTGCAAGCTGTGAAATGTGTACAAGTCCATCCACACCGGGCAGAAGGTTCACAAACGCACCGAAGGCTTCAATACGCACAACCTTGCCCGTGTAAATGTTTCCGATCACTACAGACTCGCTGAGCGCCTCGATTTTCTCCTGGGCGATCTTCGCGCCCACGCTATCAACGGATGCAATGTACACAGTGCCGTCTTCTTCGATGTCGATCTTTACACCGGTCTCTTCCTGCAATGCGCGGATGTTCTTGCCGCCGGGTCCGATTAAGGCGCCGATCTTATCCACGGGGATCTTCACGGTGATAATACGAGGCGCATGGGGTTTCAATTCCGCGCGAGGTTCAGCCAGCGCAGCCAGCATTTTTTCCATAATGGACATGCGTGCGATGTGTGCCTGTTCCAGCGCTTCCTTCATCATTTGCGCGCTCAAACCAGAAATTTTAATATCCATTTGCAAAGCAGTGATGCCCGCTGCAGTGCCAGCAACCTTGAAGTCCATATCGCCGAGGTGATCCTCGGTTCCTTGAATATCGGTCAGGATTTGGTAGCGGCCTGATGAGTCGGTGATCAGTCCCATTGCTACTCCGGAAACGGGGGCCTTGATCGGCACGCCTGCATCCATCAACGCAAGGGTGGAGCCGCAGACTGAGCCCATTGAGGTGGAACCGTTGGACGACAAGGCTTCGGATACAACCCGGATTGCGTACGGGAAGGATTCTGCAGCCGGGATGACGGGTTCAAGCGCGCGTTCTGCCAGCGCTCCGTGCCCGATCTCACGTCTGCTCTGTCCGCGAAGAGGTTTGGTCTCGCCTGTGGAGAAAGGCGGGAAGTTATAGTGGTGCAGGTAGCGTTTGGTTTTAATGGGGGAAAGATTATCCAACTCTTGCGCTTCGCCCAAAGTGGCGAGGGTGGCAAAGGATAAGATCTGGGTTTCGCCGCGGGTGAAGAGACCTGTCCCATGTGCGCGGGGTGATATGCCCACATCACACCAGATCGGGCGGATATCGGTTGGCTTTCGTCCATCAGGGCGCTTGCCCATGCTCAGGATTCTTTCACGGACAACACCCTGTTCGGCCAAGTTAAAGGCTTCCTTGAATGACGCAACTGACAGGTAGGCCGAAGGGTCTGCGCCTTCTGGGGCCGTGCAAAGCTCGGCTTGCGCTTCTTCCTTGATCTTGTCCATGCCCGCATAAAATTCCACTTTTGAAAGCGGCTTATCAAGCAATTCGTTCATCGGGCCGCTGACACGGTCTGAGACCTTTTTCTTTACTTCCTCACTGGGAAGGTATAGAGTGACTTCGCGTTTGGGCTTGCCGATCTCAGCCGCCATCTTGAGTTGCAAATCGATGATCGGCTGAATGGCCTGATGACCCAAATCCAAGGCCTGCGCCATTACATCTTCAGGGATTTCATTTGCACCACATTCAACCATGAGGATCGCATCCCTGGTTCCAGCAAGCCTCAGGTCGAGATCAGATGCCTCCATTTCAGCAAAGGTTGGATTGACCACGAACTCGTCGTTGACACGTCCGATGCGCACAGCGCCGACGGGACCGTCCCATGGAATATCCGAGATCATGATCGCGGCCGAAGCGGCGTTGATCGCAAGAATATCCAGTGGGTTGATGCCATCGGACGAGAACGTATACATGATTACTTGCACTTCATTCCGCATTCCATTCTGAAAAAGCGGGCGCAATGGACGATCTGTAAGCCGCGCAGTGAGGATGGATTCGGTCGATGCTCGTCCTTCACGTCGGAAGAAGGAGCCGGGAATCTTGCCGCCAGCATACAATCTTTCTTCATAATCCACGCTGAGCGGGAAGAAATCGATACCTTCGCGCACACCTCCCATGGTGGCAGACGCAAAGACAAGCGTATCGTCAATACCAATGGTTAACGCGCCGCCAGCCTGACCAGCCAGACGGCCGGTCTCAATGGTGACCGTCTTATTCCCAACAACGGTTGTATACTTTTTTCCTTCGAAATTCATGTTTGTCTCCTATTACTGACTTACCTAAACCTTTTTCCGCAAGGGACATGAAGATACTTCCAAATCTTTGCGTACCTGACGATCTTCCTGATTAATTGCCTTTGGTTAAAGTAAGCCCTAAATTATTTTCCCGCCTCGGGTCAGGGACTGAAGAGTGAGAACAATCCAGTTGTTCGCGCTATTCAATTCCTGACGGCGGGTTTCATGCAGGGGCGAGTGCGCCGCGCCCTGTTTGGTTGGCTAATTTTCTTCGGGAGGCTTCTTCTTATTCATCGGAAATTCCTACCCATGGGGCGCGACGCACTCTCGCACCAGATTAAATAAGACCCTAAAAGTCTCGCGACAATTAGGGCTCAACAAATTTACTTGCGGCGCAGATTCAAACGTTCGGTAACGCTGAGGTAGCTCTGATAATTGCTTTGGCGCAAGTATTTGAGCAAGCGACGGCGTGAACCTACCATCTTGAGCAAACCGCGCCGGCAGGATTGATCCTGCTTGTTATTCCGCAAATGCTCGGTGAGTTGAGTAATGCGGTCTGTCAGGATGGCGATTTGCACTTCGGGCGAACCGGTATCCTTCTCGTGGCGATGAAAATTCTCGATCGCCTTTGTCTTGACCTCTTTTGCGAGTGGCATGACGTATGCTTCCTTTCTTTATAGATATTGCAGGTCTCCGTGCCCACAGCCGAAACCATAGGGCAGGACCAGTCACGGGTGAAGATTATACCAGAGAATTGCCCCCTGATAATGTAAAATTACGGGGATGTATTTCGTAGTATTATAGCGTGAAAGAGGTTCACCATGCATAGATTGCAATTTGTCATGATGCTGGCGGTTTTATTACAGGCATGTTCGATGAATGGCTTGTTTCCGCCTGCAAGCACGCCTGCTCCCAAGGCTACTGCCAGCGTGACATATACGCCCGTGGATACAACCACCCCCACACTTACACCGACCCTGACTCCCTCGCCAACCGTTGTCCATATTCCGACGCAGGACCCGAATCAGCCGACTCCCACCGCCTTTATAATCCCCCTCTTTTTTAGTACAGTAGTCACCGCCATACCCTTTGCAACCCCGGACTTTCTCCCTCCTGGCCCCGGGTTTACTTCGGTGTCCATTTCGGAGAACAGGATCTACTGGGGCGGGTGCAAGTACAACCACACTCTAATTACAGCAGTCGTGGATGATCTGAAAGAAACCTTTAGCGTGATAATTTTTACTCGGACGAAATTGATGAACCAGGCTGATTCTACGCCCTGGACGTCGGGGAATGTCATGTTCAATAATCGCGACGGTTCGTTCACCTACAATATGCGCGGAAACGATGTAAAAGGGACCGTTCCCACCAGAAAGTCCTGGGTAATTTTTCAATTGGTGGCAACCAATATAAAAGGGGAGGAGGTAGGACGCACCCGTATTTATGCCCAGGATATACTGCTCTCCCCCTGCATGTGCTATGATCCCTCCACTGGATGTCCTCCCACTGTCAAACCGACCCAGCCATGAAAAAAATCTACACCTTTCTCATTTGCGCCATCCTGTCTACCTCCTGTTCACTGACTGTGGAACAAATATTTTTGATTCCTGCGGATACCCCTACACCCGCACTTACTCTCACCAATACCTTTACTGCGGTTCCTACTTTTACACCGGTCACACCCACGCTGACATTTACCCTGACACCCACACTGGTTGGCCAGAGGACAGCAACTTTTACACCTGAGAGTACTCCCACGCCCTTATTATTAAATACCTTTACGCCGACTATGCAAATGGATGGCTTTATTTCTGTGCTTGTTTCTCAAAGAGAATTTTATAAAGGCACAAAATGCCAGCCCGTTTCTGTTGAATTTACCGCGCAGGTGGCGGATCCAAACGAAGCTAAATTTGTTGCGTTGTTTGTTCGTTTTAAGAGCAGGAATTCCGGCTCGATAAGTGACTGGACAAGCATTACCATGCAGACCAATGGAGCAGGTACTTTCGTCCATGAATTATATTCAGACGAAATGAAGGGCGTTGCTTTGTTTAGGAATCCCTGGGTTGAATATCAATTTGTTGCGGTCGATGCAAATGCCCGCGAGGTCGGACGCACCGAAATTGTCAAGGAAAATCTATCCATGCTTGATGAATGCGATTCGACGCCCACCCCATCTGCTACCGGCGCGAAACCATAAGGGAATATGTCAATTCAATAGGCGGGATTAAATCCACCCTGTTTGCTCGTTACCCAATCACGACTCCACTGCGCGGGGGAATTGTGATCTTATTCCCTCTGATGAGCGGGTTGCCAAAGAGGATGTCAGGCTTTTTGGCATGATGTAATTCCAACGTTCTTTCCTCATAGGCCACGTTGAAGGCGATGCTGATCGTATCGTTTTTATATGTACGTGAAAATGCCATCAAGTCTCCATCGGCATGAAGGCGTTTATATTCACCCCGGCGCAAGGCCGCATGTTTTGTGCGGAGGGCTGTGCAGGATTTGACATAATCGAGCAGTTCCATATCCCATCTGTTTTCATTCCAGGGGAATGCTTTGCGGCAGTCCGGGTCGTGCCCGCCGTCCACACCGACTTCATCACCGTAGTAAATGCAGGGCGCGCCGGGAATGGTGAACAGGAACAACCATGCCAATTTGAGCGAATTTTTGTCTCCGCCGGCGCACGAAAGGAAACGCGGCATATCATGGCTGTCCAGCAAGTTGAGCTGCGCGAAGGTAATCTCCTGTGAATACAAATGCAAGATGCGGTCAATCTCGTTTGCGAAATCGTGCGCGTTCATCGGGCGGACGCGATCTCTCAATCCGCCTGCGTGTTGGAGCACAGTCATGTCCAAATGGGAGTTGGCGAAGAAACCCAGGGAAGCTGCCGTAATGAGATAATTCATCACCGCGTCAAACTGGTCGCCTTGTAACCATCTTTGCGCCTCGTGCCAGATCTCGCCCACGATATAAGCATCAGGATTTACAGCACGTACGCGACGGCGAAATTCACGCCAGAATTCATCATCATCTATTTCAGCGGGGACATCCAGACGCCAGCCGTCAATGCCTTGCTTCACCCAATATTCAGCCACACCGAAGATAAATTCACACACTGCAGGCGTCTTGGTATTGAATTTCGGAAGTGCGGGCAAATTCCACCATGCGCGGTATCCAATGGCGGTCAGGCTGTCTTCATGTCTGAGGAGTTGTTCCTCATGATGGGTTGGGTAGGCGCCCCAATGTTTTTTCCCGTTCAGGCGTTCTTCGTCGAAGTGGAACCAGTCACGGTAGGGGGAGGCTGCGCCTGTCTCCAGCACATGGTTGAATTGCCAGAAGCCGCGTGAAGCGTGGTTGAAAACTCCGTCCAGCACGATTTTGATATCGCATTTGTGAGCGGCAGTCAATAATTCTTTCAGGGCATCATTGCCGCCCAAAAGCGGGTCGACGGTATAGTAATCATAAGTATGATAGCGATGGTTGGAAGCAGAAGCAAAGATCGGGTTGAAGTAAATGGCAGTGATGCCCAGGTCTTTAAGGTAATCCAGTTTTTCCATGACGCCATATAGATCGCCGCCTTTGAACCCATGCTGTGTCGGGGCAGAATCCCACGACTCAAACGTGAGATGGCTTGCGGGACTGCGTCCACTTTTTGCGAAACGGTCTGGAAATATTTGATAAAAGATCGCATCTTTTACCCACTTTGGAATGGACATGATTAATCCTTGAATAAAAAGAGACGCGAAGAAATTTCTTCACGTCTCCAGAATATAAATCGATCTTTATTGAAGTGCTTCTTCAGTGCTGGCGTCAAAGATATGAATGTTATCCATATCGAAAATGACCTCGGTTGAAGAACCCACACGCAGCTTGGAGCGAGGGTCAACGCGGCCAACATAGCTATTCTTTCCGCTCAGGAGATAAAGCAGGGTTTCGTTACCCATTAATTCGGTCACATCCACTTTGGCGGATATTTTTTCGCCGTGAATGTTTTGAGGCGCGAATTCAGGGTCATGGATATTTTCAGGGCGAATGCCAAAGATTACGCTGCGTCCATCCATATTTTGATAGGGCGCGGCGATTTTATCCGGGATTGGCACCTGGAAGTCGCCAGAATCCACTATGACCTTCCCGCCGCTGCGAGCCAATTTTGCCGGGAAGAAGTTCATGGCGGGAGAGCCGATAAACCCGGCCACAAACAAGTTGTTTGGATGGTCGTACAGGTTTTGAGGGGTATCCAATTGCAGTAAATTGCCCTGGTTGATTACCGCAATGCGGCTGGCCATCGTCATGGCTTCGGTCTGATCGTGGGTTACATAAATAAAGGTGGTTTGCAAACGCTGATGCAATTTGCTGATCTCAGCGCGCATTTGTACGCGCAGTTTTGCATCCAGGTTTGAAAGCGGTTCATCGAACAGGAATACTTTAGGTTCACGCACGATGGCGCGTCCCACCGCCACACGCTGGCGCTGACCGCCGGATAGCTGACGCGGTTTGCGCTGGAGCAGTTCGGTAATGCCAAGGATTTCCGCCGCTTCATTTACGCGGCGTTTAATATCCTCTTTGGGCGTCTTGCGCAGTTTAAGGCCAAAGGCCATATTATCATAAACAGAAAGGTGGGGATACAAAGCATAGGATTGAAAGACCATGGCAATATCGCGGTCTTTCGGGGCGACATCGTTCACGACACGATCGCCGATGATGATCTCGCCATCTGTGATTTCCTCCAATCCCGCCAACAGGCGCAGGGCGGTCGATTTACCGCAGCCTGAGGGACCGACCAGCACCAAAAACTCTTTATCTTCGACTGTAATATTGAGATTTTTGATGACTGTCAGGTCGCCGAACTTTTTAACTATGTTCTTGTAAGTAACACTTGCCATGGGAAGCCTCCAGTCTTAAGAATATGGTGACTTTATTATAACCACAACCTGGAATTTGATCTATGATTTTTAAGAAACGAGTTTGCTGCAAGAGAAAACCAATCACCCTTTAAGTAGAACGGGTATTTTACTGCCGGCAGACTCGATTAACGCCAGAATCACGGCGATATTATTTCGACTGTCTTCCAATGAAATTCGCGGCGGTTTATTAAACACGATGGCATCACATATGTCTTCCACTTCTCCCAGGTACAACTCACTGCCGTCCGCTTTTATTTTCTCTTCGACACCAGCATGCACCAACGATAATTCATTTTTAGCGCCCGGTTGAAATGGAGCAGAGATCTTTAAGACTGCCTGGCTGCCGACAATTTCCATATAGGAACGCAGCGGTGAATTAAAACCCGAATCAAATTGGGCATGGACTCCATTTTGAAATCTCATCTGCCCAATGAAAGACTCGTCGTTTCCTTCCGCGCCTTCAACCTGCCAGCCAAAGACTTCAAGCGGTTCCTCCCCGACAATCATCCGCGCATAACTAATGGGATAGCATCCCACATCCCAGATACTGCCTCCGCCCATTTCCTTTATGAAGCGGTAATTGCCTTTACGAGTGAGGGTAAAGGTGAATGCGCCTTTGATGAATTGTAACTTTCCAAGTATGCCGCTATCCACCATTTCTTTTACCTTTAAAGTCTGGGCATGATGACGGTACATGAAGGCTTCGGCCAAGGTTTTCCCCGTTTCTTTTGAAGCGGCGAGCATGGCATCCACTTCTTCAAGGGTAAGGGCGAGAGGTTTTTCACATAAAACATGCTTGCCTGCGCGCAGGGCTTTAACGGACCATTCGGCGTGCAGATGATTGGGAAGTGAGTTGTAGATTACGTCTATTTCGGGGTCGGCGAGCAGGGCTTCATAGCTGCCGTATGCGCGTGGTATTTTCCATTCGCGGGCATACTGGTCAGCGGAGGATTGGCTCCTCGAAGCAACGGCCAGTAAACAGGTCCGTTTTGAGGCGGTGAGGGGCTTGATCAAGGCGCGGTTAATTTTAGCCGTCGAAAGGAGTCCCCAGTTAATCCTTTTGTTCATTTGAAGTCCTATTCATAAGAATTATGACGGAGATGAGTAATATCATCATGAATACAACGATTATCGAGAATCCGGCTTGCAGACCGAACAAGTCACTGATCCACCCAATTAACCAGGGACCGATCACTCCGCCCAGACCCGCAAAGGTAAAGAGCACGCCGAGGATGGTATTTGCGTTTTCTGTGTGCGTGTCTGAAACTGCGGCTGTGAGGGTGGGGAACATGATTGAAAGGAAGAAGCCCGTGACCGGCAGCAGAAAGAAATACTCCTTGGGCCCAAACAAGCCAGCGATGATACAAAGCAGACCGCCCAGCGCCATGAATAGAATCGAGCGTAAATAACCGAGGCGTTGAACAAAGAATCCGCCGAGCAAACGTCCCGCCATGAGCATGGCAAAGAACAGGGAGAGCGCCTGGTTACTTTGCAGCACTGACGCGTTGCGGATTTCCTGTAGAAAGGTCACGAGCCAGGAGGCCATGCCAATCTCAACTGCGACATAAAAAGTTATGGCAAGGTAGAACCAGGGCAATTGTCCCTTAAATGCAATTTGTGGAATGTGACGGAAATCAAGTTGTGGTTTTTCCTCCGCTTTTGGAAAGCGCAGAAAGATAAAGAGCAGAAAAAACAATGCAATGAGAAGAATATCCCAGCGATAGATTGTGCGCCATGAGACGCTTATGTTCAAGAGCCATCCTGCAAAGAGCGGTGCAAGCAGGGAGCCTAACCCATGCAGTACCGCCATGAGATTGAGGTAAAGCCCTTTGCGTTCGCGGTGCAGGTTGACGATGATTGCGTTCGGTCCAAGTTCAAGGGCGCCCAGCCCCAGTCCGAGCACGAAGAGTGAACCCGAAAGCAATATTGCGGATTGAAAAGTGCTGTATCCGCCGACGCCGATTCCGAGGAAAATACCCGCCAGTAATATCACGCTTTTAAGCCCGAAGCGATCTGCCAAAAAGCCGGTAACGAGTGTGGCGATTAGAAATCCCAGGTATTCACCGAAGAAAATATTTCCGCCCGTACCGTAGGTGATGTGTAGTTCCGCAAGCATGGAGGGCAGGGTGGGTCCTTTGAGGTTGTCAGTGAACCCAAAGACAAAGAAGGCAAGAAAGCAGCCGGCAGTTAGCAGGAAAATTATGGTTTTGGAGGGTTTATTTTGCATGATGGGGGAATCTGTTGTTACCTTAATAAATGACAGACTTAAGCATCGCTTCATGCTTAATCAGAGCTTGCCAGCTTTCAAACGGATATTCCTATGTTTGATTTTTTCTACTTATGCAAGCGAAACCCCAATTAGTTTGCCGACGCCGAAGGTCAGCGCTGCCGCTACAAGCCCTACCAATACCTGTCTTGTACCGGAGAACCAGACACTGCGGCCAGTCATCAAGGTAATCGCTGCTCCGATGATAAATAATCCAATGCCGCTTACTGCCAGGCTGATGTAAATTGCCGTTGCGCCGCTCCAGAAAAAGAACGGGAAGATGGGAAAGATCGCCCCAACTGTAAACAGGATAAATGACGTGAATGCTGCTTCGTATGCCGATCCGCCCAATTCTTCGGGGTCAATCCCCAATTCTTCGCGTGCGAGCGTATCCAGAATACTTCCCTTGTCCGCCATCATGTGCGAGGCAAGTTCGCGGGCGCGATCGCCAGGCAGCCCCTTGGATTGATAGATCAATGCCAATTCCTCCTGCTCCTCCTCGGGACTTTCTGCAATTTCCTCCGCTTCAATTTTTATCTGATGTTCGTATAACTCGCGTGAACTTTGTACAGAAAGCCATTCGCCCAAAGCCATGGAGCCTGCGCCGGCCAGCAGACCAGCAAGGCCGGCAATCAGCACGTCGCTGTTTGAGTTGGTTGCGCCGGCCACACCCATAACCAGACTTAAGATTGAAACAAGCCCATCATTTGCACCGAGCACGGCTGCGCGCAAGGCGTTGCCTCCACTTGCGCGATGCCGTCCCTCCAATTGTGCGACATTTCCGCCGGGCAAACCGCCCGTTGAATGCGAGGCCATCGATAACATGCGGGCATGAGATTTTTCATCGCGCGAGAATTCCCTTGCTTCCGTGTCGGGTTGACCATCGTACGCGCGGCTGTCCGCGGTTTCATTTCCTGCGATGGTTGGCAAAATAAATTGTGGACCGAATTTTCTGGCAAGCCAGATCATGGTGCGCGCACGCCAGCTTGGTATGCGCGGTGGTACGATCACATTCAATTCTTTGAGTTTCTTCTCCCAAACAGCGGCGTGTTTTTCTTCGCTGGCAGCCAGGCGATTGTAGATCTCAACCATCTGAGGTTGTTTTTCTGTTTCGGCCAATGTGTGATAGAGCGCGGCTCCGTCTATTTCTTTTTGACGGTTGTTTTTATATCTTTCAATTTCCTTATTGGGCATGTGTGCCTCCCTAATAATAACAGGGCAGAGAATATTTATTCTCTGCCCTGTGAAATTACTTTGATTTTAAGGCTTCCCAGCCTGCGTACCTTGCTTCACTTCCCAATTCTGCTTCGATCCGCAGCAGTTGGTTATATTTTGCCACACGATCTGAGCGCGCGGGCGCTCCAGTTTTGATCTGCCCGGCGTTGAGGGCGACTGCCAGGTCCGCAATGGAGGCGTCTTCTGTTTCGCCTGAGCGATGGGATGTGATCGCCCTCCATCCCGCGCGTTGACAAAGGTCCACGGCCTCGATGGTCTCACTCAATGAGCCGATCTGATTTACTTTGACGAGCAGGGCATTCGCTGCATTTTCTGCAATTGCTCTTCGAACACGTTCGGGGTTGGTCACCAGAAGATCGTCTCCGACGATCTGGAGTCTATCGCCTAATTCCCTGGTCATCAGACTCCATGAAATCCAATCATCCTGGGCGAGACCATCTTCGATGGACACGATGGGATAATCTTTGACCCACTTTGCCCAAAATTCAACCATTTGTTCGCCAGTTAATTCTCTGCCTTCCTTGCGCAGGTTGTATTTCTTTGTCTTTTCATCATAGAGCTCGGAAGCGGCAGGGTCAAGCGCAATGGCTACTTCCTGGCCACGTCCTGCCTTGAAGCCAGCCTTTTCAATTGCGGCAAGGATCAATTCAATAGCTTCGTTGTTTGCTTTAAGCGCAGGCGCGTACCCGCCTTCATCGCCAACCAGTGTGCCATATCCCTTTTCCTTCAAAACGGATTTGAGCGCGTGATAGATTTCCGCGCCCCAGCGCAAGCCTTCTGAAAAAGAGGGCGCTCCAAGGGGCATCACCATGAATTCCTGCATGTCGGTGCTTTGCCAGCCTGTGTGAGCGCCGCCGTTCATGATGTTCATCATGGGAACAGGGAGGATATGGGCATAGACGCCTCCCAAATAGCGGTACAAAGGCATTCCAAACGAATTCGCCGCAGCTTTTGCAACCGCAAGACTGACGCCTAAAATAGCGTTCGCGCCGAGTTTGGATTTATTGGGTGTGCCATCCATTGAGAGTAATTCGGCATCGATCCCTTTTTGTTCGGAAGCATCCCAACCGAAGAGCGACTCTGCGATTATGCCGTTGACATTGGCAACGGCTTTCAGGACGCCCTTGCCAAGAAAACGCTTTTTATCGCCATCGCGCATTTCCAATGCTTCATGTTCGCCAGTGGATGCGCCTGAAGGTACTGCTGCGCGTCCCCAGGCACCATCCATTAACCCCACTTCCACTTCGATGGTGGGGTTTCCGCGTGAATCGAGAATTTCCAGCGCGGAAATACTTTCAATTGTTGTGTCCATTTTGAACTCCTGGGATTGTCATCTAAAACCAGACCCTAAAGGTCTTTGCATCTCTATGCAAATTTACTTGAGAAGCTTAGGATTGGTTTTGAATTAATGTTTTTAGGATTGGAGACCCATAAAGTGTCTCTTCACCTGCTGCAAGTATAATCCCAAATATTGCGAGACGAAACCTGGACCGAGGCTGCAACCTTCGGATGTCCTTTGCGATTACTTCTTCGCCTTCTCCTTCGCTGCCTTCAACAACCCCACAAACAGCGGATGCGGCTTCATTGGGCGGGATAAAAACTCAGGGTGGAATTGACTTGCGAGCATGTAGGGATGGTCAGCCAGCTCAATGATCTCGACCAATTTGCCATCGGGCGACAGGCCGGAAAAAACCATGCCATGTTCTTTGAAGGAGTCGCGATAAGCGTTGTTGAATTCAAAGCGGTGACGATGCCTCTCTTCCACTTTGGAAACTGCATAGGCGGCGGCGGCCTTCGTCCCTTTTTGGAGCAGGCATGGGTAGAGTCCGAGGCGCATGGTTCCGCCCATGTCGGTGATGGAACGCTGGTCGAGCATCAAGTCAATGACGGGGTGTTCGGTGCTTCGATCAAATTCGGAGGAGTTGGCATCCTCAAGATCCAAAACATGACGCGCAAAGTCAATGCACATTACCTGCATGCCCAGGCACAAACCAAGATAGGGAACTTTATTTTCGCGGGCGAAACGCGCTGCAAGCACCTTGCCTTCGATACCGCGCGAACCAAAACCGCCAGGCACGAGGATCGCATCCGCTTTTTTGACGATATCCCAGCCTTTGTCTTTTTCGAGGTCCGCGGAGTGCACCCAGTCGATTTCAACCTCAACGCTGTTTGCAAGCCCGGCATGTTTGAGCGCCTCGCGGACAGACATGTAGGCATCCTGCAATTCAACGTACTTTCCGACCAGCGCCACTTTGACGGTGGGCTTCGGTTTGCGGACGTCCTCGACAAGTTTTTTCCACGGACGCATATTTGGCTTGCTTTTGGATTTCAATCCGAGCTTGCCAAGCATCAATTCGCCCACGCCAAGTTTTTCCAATAACAGGGGGACTTCATAGAGCACGTCAGCGGTTTTCATCGGAATGACGGAGTCTTTTTCCACATCGCAAAAGAGGGCGATTTTTTCGCACAGGCTCTTATCCACATCCTGATCGGCGCGGGCAATGATGATATTAGGCGAAATACCGATCGAGCGTAATGCGGCCACGGAATGTTGGGTGGGTTTGGTTTTGATCTCACCGGTTGCGCCGATGGTGGGCAGCCAGGTCACATGCACAAAGATACAGTTCTCACGACCCACTTCATTGCGGAGTTGGCGCAGCGCTTCAAGAAAGGGCTGCGATTCAATATCTCCAACTGTACCGCCGACTTCGAGAATTACAATTTCCGCGCCGGTTTCTTTCGCCACCAGACCGATCCTGCGTTTGATTTCGTTGGTGATATGCGGGATGACCTGGATTGTCCCACCGAGGTAATCACCGCGCCGTTCATTGGCGATGATCTCCGCGTAGACCTGTCCTGTAGTGAAGTTGCTGACTTTTGTCAGGCGGTTGTCAATGAATCTTTCGTAGTGACCAAGATCGAGATCGGTCTCTGCGCCGTCATCCAGCACATACACCTCGCCATGCTGGTAAGGTGACATCGTGCCGGGGTCAACATTGATGTACGGGTCAAGTTTTTGTACGGCAACTTTGAAACCGCGCTCCTTGAGCAACAGCCCCATTGCGGCAGCGGTCACGCCCTTGCCAACAGATGAAACAACTCCGCCAGTGAAAAATAAATATTTAGTGGCCATGGTTTTCCTTTTTACTCCCTTCGTCATTTTGGGAGAAGAATGTGGGGATGAGGGACAAAGAGAATGGGGAGGGCGTTTAAGCCCTCCCCATTCGGGGTTGCATATTTTTTTGTGGTGAGTATCGTATGTTTTTCATACAATCAATTTCAACAATTCTTCAGTGGCTTGTCTCATCTCAAGGAAGATTATACCGAGTTTTGCATTCTGACGCGTCATGACGGTTAGCACAGCTTCATGACCGATCGCAGTCAGCACGACGGCGCCCTTGTCGCCTTTAATGTACACCTGTTCCAGTTCACCGCGGCCGAGTTCGCCTGAAATACGTTCGCCCAGACTGAGCATTGCCGCGGACATGGCGGAAACGCGGTCTTCTTCCACACCCTCCTGCAGGGCAGATGCCATGATCAAACCGTCCACAGAGACGATGGCTGAGGCTTCGATGTCAGGTGCGGCGGCTTGCATCAGGCGCAGGCGTTCCACCATTTGCTCAGAGCGGGGTTGTGCCATAAAACTCGGTCTCCTTGGAAAGCGGGTCGACCCGCCATTAAGTGTGATTGAACGGTTAGAGTTTACCAGAAAAATAATTATTCGAGAATTGTTCGTACATTTCAATCTGTTTTCAAATTAGCAAGATTTGACCCTCCCTTTCCTTCATGTTAGACTCAACAGTTGCCATGACGAAAATCCTCTTCGCCCTTATGATTATTTTCTTTCAGGAAACGCCTGTAAACATCTCGTCTCCTCAGGCAGGTGAGACGCTGCGTGGACAGGTGGAGATCATGGGCAATTTGGATGCGCCAAATTTTTCATCTGCTGAACTGGCTTTCTCATATGCCTCTCCAAATGAGAACGCTGCCAACCTTGCCGATACATGGTTCAATATCCAGACATTTTCCCAGCCCGTAGAGGGTGCTGTCATCGCTGTCTGGGATACCACCTTGCTCACAGACGGTGATTACACTCTGCGTTTACATGTCCATCTTCTGGATGGCTCTTTTCAAGATGTGCTTGTTCAAGACTTGAAAATTCGCAACGATATCCCCGTACCAACGGAGGTTGTCCCAGCCAATACAAGCTTTCCTCAACTTATCGCCACCGACCTGCCTCCTGCGTTGACTGAGCCGCCTGCCATTGGCGTGACACCCTATTTCGTGCCCACACCATTACCCCTCAATCCTGCCTCGGTAACAATATCCTCCATCTACTCAACTTTTGGTCGCGGCGCATTGATCGTTCTGGTTTTATTCATCTTCTTCTCTTTATTACTTCGTCTTCGTAAAAACAATTAAACCCTGGAACTTGACACATGACACCTGACCCTTTTCTGCTCATTGGCCTTGGCAACCCTGGCCGTGAATACAAAGATTCCCGCCATAACATCGGCTTTATGTTGATTGACCATCTCGCTGTCCGCTTGAACGCGCACGGCATGAAGTTGCAATCCAAAGCCATTGTCATCTCCACACATTACGAAGAGCGCAAGATCATCCTTGCCAAACCGCAGACTTATATGAATCTGTCCGGTCAATCCGTGCAGGGACTGTTGCATTTCTATAAGATTCCCTTTGAAAACCTGCTTGTCGCTCACGATGACTTGGACCTGCCTTTCGGCGCCCTCCGCATTCGCCCCGGCGGCGGACCGGGCGGGCAGCGCGGCATGGCATCCACCATCGAAAAACTTGGTACACAGGATTTTCCGCGTTTGCGTCTCGGCATTGGCCGTCCGCCCGGCCGTATGGACCCCAAGGATTACGTCTTGCAGGATTTCTCCAAAGACGATCTCAAATTCCTCTCCGAAGTATTAGACCGCGCCGCAGACGCCGCGCTTGAGTTTGTAATGAAGGGACTGAACGCCGCGATGAATCAATTCAATGGTGATATTCTGGAATCTTAATTCGTATCCATGTCTTCCGCGCACATTCTTTCTTCGATCCAAAACCTGGCAGAGTTTAAGAAACTGCTGACAGAACTTAACATTGGCAAACCTGTCTCCGGGCTCGGTTTGCCGCGTTCTGCGCGCCTGCCGGTCCTTGCTTCCCTGCATGCGGATTTAAACCTCCCGATCCTGCTCATCACCGATCGGGTAGATCATGCACTCTCGTTATTGGATGAACTGGGCTTTTGGATAACATCCCCGCGCTATTTGTTTGCAGAGCCGAATCCATTATTTTATGAAGAAGCTGCCTGGGGAATCACAACCCGCCGTGAGCGTTTGCAGGTACTTACCGCACTTTCTGCATATCATTTACCTTTCACAAAGAAGCCCGAAACACCGCCAATCATTGTTTCATCTGCCCGTTCATTGATGACGCGTACGCTGCCTCGCCGCGACTTTCTCAAAGCGTGTAAAAAATTATCGGTAAGCCAAAGCATTCAACCCGACGGCCTGATCCGTGAGTGGGCGAGGGTCGGTTACCAGCGTGTGAATACTGTCCTCGAGCCGGGTCAATTCTCGCATCGCGGAGGTCTGCTCGATGTCTGGCCTTCAACCGAAGCCAAGCCCGTCCGTCTTGATTTCTTTGGCGATGAGATCGAAACCATCCGTCGTTTTGACCCGGCTACACAGCGCACAATTGAAAAGCTTGAAAATATTCTTGTCACACCTGCGCGCGAGTTTTTGGCGGAGACGGTTGACGATGGCCTCCAGCTTTCCGAATTTCATATCCCGCTCCTGCATCAACAACCTGCCTCGTTGTTGGATTACCTTCCGCAGAAGTCCGTGGTGTTGGTGGATGATTTGAGCATGGTTGAGGTCATGGCGAATGAAGTGGAAGAGCAGGCGCTCAAATTCAGGCAGGAGAGCATTTTGGAGGGTACGCTTTCCGCGGATTTCCCTGTGCCATATCTTCCCTGGTCCGATATGAGCGACAATATGAGTGAGTTTTCATTGCTCGAACTGGGTCATTCAACTTCACTTTCTCACTCAGGGAGAGGGCAGGGTGAGGAAGACATTGCCCTTGCTTCATGTTTTGGTCATGATGAAAGGTTTGGCGGCAGGCTTAAACCTTTTATTGATTATCTCGCACCCCTTGTGGAAACAGGCGAACAGGTCTTTATCGTTTCACGTCAATCAGCGCGTCTTTATGAATTGTGGAACGAATATAATCCTGATGCGGATCATCCCAATCTTGAATTCATCGAAGCCTCATTATCAGAAGGCTTTACACTTCAATCTAGTTCACTGCCCTCGGTTCATCTTGTCACTGATTCCGAAATCTTTGGCTGGGAGAGACCTCAGCCGCGTACGCGTCAGAGACAGGTTGCAGATACCCCTGAATCGCTCTATGCCGATTTGCAGGTCGGGGATTATGTCGTCCATGTCGATCATGGCATTGGACGTTTCGCGGGTCTGATCCAGCGACAGCTGGACGGCCATGAAAGAGAGTACCTTGCCGTTGAATATGATCGCAGTGACATTCTCTATGTCCCCGTCCATCAAGCGGACAGGCTCACGCGCTATGTTGGCGCGGATGGTGGCAGGCCTTCGCTCGATCATCTGGGCGGACAGGCATGGGGTGAGACGAAATCGCGCGTCAAAGAAGCCGTGCAGAAGGTGGCAGAGGATCTGCTCGATCTTTATGCGCGTCGTCAGGTGGTGCAGGGTTTTTCGTTCGCCTCTGATACACAATGGCAAAAGGAATTGGAAGATAGTTTCCCCTACGTCGAAACTGACGACCAAAAACGCGCAATTGATGATATTAAACGCGACATGGAACGCGCCCGCCCAATGGATCGTTTATTGTGCGGCGATGTGGGTTATGGAAAAACGGAAGTTGCCTTGCGCGCCGCCTTCAAAGCGGTGATGAGCGGCAAGCAGGCGGCTGTGCTTGTGCCGACGACGGTACTGGCACAGCAGCATTTTGAGACATTTTCACAACGACTTGCGGCATATCCCATCAAAGTGGAAATGCTTTCACGTTTCCGCACGCCGCGTGAGCAGACCGAAATCCTTTACAAACTTGCCCTCGGTGAAGTGGATATTATCATCGGCACACATCGTTTGATTTCTTCCGATGTGCAGTTCAAGGACTTGGGCCTGGCAGTGATTGATGAAGAGCAGCGTTTCGGCGTCACTCACAAGGAACATCTCAAAAAACTCCGCACTGAAGTGGATGTGCTGACTCTAACTGCCACGCCAATTCCACGCACGCTTTACATGGCTTTGACGGGCGTACGTGATATTTCGAATTTGAATACGCCGCCCGAAGAGCGCCTGCCGATCATCACACATGTTGGACCGTATTCGCCAAGGCTTGTGCGGCAGGCGATTCTGCGTGAACTCGAACGCGGCGGACAGATTTTCTTTGTCCACAATCGCGTGCAAACCATCAATGCGATGAAAGCACATCTCAACAAGCTTGTCCCTGAAGCGCGGGTGGATATTGGTCATGGGCAGATGCCAGAGGGCCAGCTGGCAAGCGTGATGCACCGCTTCAATATGGGCGAGATTGATGTTTTGCTTTCGACTACCATCATCGAATCTGGTTTGGATATCCCGAATGCGAATACGCTGGTCGTTGACCGCGCTGACACTTTTGGCCTCGCACAGCTTTATCAATTGCGGGGACGGGTAGGGCGCGGCGCGATGCGCGCCTATGCCTACTTCTTCCGCCATAATAAAATGTCGCCAACGCAGGAAGGCCAGCAGCGGCTTGAGGTGATTGCAGAGAATACCCAGCTTGGCGCGGGCTATTCCATTGCCATGCGTGACCTTGAAATCCGTGGAGCAGGTGATTTGCTTGGTACGCGCCAGCATGGATATATTCAATCGGTTGGCTTTCATCTTTATACAAGAATGCTGGCGGACTCAGTCCGTCGTATCCGTTTGCTATTGAAAAATACTCTGGATATGGATATCGCCTCGGCGCTTATGCCGTCCGCTTTCAGTCTTCCATTGTCCATGCCTGTGAATGTGGATTTACCCCTCGCCGTTGGTATTCCAGCTGAATATATTTCAGATCAGGATTTACGTCTGCGTTTATATCGCCGCATTGCTGATCTGCGTGATGAGACTGAATTGGATGCACTTGGCTCAGAGTTCCGCGATCGCTTTGGGCAAATGCCGCAGATGACACAAAACCTGCTTTATCAGATGCGGGTGAAATTGCGCGCCGAAAAAGCGGGGCTGACTTCTGTCAACATGGAGGCGGGGCAGATTCTGCTCAAGTACGCTGCACCAACTGAAGGGTCGCAACCGAAGCGTTTGCCTGATCTTGGCAATGGTGTCCGCGGCGGCAGGTCCGCTTATTGGGTCACCTTGTCAAAAGAGGAAGTCTGGACTGTGAGACTTTTGGATGTGCTGGCTCGCTTGATGGACACCCCCGCTTCCTGACTGGCCAACGCTTGTTCTACTTACTGATAATTATTGCACATCAAATCATCTTTTAAGTTGATGATCGTTTCATCGCGCTGTTGCGATCTTGGCGCTTCAACGGCTAGTCTATCCAGCGCACTGCACAGGCTGGGTTCCAATCCTGCGGTGATGCGTTTTGCTAATCTAGTAAGCATCTTCACTTGCTCCCAGTCTTCCGTATGACCAAATCCTTCAACGAAGGGGATGTACTCAAAGCCGTTATCCGCCCGCTCGCCGGCAGACTGGGCTTCATCCCAAAGTCTCACCACTTGATCCCATTGCTCGTACTGGCGTGCCAGGTCTGCTTTTTGGAAGTAATAGCACCATGA
>CAZEGE010000030.1:0-27261 GCA_964511765.1 uncultured Anaerolinea sp.
ACTCAACCAACGGGTGCGTTTGGAATGAAGTATCCTCATAAGCCTGCAGCCTGCGACAGGAGATTTTTATTTGTGGGGTTGGGTGGTCAACGGATTTTTGTCAACGGATCGCTTCGCGTAGCGGATGAGGGCAGGGCGCAGAGAAATCTCGACTTCAGAAATCTTTGTAAAAGCCCCCGTCCATTGACGAGGGCTTTTTGTCATTTTGTTTTGGATTGGCGCTTCTTCATAATCTCCCTGCCAATTTCGCCGTTTCACGCAGATTTCTTTGGCAGGAGTTTTTTACGGTTGCGGATGCGATTTCCGCTTCCAGCTTTCTTCTCTTGAATCATTTTGGCAATATCAGCCACGCTGTATTGATCCAGCCATTTGTGGCGGTCTTTGGAATAATCACCTTGTCCCATTTCAAATTGCTGCATGAAGCGGATCATTCCAACCAGACCCAGTTCACGGCAAAGCGCCGCCAAGCCAGCGGTGCGGATTTGTTGAGGGGTCATTGCCTGTATATTCATTAGATCATCTCCTGTAACCAATCCAAAGGATTCATTACCTTGACGCGAATCTTTTTGGAAAGTCGTTTTGCCCGTTTAAGCAAGCGGTCATCGGTTGATAAAAATACATCGGCATTACCGCTTTCTGCGCAAGCCAGATGAACCGCGTCAAAACCTACAAAACTAAGGCGCGGGTTGTGGTCAAGGTCTGAGGAACGGTCAGGCAGTAGAAACCGTATTGTGTTAACCGAATTATACCCAAGATCGTCCGGGGGCATTATCAAAACCGTAATGCGATAGGTATTGTCAAATATTGCAATTTGTCATATCCTTAGAAAGGATGCAAGAGCGCAAAGGCCGCGGTAGAAGCGGACAATATTTCTTCATCCATCATCCAACTTGTGCATGATGCTATTATTGTTGTAGACGAACATCAGAATATTTTTCTCTTCAATCAAGGCGCTGAACAAACCTTTGGATATAAGGCTTCCGAAGTCGCTTGCGATTCTCATGCCTCCGGATTTATCCGCAATCCACCGCGCCCACATCCACAGATATTCTACATCCCAAATTCCGCGCGGCAAATGGGCGAGCGGCTTGAAATATCGGGGCGGTGCAAGGACGACGCAGGTTCTTCATAGCAGGTTCTAGATGGGAGCAAGTATGGATCCGAAGAATGTATTTCGCTTTGCATGGCAACCCTATGTCGTTGCTATTGCCGTTATCGGTGCAGCCGTTCAGTTCGGCGCGCCAGCCGTCTTGCGGACCCAAAGCAGCGGAAGAGCTCTTGAGATAGGATTCCCAAATGATCCTGCAATCTGATCCCCGCCTTGTCTCCTTATTCAAATCCATCACAACCGCCGCCAGCTTTTCCGTTGTCCTGGTGAGCCTGGTGGTGCTTACCGGCTGGGCTTTCGATATTGAGGTTTTGAAGGGGGTGATCCCGAACGCCGTGGCCATGAACCCTATGACTGCGGTCACCTTCATCTTGGCCTCCGCCAGCCTGTGGCTTTACCGGGCCGATGTTTCGGATGCGTCGCATCTTGCCAAGATTCGACGCACAGCATTCTTGTGCGCGGCCACGGTCACTCTGATCGGTCTCGTGAGACTTTTTGGATATGTACTCGGCTGGGATGTGGACCTGGACCGGCTTCTTTTTGCCTCGAAGCTGGCTGAGGCCGGCGGGGAGACGAACATCCCCAACAGGATAGCTCCCAACACTGCCTTGAACTTCTTTTTCACCGGCTGCGCATTACTTCTCGCCGGCTCCAAGGATAGACGCCTTGTATGGGGGCTCAGCCAGTGCATGCTCCTTTTTGTGATTTTCACCTCATTTCTGGCATTCCTGGGCTATCTCTATGACGCCCCCGGGCTCTACCGGATACTTAACTTTATTGGGATGGCGGCGAATACTGCCGCCTGTTTTATGATACTCATCCTGGGGATTCTTGCGGCCAACCCGGATCAAGGCATCATGGCCGTTGTTGCAAGCCCGCACATGGGCGGAATCGCGGCCCGCCGCCTCCTCCCGATTGCTTTCTTGATTCCCGTGACGCTCGGGTGGATACGGCTGTGGGGGCAGCACGCAGGCCTTTATGGCACTGAGTTTGGACTGGGGCTCATGGTCGCCGCCTCCGTGATTATGTTGACCATGGTGATCCTTGGAACTGCGGCCTCCCTCATTCGAACGGAAGAACGGGCAGAAGAAGAAATCCGCAGACTCAATCAAAATTTGGAACAGCGTATCATTGAACGCACTGCCCAGTTGGAGGCGGCCAACAAAGAACTGGAGGCGTTCTCGTACTCGGTCTCGCACGATCTGCGCGCGCCGCTGCGGGCGATAGATGGATTTTCACGCATCCTGATGGAAGACTGTGCGCCGCAACTCGCTCCCGAAGCGCTGCGCTATTTAAAATTGGTGCGCGATAACACCGGGCAAATGGGAAACCTGGTGGATGACCTGCTTGCCTTCTCGCGCCTGAGCCGCCAGGAACCCAGGAAACAATCTGTGAAAACAACCGCACTGGTTCGCCAGGCGCTTGACGAACTAGGCGCAGAGACGAACGGGCGGCAGGTTGAGTTCACGTTCGCTGAAATGCCCGAATGTCAAGCCGATCCGAACTTGCTAAAGCAGGTTTGGATCAACCTGCTGTCCAACGCGATCAAGTACACGAGCAAACGCGAGGCGGCGCGTATCGAAATCGGCTGGAAAAAGGAAAACGACGAGCAGGTGTTTTTCGTCAAAGATAACGGCGTGGGTTTTGACATGCAGTACGTGCACAAGCTTTTCGGCATCTTTCAGCGCTTGCACCGTTCTGAAGATTACGAAGGCACAGGGGTGGGGCTGGCGATTATTCAGAGAATTGTTCATCGGCATGGCGGACGCGTATGGGCGGAGGGTCAGGTGGATGACGGCGCCGCGTTTTATTTCTCACTGCCATTTGTTGAACCCGCAACGCCTCCACCGGTCATCGAGAAAGTGGATGAAATAGCAGAACGCGCGCGGGAATTGGTCTGACAAGCATAGGAGACGACGATGTTTCAAATCACACACTTGATTAGCACGATCTTTTCTGTGGTGTCAGCGACAATTTACGGTTATGTCGCCGCGCGCCTGAGCCAGCGGACGATTTCCAACCCGGGCGCGCAGTTCGCCTGGCAGTTGTTCGGTCTTTGGTGGTACTGTCTCGCCGCGACCACGCTGGTGAGCGGTTTCCTGCATTTGCTGGGCGCGTTTAGTCTTGTCTCACTTCCGTTATTTGTTGCGCTGACGTACGTCAACCTCCTGCTCATCTGCATCGCGCTGTGGGGATTACTCTACTACCTCGTCTACCTCTTCACGGGCAGCCGGCGGATCCTGGTCCCGCTCACGATTTTCTACGTCCTCTATTACGTCCTGTTGGTTTACTACATCACCGCGAGCGTTCCGGCCCGCGTGGAGATCACACGCTGGACGACTCAACTTGTTTACGCTCGTCCAATCACGGGGCCTTTTTTTTCACTGGTACTCATCCTGCTTGTGTTCCCGCAGATTCTGGCTTCGCTCGCATATTTCACGCTTTTTTTTCGCGTACGCGAGGCGACACAGCGTTATCGTGTTTTGCTCGTCTCGTGGTGCATCATCCTTTGGTTCGGCAGCGCGTTTGTGGCCTCGGTGACAGGTTTGTCTCAGGAAGATTGGTGGCAGATCCTCAGCCGCTTGATTGGGCTGGGCGCGGCGCTGGGGATTTTGTTCGCGTATTTTCCGCCGGGGATAATTCGGCGGAGATTTGGAATTGCATCCATTGCGGAGCAAATGCAAGCATAGAGCGAAACGGGGTTTTCCCGTTTTGCTCAACAACCATCAAGTAAAAAGGAGACAGCGATGAAAGATAGAACCGTCGAAATTCTTTTGGTCGAAGACAATCCCAACGATGTCGAACTGGCGCTCCACGCCTTGAAGAAGAACAACATTGCCAATCGTATCGAGGTCGTGCGCGATGGGGCCGAAGCCCTGGAGTTCATCTTCGCCACCGGCGCATATGCTCAGCGCAGCATCGGGAACGGCCCGAAGGTGATTCTGCTCGACCTGAAACTTCCGAAGGTGGATGGGCTGGAAGTGCTGCGGCAAATCAAATCCGATCCGCGCACGCGGGCGATCCCGGTGGTGGTGCTCACCTCCTCGCGCGAGGAGAGCGACATCGTCGAGAGTTACAACCTGGGCGTCAACAGTTACATCGTCAAGCCGGTGGACTTCGAACAATTCACCGAAGCCGTGCATACGCTGGGCCTTTATTGGCTGCTGCTCAACCAGCCGCCGGCGATTTAACACAATGCGTGCCGATTGAACAGATCTGCACGCTGCGTATGGAGGTTCTTATGCCCACTCCTTTGCGGATTCTCATACTTGAAGACCAGCTCGCCGATGCGGAATTGATGCTGCACGAACTGCGCCAGGCGGGGTTCGATCCTGAATGGCAACGGGTGGAGACCGAAGAAGAGTACCTTGCCGCCCTTTCCCCGGATCTCAGCCTTATTCTCGCCGATTACAGCCTGCCGCAATTTGACGCGCGGCGCGCCTTGAATCTGCTCCAGGGGCGTGGCCTGGACATCCCCTTCATTGTTATCACCGGCAGTATCAGCGAAGAGGTGGCAGTGGAGTGCATCAAGCAGGGCGCCGCCGACTACCTGCTCAAAGACCGCCTGACGCGCCTCGGACAGGCGGTGACGCACGCCCTGGATCAGAAACTCCTGCGCGAGGAAAAGCGGCAGGCAGATCGAGCGCTGCGCGAGTCGGAAGAACGCCTGCGCGTGGGCCTGCGCACGGCTAACATCGCGGTCTTCAATCAAGACACGGACCTGCGCTATGTTTGGATGTATCAGCCTCAACTTGGTTACGCTGTGGAGCAAGTGATAGGCCACACCGACGCCGAACTTCTCCCCCTTGAGGCGGCTAAGCAAGTGAGGGAAATCAAACGGCATGTGTTAGAAAGCGGGCTGAGAGAGAGCGCCGAAGTTCCTATTAGCGTAGGCAGCCAGACCTTCGTCTACGATTTGGTCGCAGAACCTCTCCGAGATGTGAGCGGTGCCATAATCGGTCTTACTGGTGCATCGCTGGACATCACCGAGCGCAAGCGAGTGGAGGAAGCGCTTCGGCGCAACGAGGCACTGTTGCTTCAGACCAGCAAGATGGCGAAGGTCGGCGGTTGGGAGCTTGATTTGCCAACGATGTCGCTTCTTTGGTCTCTGGAAACGTATCGCATTCATGAAGTTGATTCCTCTTTCCAGCCCAATCTGGAAAACGCCATCAATTTCTACACGCCCGAGGCGCGTCCTATTATTAGTGAGGCTGTGCGTCGAGCCTCTGAAGAGGGCAGACCCTACGATCTGGAATTGCCGTCCATTTCAGCGAAGGGTCGCCATATTTGGGTTCGCACCATCGGACAGACAGAGTTCCGCAACGGAAAGTGTGTGCGGTTCTTTGGCACACTCCAAGACATCACCGAGCGCAAACAGATGGAAATGTCCCTGGCCGAATCTGAAAAGAACTATCAGACGCTGTTCGAAAATATGCCGGTGGGTCTGTACCGTACCACATCGGAAGGGCGCATGATAGATGCGAACCCGGCCATGGTCAAAATGTTTGGTTTTCAAGATCGCGAAGCATTGCTCGCAATGAAGGCGGAAGATTTGTACACCGATCCAGTTGATAACACCAAATTTCTTCAGGCGATTCACCGGAGCGATATTGTCTCGAATTTCGAAACAGAAATGCGGCGCCGGGATGGATCGACATTCTGGGGGTCTGATAACGTCAGAATCAATCGTGATGATAAAGGCAACATCCTATATTATGAAGGCAGTATGGTTGACATCACTGAGCGCAAGTGGGCGGAGGAACAAATCCGTCAGCGTCTGGGCGAATTGGAGGTGCTATACCAAAGCGGTCTCGCACTCAGCCAGTCGTTGAAGCCAAAGGAAATCGCGCAAAGGATTATTGATCTGCTGGATCAGAATCTGGGCTGGCATCATACCACTGTCCGCCTGTATCACCCGCAGGATGAAACGCTCGAACTGCTGGCTTTCAATCAACCCGGCTTGAGATCGGAACAGGAAAAACATGCGGTTGAAGAACACTTCAAAACAAGCGTCGCAAAAAAAAGTCGGGGCCTGAGCGGCTGGGTGATTGAGCGCGGCCAGAGCGTGCGCACCAGCGATCTGATGAACGATGCGCGTTATGTCGAAACGTTTCCCGGACTGCGATCCGGCCTTTATGTGCCGATAATAATCGGCGAACGCACCATCGGCGTGATCAGCATCGAGAGCGAAGAGGAAAACGCGTTCAGTGAAGCGGATGAACGCTTAACGGTCACGCTGGCGAACCAGGCCGCCAGTGCGCTGGAGAACGCCCGCCTGTTCGAAGAGACGAGCCAGCGCCTGACACGCATCCAGTCCCTGCGGAACATTGATATGGCCATCAGCGGCAGCACCGACCTGCGCGTCACCCTCAACGTCGCGCTGGATGAGATCGTCAACCAATTGGGAATCGACGCGGCTTGCATCCTGCGCCTCGACCCGCACACCCAAACGCTGGAATACGCCGCCGGGCGGGGGTTTCGAACACATACCATCGAAAAAAGCCTGGTGCGATTGGGCGAGGGACACGCCGGGCGCGCCGCGTTGGAACGACGCCCCGCGCATATTGCAGACCTGTCCGCCACAGGCGCGGAATTTGCGCGCGCCGGCCTGCTCGCAAGTGAAGGCTTCAAAACCTACCACGCCATCCCCTTGATCGCCAAGGGACAGGTGCTTGGCGTTCTGGAGGTCTTTCATCGCGCCGCGTTTGAAAGCAATGGTGAATGGCTGGACTTCCTCGAGACCCTGGCGGGGCAGACCGTTATCGCCATGGATAATACCAGTCTGTTTCAAGGCCTGGAACGCTCCAATATCAACCTGCTGCAGGCTTACGACGCGACCATTGAGGGCTGGTCGCAAGCCATGGACTTGCGCGATAAGGAAACTGAAGGACACACCCAGCGCGTAACCAAACTGACCGAACAATTGGCGCGGGCCATCGGCATGAGCCATGAGGAGATCGTTCACGCGCGACGCGGCGCGCTCCTGCACGACATCGGCAAGATCGGCGTCCCCGACCTCATCCTGCTCAAGGCAGACAAACTGACCGAGGAGGAATGGATCCTTATGAAAAGTCACCCCCAATTCGCCTACAACATGCTTTCGCCTATCGCCTACTTGAAACCCGCGCTGGATATTCCCTATTGCCATCACGAAAAATGGGACGGCACGGGCTATCCGCGCGGCTTGAAAGGCGAACAAATCCCTCTGGTGGCGCGCCTATTTGCCATAGTGGACGTGTACGACGCGCTCACATCGGATCGTCCCTACCGCAAGGCATGGACGAAAAAGAAAACGTTCACGTACATTCGAGAACAGTCTGGAACCCATTTTGACCCCGCAGTGGTGGATGCGTTTTTGGCAATGCAGCTCCCTAAGCGGAAAAAATGAAATCGGCCCAATAAAATCCTGCTTGCCAACAGGAGATTTTCTGGGGGTTGGGGAAAGAAAAGGATGAATTTGTGATTCATGCACGGCATTGCCTTGATCAATCCTTGCGGGGACGTGGGTCATGGTCAATTGTGGATTTATGCGGGCATGTTCAAGCCATAAAAAACAATTTTAATATGTGCTAAAATTCACTGCATGAAAGTTCGGGATGTCATTAAACTCATCGAAGCGGATGGCTGGTATTTGGTCACAACCAAAGGCAGTCACAAGCAGTATTAACATCCCCAAAAGGCTGGTCGGGTTACGATTGCAGGACATCCAAACGATGAAATGGCCCCTGGAACATTGAACAGCGTTTTGAAGCAGGCTCAATTGAAAGAGAAGAAAGGCAGTAAATAATGTATCGTTTCCTGATCGTTATAGAAAAGGCAAATGGAAATTACTCGGTCTATTGTCCCGATTTGCCGGGATGCGTCGCAACGGGAAAGACACGCGGAGAAACGGAACGCAAGATGCATGAAGCCGTAGAAATGCACGTTCAGGGGTTGTTGGAGGATAATTTGCCCATTCCTGATAGCGTTACTGTGGCGGGATATATTGCCGTTACGGCATAATCTGCGTCTACATAAAAATCTCCTGATAAAACGGGAGATTTTAGTTTATGGGATTGAGTGAATAAGGCCTGACATGTCTCGCCCGCCCCGTGATCAATCATAACTCTCATGCGGGCGCAATACCGTGAACGCAAGTCTGTCGTGGAGACATGTCAGTTCTAGGAAAGAATATAGCTATTAAACAATATCATATACATATACCATGTCTTTAATCCTTTTCGACTTTGACGGCGTACTAGCAGACACCCTTGGCGATATGCTTCGATTCGCGCAGGAGACTTGCAGCGAACTCGGCATACAGCATGTTGTAACGCAGGACGACTTGAGCAATCTTGAAGTCATGTCCTTTGCGGAGTATGGGCGGGCGTGCGAAGTGCCCGAGCAGCAGGTGGGAGAGTTTGTCCGCAGGTGTACAGGGAAGTTTGGCGCGAAAAAATCACCGCCTCCGATCTTCGAAGAACTGGATGAAGTCGTCAGGAAATTATCTGCAAGTCATATCCTTGGCGTTGTGACAGGCAATACGACGCAGAATGTGGAAACATTTCTCTCGGAGCATGGGCTGGATGATTGTATCCGCGCGGTGTATGGAGTGGATTCGCCGGGGTCAAAGACGGAGAAAATATCGCTGGCGCGGACTCAATTTACAGCAGAGAATGAAGCGGTGTTCATGGTGGGAGACTCGTTGAGCGACGTCCGCGCGGCGAGGCAGGCAGGCGCTAAGAGTATTGCGGTCAACTGGGGGCATCAAAGCTTGGAGATGTTAATCCGCGCCGCGCCTGATTATCTTGTCCATTCACCCCGGGAATTGCTTGAGTTATTAACAAAAGTAGTATAGAACTTGTCTCAGAACGGTAGAGACCCTTCGCTTCACTCACATCGTCCCGATGTCCTTCGGGAGGGTGACATTTTTGAGATGACTTGTATTAATTTTCGCAGAAAAACAATTCATTACGACAAGCTGGAGTAATTCCGTTTTCGAATAGGATGGAATTAAAAAGTATAATCACGCCTGTGAAATCAGAAACTAAAACCTTCGCTCTATGAAAAAATACATCGCCTTTCTGCGCGCCATCAATGTGGGCGGGACAAAGATCATCAAAATGGATGCCTTGAAAAAGATATTCGAATCCTTTGGCCTTGCCAATGTGCAGACGTATATCCAAAGCGGGAACGTTATCTTCGAAGCGAAGGAATCCGCCATGCTGGAGGCGAAGATCGAAGAGCGGCTCGAAAAAGCCCTGGGGTACAAGGTGGAGGTTTTTTTGCGGACGATGGATGAGCTTGCAAAGATCGCCTCTCAGCCTGCATTCGAACCTCAAGGCGATGAGACTTTGCATGTCGTCTTTCTCCGCACGAGTCAGGACGCGAATCATAGATCGGAGCAGAAACTGTTGTCCTTTAGGAGTGAGGCGGATGATTTTTCCGTCAAAGGCCGTGAAGTTTATAATCTGCGCCGCGACAGGGATAAATCCGTATTCAGCAATAATTTCATCGAGAAAATTCTCAAAGAATCCTGCACCACCCGTAATCTAACCACCCTGCGAAAAATCACGGAAAAGTTTGGATAGGAGAAATATGAAAGCCATTCGTTTCATTGGCGTAAAACAACCGTTGGAAATGCAGGAAATCCCCATCCCTGAAATCGGCGGGCGGGATATTCTGGTAAAGGTCAAAGCCGCGGGCATTTGCCATTCAGACGCACATTACCGCGCGGGCATTTCGCCTGTGCGCCCCGTTCCGCTCACGCTTGGACACGAGGTTGCTGGCGTCGTCGAAAGAATCGGCCGGCAGGTAACGAATGTAAAGATCGGGGACAGGGTTTGCCTGCACTACAATATCACCTGCGGAGATTGCTATTACTGCTCCACCGGCAACGATCAGTTCTGTGAAAAAGTACAAATGCTCGGCCATTACACGGACGGCGGCTATGCGGAATATATCTGCGTGCCTGCCCGCAATGCCGTTCCCCTGCCAGACGAAATCCCATTTGAACAAGGCGCAACCTTGATGTGCGCGTCTGCGACTTCGTTTCATGCTTTGCGAAAAAGCAGGCTGAAAGGCGGCGAACGCGTCGCCATCTTCGGTGCGGGCGGACTGGGTCAATCCGCCGTACAACTCGCCAAAGCCTTCGGCGCACTTGAAGTCTACGCTGTGGATATCCATGAAGACAAATTAAAGCTGGCCGCACAATATGGCGCAATTCCCATCCATGGAAGGAAAGTGGATGCAGTCGCTGAAATTAAGAAACTTACCCATGGCAAAGGCGTGGACGTTGCCATCGAAATGATCGGACTGCAACAGACCATGCAGCAGGCCGTTCAGGTCGCAGGAGTGATGGCACGCGTGGTCATCGTCGGCCTTGCCAACCAGCCGCTTGAAATCGACACCTACAACGAGCTGCTCGGCAACGAGGTCGAGTTGATCGGCTCGAACGATCATCACTTGCACGAACTTCCCCTGCTGGTTGAAATGGCGCGCAAAAAAGTTTTGGATATCTCCCAGATGGTGACAAAAACCATCCCGTTGGATGCGGACGCGGTCAACCAGGCGCTGGACGACCTGGAAAATTTCAGCGGCGACGTGCGGACTGTGATCGTGCCCGCTTCAAACTGACCTGGGACCTGATTCTGTTTCGAAAGATATAATCACATACTGAAATAAAACTCAAGAGGCTATCCCATGCAAAACTCCACTCCCACCGTCAAAATCAATCCAAAGAAAGTTCTATTCACCCTGTTCGCAATCATCGTACTCCTGGTCTGCTTAAGCATCTGGGGACAATACCTAAAATATTCCCCCACATCGTTTGACATGCACGGAGCCATACAGGAATTCGGCGTCGATCTGCTCATGCACTCCTTCTATACAGACTCGGAAGCCAACGTTCCCACATATTTCAATACCATTATCCTCTTCATCCCCTCCATATTGCTGGCAATGATAGGACTATCGAAAAGCGCAATAAAAGATAAATTCAAATTCCACTGGATCGGACTGGCTATTATCTTTCTTTATTTATCCATGGATGAGGCCGCGGTCATACATGAAAAATTGATCAAGCCAATGCGCGCCCTCTTTGATTTTCAAGCCTATGGAGGGTTTTTCTATTTCGCATGGGTCGTTCCCGGCATTGCCGCTGTTTTGCTGTTCATAGTCGCCTACCTCCGCTTTTTCCTGCATCTTGAAAATAAATATAAATTCCTATTCTTCTTCTCGCTCGCCATTTACGTCAGCGGCGTGATTGGCGGAGAAATGCTCAGCGGGCACTTTGCAGATACCATTGGCCTCAGGAATTTCACCTATGCAACGTACACCAGCCTCGAAGAATCACTTGAATGGATCGGGGCCTCCCTGACCATTTATTCCCTGCTTAAATACATGCAGCAATATCTGCCCGAAGGGATCACGATCAAGGTCCCATGATTCCAGAACGGGTTGTTCAACCGGCGGAATTGAAACGCAACACTGGCGAACGCGGCACACGCAAATTTATCGCCTTCAACGGCATCGTCTACGATGTCACAGATTGTCCAAAATGGCGGTTGGACTTGCATGAGAACCTGCACTTCCCCGGACAGGATCTCGCCAGTGAACTGCCGCAAGCGCCGCATGATGAAATCGTTTTCAAACATGATTGCGTTAAGATCGTTGGAAGATTGCAGTCTGGAACCCCTTGACTTTCCATATTTTGAGGAATATACAGGGAAAACGGGTCGGACTTATAATGATGGCAGGCTGCGTATTTTTTAACCAATTGAAGTATTTATCGCGGAGAGTGACGCGTGAGTGAAGAAAAAACAAAACCAAAAATATTCGCCACCTTGTGCGGACGCATCTACCGCGATGCTGATCCTCAATATTTCCCGTCCGCCGAATATCGCGGGCGGACGATCCGCTTTTGCACGGAGGCCTGCCTGGGCGCCTTCCTTGCCGACCCTGATATATTTGGCAAAGTTCACAGGAATTCCGAGAAAACTAATTCAAGGTTGAACGTTGAAAGTTTTATTGGTGTCTGGAGAGAAAATGATCCTTCCACAAAAAGCAATTCAATATGATCGATATGAATTCCACAAATGGGAACATCACCACGCCGAGACCATCGTGGAAACGCCTGTTTCCCTGACCGTGAATGGCAAGGTGTGGATCACATTCATGTGCACGCCTGTCAATTTGGAGGCATTGTCTGTGGGCTTCCTTTACAACGAGGGTCTCATTCCAGGCATGAACGATGTTGTGGATGTGCGCTTGTGCGAGCATGGTGACAACGTGGACGTGTGGCTAAATCACGATTTGGAGCAGCCGACAAATTGGCGCAGGACCTCGGGCTGTACGGGCGGGGTCACTGCTGTTGACCTTCTCGCGAAACCGAACATCTCTCTCGGAGAGAACAGGCTCAAGGTCAAACCTGAGGCGATCATGGATTTGGTCGAGAAGTTATTTGAGTCACAGGAGTTATACCGGGATACAGGCGGTGTGCACACCTCCGCTTTAAGCGACGGCGAAAAGGTTTTGGTTGCGGCGGATGATATCGGCAGGCACAATACGCTGGATAAAATTGCGGGGCTGTGCATGATGAAAAATATCTGGCCTGAAAATCGCATCCTGATCACAACTGGGCGAATCAGTTCTGAGATGCTGCAAAAAGCCGCGCAGCTCGACGCGCCGATTTTGATCTCACGCACTTCCCCCTCGTCGCTATCGATTGAAATGGCAGAGCGGTATGGAATTACGCTGATCGGGTATGCGCGGAAACATCGTTTCAATGTGTATTCAAACGGTCAGAGAGTAGGTTTATAAAATCAAAAGTGATGGTCCATCCAGGATTGGCCATCACTTTTTTGTTACAATTGATTGTAATATTTACCACGGTATTGAAGGACAAACGTCCCGCCAAAGGATGAAGAAATAGACTAACACAGAAATCGCAAACAAGCGATAATCAATCATGAGCTATTGGATAACATTCATAATGAGGCGTCATGACCAACAAATTAATACAATACAAGCCAACCGATCCTGAAATTGAAAGATTGGCGCAGCGTCACGGCGGAACACATGAAGCCGTGCTTGAAGTTCTTAAAGAATTAAGCGCGGATCATAAATTAAACCAAATCACCCTAACAGAAGCTGCCCGCGCTTTACATCTCCCCGCTCATGAAACTTATGGCATGTCGACGTTTTATTCGATGCTGTCGCTTGAAGAACGAAAAAAGGTTTTACGTGTGTGCGACGGACCCGTGTGCTGGTTAAAGAGAGCCTCTATTCAGTCGTCCTCAACGGAAACGCTGTCAGCGATCGGTGAATGGGAAACCCAGATGCCCGATCATACCGTTGAACGCTCGTCATGCCTGGGCCTGTGCGACCGCGCACCCTCAGTTTTGGTTGAAGATGAACAGGCGGGACCTGTTGAAGCAAGCGAAGCCAAAAAAGTTTGCGAAGGTTGGCGCGGAGTTCCCACGGATTACTCGAAACCACGCAAAGGCGAAGTGCGCGTGATGACGGCCTTGATCGGAAAAATTGATCCTGACTCAATTGACGATGCGCTTGGGCATGGAGTTTACGAAGGACTCAAAAAAGCGCTTCAATCTGACCCGGCAATTGTCCTGGCGGAAGTGGAATCATCCGGCCTGCAGGGCCGCGGCGGCGCCGGCTTCCCCGCCGGGCGGAAATGGCGTTTCGTTGCCAGCGAGAAACGGACCCCGCGTTACATCGTCTGCAACGCCGACGAATCCGAACCGTTGATCTTCAAAGACCGTGTTTTGATGGATACAAACCCGCATCAATTATTGGAAGGCATCAGCATTGCGGGTTATGCATGTGGTGCAGCGGAAGCGTGGATCTATATCCGCGGGGAGTATGAATATCAGGCGCGCCGTTTGGAACGGGCGATTGAACAAGCCGAAGCAAGGAACTTGCTTGGTGAAAATATTCTCGGCAGCGGTTATTCCTTCAAAATCCATGTGCATCGCGGCGCAGGAGCTTACATCTGCGGCGAGGAAACTGCCCTGATCGAATCACTGGAAGGCAGGCGCGGCGAACCAAGGTTACGCCCGCCTTATCCGCCTACTTATGGTTTTCGAGGACAGCCAACCGCAGTCAATAACGTGGAGACCTTCTGCGCCGTCCCGCATATTCTAAGGAATGGCGCTGAATGGTGGCGAAATCTGACAGCCGCTCCGACTCCCGGTACAAAAGTATATATGGTGCTGGGACATGTAAAAAATCCCGGGTTATTTGAAGCGCCTTTCGGTTTGACCTTGCGCCAGGTCATTAAGGACTTTGGCGGCGGGATGACAAAGGGTTCGACATTCAATTTCGCTTTGTGCGGCGGTGCGGCTGGCACAATCGTGGATAAAAGCCTGCTGGACATCCCGATTGACTTCGCGTCTTCTCAAGAGGGAATTTCACTCGGCGCAGGTTCATTTTTGATTTGCGATCAAACTGTTTCCCCTGTGGCTTTCCTGCGGGAATTACTGCACTTTTTCACAGCAGAATCCTGTGGAAAATGCACACCTTGCCGGGTTGGCACGTGGCGCTCGCATGAAATACTGAATCGTCTTGCAAGCGGAGAGGGCACGCTCGGAGATATGGACGAATTGAGAACTCTCGCAGCGCTGATGCAAGACTCTTCATTTTGCGGCCTGGGTCAGAGTGTCGCAATCCCAATGAAATCCGCGCTGGCGCATTTTGAAGCCGAGTTTGCAAAAGCGGAGACGTTGACAGGTGATCAGATTTAACCTTCAAACCTATGAACGTGTAAATGAGGCAGGCATGACAATTAACATAACGATAAACGGTCATAACATCCAAACACAACCAGGCAAGACCATCCTTGCTGCCGCTCATGAAAATGGAGTGGAAATCCCAACCTTGTGCTATCACAAAGACCTGTCCCCCACAGGGAATTGCCGCATGTGCATGGTTGAAGTCAAAGGCGGAAGGTTTTTACAAGCGGCATGTGTCACCCCTGTTTGGGAAGGCATGGAAATTCAAACTCACAGCGAGAAAGTTAACAAAGACCGCAAATTGACCCTGGAATTAATGCTCGCCAATCATCCGCAGGATTGCATTACCTGCGATGTAAGCGGCGAATGCGAATTGCAGGATCTGGCATATGAATATAAAGCCTCCGCACCGCAGTGGGGCAGCAAAGGCACACGTTATGCGGTGGACAGCGACCCAAATCCATTCATCCGTGTGGACATGAACCGCTGCATCCTCTGCCGCCGATGCGTATCCGCTTGCGCGGAAATCCAGGTGCGTGATGTGTGGGGTGTGGCAAAACGCGGATTTGAAGAAGTCATTGTGGCCGGCGCGAATACCTCCATGCTTGCAGCCCGCTGCGAATCGTGCGGTCAGTGCGTGGCCTACTGCCCAACTGGCGCACTTTCGAACAAGATGAATTACGGGACAGCCCGCGCCCATCAAGTTAAAAAAGTTACAACCACATGCTCCTATTGTGGAGTGGGCTGTCAATTTGACCTGTTGGTAAAGAATAATAAAGTCATTGGCGTGCAATCCAACCCTAATGCGCCGGTTAATGGGTTGGCATTATGCGTCAAAGGGCGTTATGGGTATGACTATATCCATCATCCTGATCGTTTACTAAAACCGCGTGTAAGAAAGTATTTATTGGAGGGTGAAAAGAAGCCACTGATAAACGGGCGGCTGGCAGTGGACAGCGATCTGTGGAATTGGGTGGATGTCGAATGGGATGTTGCTCTCGATATGGTCGCAAAGAAATTCGCCGAAACACGCACTACCTTCGGCGCAGACGGCATCGGCCTGCTCACCTCGGCCAAATGCCTGAACGAAGAAAATTATTTGATGAATAAACTGGCGCGGCAGGTCATAGGTACCAATAATATTGACCACTGCGCCCGTCTCTGACACTCCAGCACGGTAGCCGGTCTGGCTGCCTCTTTCGGTTCTGGCGCAATGTCCAATTCCATGGACGATGTGGCGCAGCAGGCGCAAGCCTTCTTTATCATCGGTTCCAATACCACGGAACAACATCCTGTTTTGGGGACAATGCTGCGACGTGCAGTCAGGTTCCGCGGTGCAAAACTTGTGGTGGCAGATCCGCGCAAAATTGACATTACGGAATTTGCAACATTGCACCTGCGCCAACGTCCCGGCACAGATATTGCCCTGATCAACGGCCTGATGTATATCATCCTTGAAAAAGGCTGGGAAGATAAAAACTATATCGACGAACGCACTGAGAACTTCGATGAATTCAAGGCGACGGTGATGCAATACCCGCCTGAAAAAGTCTCCAAGATCACGAATATCCCCGTCGAAAAACTTTACCAGGCCGCAGAGATCATTGCACTCAACAAACCAACCGCTGTGATATGGGCAATGGGTATCACTCAACACATCGTCGGTGTGCGCAATGTAATGGACCTCGCCAATCTACAAATGCTGCTCGGCAATATGGGCAAGGCGGGCGGCGGGGTCAACCCCCTGCGCGGACAAAATAACGTACAGGGCGCTTGCGATCTGGGCGGACTGCCCAATGTTTATACGGGCTACCAACCCGTCGCAAGCGATGAAGTTCACGATAAATTTGAGAAGGCCTGGGGCGCAACCAGCAACACCAAAGCCGGCATGACCGTCACCGAAATGATACCGGGCATACTCGAAGGTAAAACGCACGCATTGTATATCCTCGGCGAAGACCCGGTCATGTCTGACCCGGACACAAAACATATTCGTCACTGCTTCGAATCAATCGACTTTCTGCTCCTGCAGGAAATCTTCCCCTCCGAAACTGCGGCGTACGCGGATATTTTATTACCCGGCATTTCCTTTGCAGAAAAAACCGGCACATTCACAAACACAGAACGACGCGTGCAGATGGTACGTCAGGCAATTCAACCGCTTGGAGATGCAAAGCCGGATTGGTGGATCACGTCGCAGATTGCAAAACGCCTCTTGTCCGGGACCCGTGAGCGGGTCCAGCGCGAAGCGCCCTATTCTAGCTGGGAGTACGCCGACACGTCCGCGATCATGTCCGAGATCAACGCATTGACTCCATCCTATGGTGGTATTACACACGAGAGACTCGAAGCAGGCGAACGTCTGCAATGGCCCTGCCCGACGCTTGATCATCCTGGCACATCGATCTTGCACACCAGACAATTCCCGCGCGGCAAAGGCAAATTCATGCCGATTGACGACATACCGCCGGCCGAAAGACCAGACGACGATTACCCAATGGTGATGAGCACGGGACGCGTGTTGTATCACTGGCATGGCGGGCAAATGACGCGCCGCTCTCAGGGCATCATGGAAGTATATGGCGAATCGCTGATTGAAGTCAATCCTGATGATGCGGTCAAACTTGGTCTTAATGGAAAATCACGTGTACGGATTACATCGCGCCGAGGAAGCATTGAAGCGCTGGCCTGGGTGACAGACCGCGTGCCGCCCGGCATGGTATATGCGAATTTCCATTTCCCCGAGGCCTCCGCCAATGTACTGACACACGCCGCACTTGATCCGGTTGCGAAAATACCTGAATATAAAATTACAGCTGTTAAGGTTGAGTTAGTATAATCAATTCACGTCACCAACCTGGGCGTATTTATGAAAGCACCGAAGGAGATAAACCATGACCACTGTCCGCAAATTGCTCGAAGCAAAAGAAAGCGCAGTAAACTTTTCCGTGAAGGCAACCCAGACGGTTTTGGATGCGCTCAAGGTAATGGCAAAGGCGAAGATCGGCGCCATATTGGTCACCGAGGGCGGAAAGATCATCGGCATCTTTACCGAGCGCGATTATCTTTGCAAAGGTGAACTTGAAGGACGTACCGCAAAGGACACGCAGATCAAGGACGTGATGGTGAAACGAATGGTCACAGTCACAAACGATACAACCGTGGATCAGTGCATGGCTTTGATGAAACAATATCGAATCCGCCACCTGCCGGTTGTGGTGAATGACCAGCTTGTCGGTCTGGTATCGATGCGCGATGTAATGCTGGCCGCGCTGGAAAACAAGGAGAGCGAAATCCGAGGTCTGGAAAATTACATCATGGGTTCGGGATTCCAATCATAATAAAAATCGCAAGTCAAGGGACACCTTATTCAGATTACGCGTGTCCCTTTTTCATTATTTATACCGCCATCTACTGGTAAAATCGCGCCCATGTCTTTTCATAAAATCGTTTATATTGCCCTTATAAGTTTAGTCCTGCTCGCTTCCTGCGCGCCTGCCAACGCAACGCCGGTGGTCTTCCCAACTTATGATCCCTTTTTGCCGATCCAGAACGAAACAACGGCGCAGCCTGCCGTTACCGGTACAAGTTCACCTCCACCACCCACGCCCACCCATCAGCCCACACCAACCCGCGTGCCTTTTAACATATCCTCCATGATTTCAGGGCTCAACAATCAGGCCATAGCTACGCCCACCCCCGATACAGCACGGATATTGCCCACTCCGCGCCAGGATGCAGATCAGTACATGGTACAGCCCGGTGATTCACTGGGAGATATCGCACAAAAGTATGGCATTAGTATTCAAGGCTTGATGGAAGCCAACAATATTGCCGATCCAAATCTGTTGGATGTCGGTATGGTCCTGGAAGTCCCCGCGCCCAACCCCGTCAGTGCAGGAATATCCCTCAAGATCATTCCAGACTCAGAACTGGTATATGGCCCCGCAAGCGTCAATTTTGAGATTGGGGATTTTATTAATAGCCAGAATGGTTACCTTTCCGCCTACACCCAGGATGTAAACGGCGTTTTGCTGTCTGCGGATGAAATCATTTCAATGGTTGCGCAAAACTATTCCGTTAGCCCGCGCCTGTTACTGGCATTGATGGAATATCAAAGCGGCTGGGTGACCAACCCCGCGCCATTTAATACCTCCTACCCTTTAGGTCTTGCAGATGAGAACCATTACGGCCTATATCGTCAATTGACATGGACCGCAGATACCTTAAACCGCGGCTACTATCTTTGGAAGGTTAACGGCCTCTCCACATGGGTGCTGAACGACGGACAGGTAATCCCAATTGACCCAACCATCAACGCCGGTACAGCCGCAGTACAATATTTCTTTTCAAAATTCGATGACCTCCCCACCTGGCAGCAGGATGTCAACGCAACAGGCCTGATCCTTACCTATTATGTCTTCTTTGGAAACCCGTTCGGTTATGCCATCGAACCCCTGCTTCCTCCCACACTTACACAACCTGCGTTGACACTTCCATTCCAAAAGGGCGAAGCCTGGTACTTCACCGGCGGTCCGCATGGCGGCTGGGATTCTGGCTCTGCCTGGGCTGCCCTCGACTTCGCCCCGCCCGGCGATAACGCAAACTGCCAGACCAGTCCTTTGTGGGCAATTGCAATGGCTGATGGATTGGTGATACGCGCATCCAATGGCGCCTTGATCCTTGACCTTGATAATGACGGTTATGAACAAACTGGCTGGGTCATCCTATACATGCACATCGCAGAGAACGAACGTGTAAAACCCGGCGAGTATGTCTTTGCAGGCGAACAACTCGGACACCCGTCCTGTGAAGGCGGCCTTTCAAATGCCACACACGTGCATGTCGCCCGCAAATTCAACGGCGAATGGATTGCCGCAGACGGCTCACTTCCCTTCAATATGGATGGCTGGGTTTCCAGCGGAAGCGGCGGCGAGTACAATGGCTATCTGATGCGTGGAACGCAAACCATCGAAGCCTGGGACAGCGCCAACGACTTCAACCTGATCACGCGCTAATTCATCCGTCCTTAATCTAAACAGATATAATTCAGGCACATATGAACCGCGTAAATGTAATTCTCGTCATACTTTCATTGACATTATCAGCCTGCGGGTCATCGCTTTCGATCTGGGGAATCCCTCAAACACCTACACCGGATTCGACCTATCCCGCCGCGCCTCTTTTCAACCCGTTTGCTGTTCAAGACGACCCGCTCATTTTTCCCACCTCAACACCTCCATCGCAGGTTGAGGCAAGTACATCCCAACCTCCCACACCGGATGGCACATCCCAGCTGATTACGCCAATTGATACGCCATCTAACGACACAGCACCCTTCCTTTACTACGCCCAAAGCGGAGATATGCTCACCGCCATTGCCGGTCGCTTCGGAGTCGAAGAAAATGAGATCACATCCGATGCAAATCTCACAAAAACCACCCTGATCGACCCCGGCACATTACTCGTCATCCCAAATCGCATCACCGAACCTACCACGCCTAATATCCAGCTCATGCCAGATGCAGAGGTCGTATTTTCCCTCACCTCCGCGGATTTCGACATTAAAGAATTCGTCAAGGAACAGGGCGGCTATTTTAGCACCTTCCGGGATTACCTGGGTTCCACCGGTTGGATAGAAGGCTACGACGCCATTGAACGTCTGGCAGTCGAAAATTCCATCAATCCGCGTTTAATTCTTGGTCTGCTTGAATATGAAGGCCGCTGGGTAAGCGGTCAACCCGTAGACCTGCTCCATACCGATTTTCCAATGGGTTTCAACGACTATCACTACAAAGGCATGAGTGTGCAAATGGTGTGGGCGATCAATAATATGTCGATTGCGTATTATGGATGGCGGGCAGGTACCCTTACTACTCTTGATTTCCCTGATGGAACAAAACTGCGAATTGACCCACGCCTGAACGCCGGCACGGTTGCCATCCAATATCTATTCTCGCGCCTCCATAATCAATCGCAATGGGCGCAGATCATTAATCCAGACTCCGGCTTCCCTGCCATGTATGGCAAAATGTTCGGTGACCCGTGGGCGCGCGCAGATGCGATCGGCTCGCTCTTTCCGCCGGCCCTCAACCAACCGCCGCTTGTACTTCCCTTTGAACCCAATGTCCAATGGAATCTGACCGGCGGCCCGCACAACGGCTGGGGACAGATCGACCCAAAAATATACGGCCAATCACACAGCGTATATTCAGCCATCGACTTCGCCCCCCCAACCAGCAAAGGTGGTTGTGACAATACTGACACCTGGGTCGTAGCCGCTGCCCCCGGGCTTGTCGTACGGTCCGATAATGGAGCCGTCATGGTCGACCTGGACGGCGACGGGCACGAACAAACAGGGTGGAATCTGCTTTACATGCATATCGCCAAAAAAGACCGCGTGCCTGTTGGAATCTGGCTCGAAGTCAATGACCATATTGGACATGCCTCCTGTGAAGGCGGCGTCTCCACCGGCACACATCTGCACTTTGCAAGAAAATATAACGGGGAATGGGTCACAGCCGACGGCCCGATCCCATTTATCATGAGCGGTTGGCGCGTGGTTGCCGGCGATGCTGCTTATAAAGGCAAACTTGTCCGCGGCGATGAGGTCGTCACTGCCGACCTGCAAGGGCAAAGCTGGTCCAGTATTGTTCGCGACAAAGATGAATAAAATAAAAAAAACAATCCCATATATTTTCACGATGATTACCAGTGCGGCCCTATTGGTTACCTCCTGCAATTTTCAATCGCCTGAAAATATATATACCCCATCCACACCTGATCAACCCGGCAGTGCGTCTAACCCTGACTTAACTCCAACTCCATTGCCCACCCGCGCTACTTTCAAGCCCGGCGAACTGGTCGACTACCTCGCACAAACAGGCGACACACTTCCCGCACTTGCATTGCGTTTCAATACAACCGTGGCAGAAATTCTAAGCGCCAATCCGCAAATCCCTCATGACGCCACAACCATGCCTCCCGGCATGCCCATGAAGATTCCGATTTACTACCGTGCGTTATGGGCAAGCCCGTTCCAGATCATCCCCGATCATGCTTTTGTAAACGGCCCTACAAGTTCCGGCTTCAACACCGCCGCATTTGTCGAGGCACATCCAGGCTGGTTAAAGAATTATCGTGTTTACACCAGCGGAAAATGGCGTTCCGGTGCAGAAATGGTGGATTACATCGCCATCAATTACAGTATTAGCCCTCAACTTCTGCTGGCCATCCTTGAATATCAAGGCGAAGCGCTGTCCAATCCCAAACAACCACCGAACAAGAATCTGCTGGGATTTTCACGCAGATTTTGGGAAACCCCCTATCTTCAGCTTGTGCTTGCCGCCAATACGCTCAATAATGGATATTATGGCTGGCGATCCGGTACCCTCATTGAATTTGAAGATCTAAACCAGAAATTTATCAGACCGGATCCCTGGCAAAACGCAGCTTCTGTTGCCATCCAGTATTATTTTTCCAGGATTTTTTCAGGGGATGAATATGCGCATGCCACCGGACCGAGCGGCCTGTTTCAGGCATTCCTAAACCTTTTCGGCAATCCCTGGGAGGACTCTTTCACGCTCATCCCCGGCAGTTTACAACAACCTGATTTCACGCTTCCATTTCAATATGACCAGGTCTGGTCATATACCGGCGGTCCTCACACCGGCTGGGGTACAGGCGAGCCTCTCGCCGCAATAGATTTTGCTCCACCCAGTGAAGAATCCGGTTGTGTAAGTGTAAGTTCTGAAAAATATATCACCGCAATGGCGGATGGACTGGTGGTACGCTCCGGCATTGATGGCGTTGCCCTTGATCTCGACAAGGATGGCAATGAACAAACCGGCTGGGTCATTTTTTATCTGCATCTTGCCACGGAACAACGCGCCCCACTTGGCGCAGAACTAAAGGCGGGAGACAAGATCGGCTATCCATCCTGTGTGGGCGGGCATTCCACTGGCACTCACGTTCACATTGCACGAAAATACAATGGTGAGTGGATTTTGGCTGACAGCGTCACTCCACTCACCATGAACGGCTGGGTTACGCACAACGGGAGCCGCGAATACTTGGGCACTCTTCAAAAAGGCAGTGCCATTGTCAGCGCATGCGATTGCGGGGACGCTTACACCGCCATCAAAGCCAGTGATCCATAAAGAGCAGATTGCCAAAACAAAGGCAGGCGGGCTGCTCACTCTAAAAGGATATTCAGCTTTTCCAATTTAAAAGTTGTTTCCGTTTTTCTACTCAAGAATGACGTCTGCCACAAATTTTTCAAGATTCTTTGCAGAAATTTCACCGATCCACATCAAGCGGACAATTCCATTACGATCAATCACATACGAGCTGGGTAAATTCATCGTATTAAATACCCGTTGAGCTTGATATTTCAAATCAAGCCAGACAGGAAAGGTGAGCCCAAATTCGTCAACGAAAGGAGCAACGGTTTCAAGGGATTCCTCCTGGTTGATGGCAATTAATACAAAGTCATGCGATTTATATTTTTCATAAAAAGCCTGTAGGGTGGGCATCTCCTTCCTGCAGGGGGGACACCAGGTAGCCCAGAGGTTAACCAACACAACACTTCCGAGCTGGTCATCCAAGGATACAGGCTTTCCCGAAAGATCCTCAAGATTCAGTTCAGGGACGGCAAAATCAACTTTTACAGGAACAGCTGAAAAGTCCTGAGTGGAGGTGGATGACTTATTCAACAGGAATATGAACATGATTCCAATTGAAATGAGACCGGCTCCGATCAATACCATGGCGTAAAGTCGCTTATAAGAAGGTCTTGGAGTTTTTTTCATATCTATTTCCAATAAACTTGCCTGCAAGATGCCATGCCCGCACGGGACAATGATGAGGTCATCAGGTACAGCCCCCGCCTTCGCTGCTGACAAACCCGCAGGCGGGACATTCCAGTTGCAGTAAACCGTTATAGTCTAATCTCCCTTCCCCGCATTGAGGACATACCCCGTCCTTGCGAAGAGGAGTAACAGCTTGTGAAATTTCCAGCTGGTCAATACCAAGGATTAGTTTTTCAAGGGATGAAAGATTATCTTTATATTGCATCGAATTATTGAAGCTGTGACATTGCAAAAAATTACTTATTTCACAAAGTATAACCGAATAAAAGATGGAATTTTGAATAAGGGATAAATGTCATTCGCTTTAGGATATATGATACTGGCAACTTGTCCAGACGTTGGTTAACATGCAATCAAATGTTGGATTCACTACCCTATATCCCGCTATTTCACGGCCTGGAGCCTGCTCAGATCGCCTTAATCAGGCCTCTTTTTGAGTCTTTCGTCTGTGAAAAGGGAACAGTGATATTTAAACAGGGCGCCCCTGCTCATTATCTTTATCTGATTCTCAAAGGTGATGTAGAGATCCAATACAAACCTTATGATGGCCCTCCGATCACCCTGACTCGCTTGCAAAGTGGAGATGTATTTGGTTGGTCGGCAGTGGTTGGAAGCCCAAAATATACTTCGAGCATCGTCAGCGCCTCAGGGATCGATGCAATTCGAATACATAGGAAGCTATTATGGAAAATGGTCGACGAACACCCTGAAACAGGCAGGCTTATCATCGACCGGCTGGCGCGTATCGTTTCCCCGCGCTGGGAAAATGCGCACATGCAGATCCAATCGCTTTTGAATTCCAGTCAAATGAACGGACAGGAGAAAAAAATCATGGCCACAACAAAAGCAACCGATATCGAGATTCAGCTGCGGCATTTACTCGAAAAACTCAACGCCTATATTGAACAATACCATGGCGGTACTGTGGAATTCGTCTCATTCAATGAAAACATCCTCGAAGTGAAATTGGGGGGGGCGTGCCTGAACTGCCCGCTCCTTCCATCCACATTGCATGGCTGGGTGGCAGGGACTGTCCATCAATTTTTTCCAGAAGTAACAGTGGTTGCAGCAAAATAATTACCAGCGAGGGCAGGTAATAAAGAACAACATCCCTGTAGAAATGTGGGGATGTTGTTCTTTAAATTGTAAAATTTATCATTTTCTAGTGAAGTATCTAAAAAGAAGGAATCCGCCAGACGCGATCAAAAAGAATGCCCAAAGATAATTGGCAAAATCCAAAAGCGCCGCAATTCCTAAAAAGCCCATCACAGCCAGTACACCAGCAGGCCAGTACGCCCAATTCATCCTGGCAAGCACCGCAACGAGTAAAAATGTGAGCGCAAGCCCTAAAAAGAATAAGCCCGAGGTTTGAAATCCGCCAAATTTTTGGGCGGCAATCGTAATGCCAGCAAGTGTGGACAAGACCCCCGCGGGAATCAACGCCCACCAGCGATCTGACCTATTCGTTAGATACACCATAAAAAAGGCAAGCCCAATACCGCCGAGAAAGGCTGCGCCGGAATATTCTTCAAATCGTTGCGATGCAATGACCACAAGCGCAAGTGCGGTCAACACACCTGCCGGGACCAGCGCCCACCACCTTTCAACCCGGCTGGTGAAATACACATACCAGAACGATAATGCAATGCCACCCAGAAAGAGTGCACCGCCAAAAGCTGCAAGCGCATCAGGCAGAATGATCAACCCGCCAAGGGCGACAAGTGTGAAGCCGGGAAAGGCGCTCCACCAATGGCCACCGAAAAGCAGAGCCATGAAGACCAATCCAGTTAGGAGGAATACACCACTCCAAAATAATTTTGAGGCATTTTCCAAATAGCCCAGAGCCTGCATGAGCGCAAGTCCGCCGCCCAGAATCAGCAGAGTGCCAAACACAATTCGTAAATCAATGCGTTTCATGTCATTGCCTTCCATTACTTTATTTCTATCGAAGCTGCACCGGCATTCATGGAGATATCCGCGGCATCCGTCGCGGTCTCATAATCCGGCGATTGATAGTAACTTCCATTATACGGAAAACGAGTTTCATCAATCTTCATATCCGCCGCGCCGAGCGAGGCGCGGATTCGCGCAGAGAAACCTGCGGGGATGGTCACTGTCAGTGCGGCTGCGCCAAGGTCAAAGTCTGCGTGGAAGCGTCCCCGAGCGGGCAAAGTTAGATGTGTTTTGCTTGCGCCGGTTTCCAGTTTAAGACCTGTGATATTCACGTCATGCAGATCAATCAAGGATTTGTTTGCACCGAGGTTTAATCTCAACTGGATTGGGATGTTTTGATTCAAAGCGATATCCCAATCCAGTTGAGTGGCTGCACCGAAGAAGGGGAAATCCATGAAGTTTTTTGCGGGTCGCATTTGGACCTCAAGCCTGCTTCCGTTGCGAGTGGATTTGTAATCCAACCCGCCTACAAACATGCCGTGCACAAGCTCATTTGCACCTGCTCCGCTATGGAGTTTCAATTCACCAGCGCCATGCTTGATCACGAGGCCGGCTTCGCTTGCACCTTGCAAGTCAATACTCGCAGATTCGGATTCAACAGTGCGGCGAATGAACGCCCCAAACAGAATCCAGGCGCCCAAAAGGATAAGAAGCAGGGGCCAAAAGAGATCGATAAATGATTTACCATTGGGGAGGGTTATTCCCATGGCGTTGGCAAGCATCAAGCCGCCAAGCAGGAGCAGGATAATACCCCAAACCAATTGATTGCGACGCATGTTATTCACCTTTGTTACGGAATGAGCGATAGATTCCGCTTCCGAGCATCCATAAGCCAAGTAAAATCAGTAAGATGGCAGAACCGAAATTTCCAAGTAATTCCCATCCGCCAAGAAAGGACGAGAAGACCAGGAACAACACGGCACTGATTACCATGAGATTGATTCCGCGTTTAATATTATGCGCGGTATGATCACCAAGCACCCCTGCAAGGACGCTGCCTATTCCAACAAATCCCGGGATGAGAGCCCACATATATGACCATGATCCGTAGTCGCCCGTGATCTCTTGATAATAGAAAATCCCCCCCAGACCCGCGATGATTGCGGCTGGGACAGAGAGGCCCGGTTGGCCGAGCACCAGTGCAAGGATAAAGACTACGCCGCCAATCAAAAGCAGGTTGGTGGGCCACTGGGTATATTTGTCGAAAAGGACATGAAAAGCTGGAACAGACTTATCCAGCAGGAACCATATGCCGAGCAAAATAAGGATGACGCCAAGCGCCAATTGGGAGCGACCTTGTTTGTTCATGTTTTACATTCTCCTATGTTGTTGGTTTCATCACCAGCTTATTACTTTAAAAGGGTATTTCAAAGTCCTGGAAGATATACGCAGGTGGAGAGAGAAAGTTTCCACCTGCCTTTGGATATGTGCAAGGGTAATTATGTAAATTATGGATAGCACAAGGTTATTTCTGTAAATTCGATCAGGTATTATCTTGCAATATTTATTCCTTCACGGGTTTAATGCCCCGCTGCTCTGCGGCGTAAGAAGAAGCTTTGTTTGGGAAGATCGAGACGACTCGTGCCCGGCGGCGAACTTCGCG
>CAZEGE010000030.1:27361-31119 GCA_964511765.1 uncultured Anaerolinea sp.
AAGAAGCTTTGTTTGGGAAGATCGAGACGACTCGTGCCCGGCGGCGAACTTCGCGGTGGAGTCCTTCCACGCCATTGGTCGTGCGAAGCAATCTCCGAAAAGCACCCGGAAAGGAAAAAACCGTTAAGCCTTCCGGAATGTTCGTGGCCATCCACTCCGATAATCGTGAGGCCATCTTCTGGTACTTGATCACTGCTTTGGCTAGGTATGCATCCGCAGTGGCACGATCGGGAGCATTGAAGATGGTGCGGATGTCCTCTGCCACTTCAGATTGCATGGCCTTGTGCGGGATATATCCTTGGGCATTCTGCTGCAGATGAAACTGGCACCTCTGCCAGGGAATTCCGCCGAAGATAGCCAATCGTGCAGCCCGTAGTCCAGCATGGTCATCGCTGGTGATCAGTTGCACACCACCCAGACCGCGTTTCTTCAGACTCTCCAGGAAGGCCCGCCAGTGGACTTCGTGCTCACTGAGCGCCACGGATACGCCCAAGATCTCGCGTTTCCCTGCTGGAGTAATGCCCACGGTCACTAAAACCGCAACATGGCGTACCTGCCCATCTTCCCGCACCTGCTCGTAGTATGCATCCACGAACAAATACGGATATTCACCCAGCGGCCGGTTGCGCCATTTCTCCAGTTCGCTGTCCATCTCGGCGGCAGCCCGACTGACTTGGGCTGATGAGACTTCCACTCCGCAGAGTTGCTCCGTAATGGCCTTCACCTTGCGCGTCGACACGCCCTGTACATACAACTCCGCCAACGCCAGAGTCAGCGCTCGTTCGTGGCGCCAAGGCGCCACCCTACTCAAGGGCTTGCGGGTAAAACCCGCCTTCCCGTACTTGCGGGATCGCAAAGGTGATCTCTCCGATACGCGTTCGCATCGTCTTCGGCTTGAAGCCATTGGCGTATCCGTTGCGTTCTTGGTTATGTTGATAAGGTGCTGCGTTCAAATGCTCTGACCGTTCGGCCTGCATCCCTGTATTCAGGATTACCCGGATCAATTCCGGTAAAACATCAAGTCCTTGTTCTTGGATCTGCTCCAGCAACTCGGCAGGTAGGGTATGCAATACATGTCAATCCATACATGAACCGCCCATATTCCTAGGCTATAATCCTTTGAAATCATTCATGCTAAATTAATTTACAGGTATCCCATGCCCAACCGTCTGGTAAACACAACATCTCCCTATCTTCTCCAACACGCCCATAACCCAGTGGACTGGTTCCCCTGGGGCGAGGAAGCGCTCTCTAAAGCAAAAACTGAGGATAAGCCCATCTTTCTCAGTATTGGCTACAGCGCCTGTCACTGGTGCCATGTCATGGCACACGAATCCTTTGAAGACGAAGAAACTGCTAAATTCATGAATGAGCGTTTCGTCAACATCAAAGTGGATCGTGAAGAGCGCCCCGACATCGACAGCATTTACATGCAAGCCGTGATCGCCATGACAGGTTCGGGCGGCTGGCCAATGTCCATGTTTCTCACACCTGATCTCAAACCATTTTACGCGGGCACCTATTTCCCGTCTGTACGCCGATATGACATGCCTGCCTTCAAGGATCTATTAAGTGGCCTTGCCAACGCCTGGAATAATGATAGAAGCGATATCGAGAAAACCGGCAGACAAGTCCTCGGTCATTTGCAGGCGCAGATAAAAATTCAAAACAATGATTCGCTCACGTTCCAACATCTGACTGCAATTGCAGATTCCATGCAGGGTACTTACGACTGGGAGCATGGCGGGTGGGGCGATGCGCCCAAATTCCCGCAGTCAATGACGGTTGAATACCTGCTCCATCACTCCATTACAAATAAAAACGAGGAAAATATCAAACTCATCAAGCATTGTTTGCAATCCATGGCCCGCGGCGGCATGTATGATGTTGTCGGCGGCGGCTTTGCTCGTTACAGCACCGATAAATTTTGGCTTGTGCCTCATTTTGAAAAAATGCTTTACGATAATGCCCTGCTCGCCCGCGCGTATTTGCATGCGTGGCAGGTCACCAAAGATCCATTCTTCAAACGTATTGTTGAAGAAACGCTTGATTTCATCACACGTGAAATGACCCACAAGCAAGGCGGCTTCTATTCATCCCTCGATGCAGATTCTGAAGGCGAGGAGGGCAGGTTCTATGTTTGGTCGCTCGCTGAAATTCGCGCCGTGTTGAAGGAAGAGTCAGATTTTTTTGAAGCGGCTTACGGAATCACCCCGAATGGCAATTGGGAGAGCAAGACAGTGCTTCAGCGCGCAATGGATGACACCTCCCTAGCCGCCCGCTTCCAACTCAACCAGGACGCTGTTCCTGGAAAACTGGCAGAATCTCACTCCAGGCTTTTATCAGCACGCGCTGCGCGCATCCGGCCCGGCACGGACGATAAAGTCCTCACTGCATGGAATGGCCTCATGCTGGCGGTATTTGCGGAAGCGTCAAGAGTACTTGGGGATTCAGGGTTGCATTTCAATTACTGTATCATGGCTACGCGCAGTGCAGAATTCTTACTATCTGAATTAAGGCCAGATGGTAAATTACGCCGCGCCTGGCACAATGGAAAAACAACCAACGAAGTTTTTCTCGAAGACTATGCTTCCTTAATATTAGGATTGCTGGAGTTATATCAAACGGACTTCGATAATAAATGGTTTATGTCTGCAAAGGAACTTGCCGATGAAATGATCGAACGCTTCAGCGACCCTGAAGGCGGCTTCTTTGATACTCCGCATGACGGCGAAATACTTCCCATCCGCCCAAAAGAGATCCAGGATAATGCCATGCCTTCCGGAAATTCAATGGCTTGTGAGGCATTAATAAAATTAGCTGCATATACAGATGTAGGAAGGTACCGTGATATTGCAGAAAAATCACTCACATTGATTGCAGATTTTGTTTTACGCTATCCGCTCGGCTTTGCGAACTGGCTCTCAGCGGCGCAAAACGCCCTGGGGAACATCAAGCAGGTTGCAGTATTGGGCGAAGCGCGGGATGAAAACTTCCAGCATATGCTCAATATCCTTCGAGCAGGATATCTACCAGGCGTGATAGCTGCCGCTTCATCCATCCCCATAAAAGAAGGGTCCCCAGCCCTGCTAAACGACAGGATCATGATAGACAACAAGGCCACCGCATATGTTTGCGAAGGATTTGTTTGTAAGCAACCAACCACCGATGTCGCTTCTTTGATCGATCAATTAAGATAGGGAATAAATCAGTTTGATTTCCAATCGATAAAAGAAGGCTCTCCAGATGTGAGAGCCTTCTTTTATCATTTACTTTTTATCGTCGTTTTCAGGCTTGTCGGCTTCTTCTTCCGTGTCCGAGAGCCCCTCGCGAAAGGATTTGATACTGCGCCCAAGTTCACTTGCGATCTTGCCGATACGACCTGGACCAAACAGCAGGATGACAATTACAAGAATGACAATCCACTCTGAACCACGCGGTAGACCTAGCATAAAATACTCCTTGATTGATTTTCTTTTTTATGAATCATATCACAACAAAATGAAAAAGCGGTTAGAGTACAGCTCTTTTGGGCGCGCAACGGTCAAGACAACCATTATGAAAGCGAGACATCCCGAGATTTATTTTTTCACTTTACATTCCACTCTTGACAAGAGTAAACTTTACTTGTGGTAACTTGTATATATAAACCACTTCGTATTGACATCGCCTTGTCGTCATGGTAAACTTTTGCCCGCTTAACTAATTGGTCCCGTGGTGTAGCGGCCTAACATGCGGCCCTGTCAAGGCCGAGATCG
>CAZEGE010000031.1:0-7478 GCA_964511765.1 uncultured Anaerolinea sp.
ATGAAGCCCGCTGATTATATCGGCATGAGGCAGTGACGTCAAGGCGAATTCGATGTAAAATCCATGCTATGGAAATTCAGATTGCGGTAGCCAAGCTCAATAAATATGCGGTCTCCGAAAGCGGAGACACGCTCGAAGTTGTGGAACGTCCCACCGGTGGAATTTCTGTTGTGCTGGCGGACGGCCAAACCAGCGGACGCGGCGCAAAAGCGGTTTCGATGCTGGTCGTCCGCAAAGTGATCGGCTTGATCGCAGAAGGCGTGCGCGACGGCGCGGCAGCGCGAGCCGCCTCGGATGCACTCTTTGCGGATAAAGCAGGGAAAGTTACCTGCACATTAAATATCGCCTCGGTGGACTTGTACAGCAAGACCATTGTACTTGCGCGAAATAACCCGACGCCAATGTTTATCTGCCGCGGGGAAGAGATCGATGCCCACAAGGAAGAGAGTATTTCACTTGGGACATCGCGCAATGTGCGCCCGGTCATAACCGAACTTGAAATTGAATCCGGGCTAACCATCGTGATCTTCAGCGATGGAATCAGCCACGCCGGTGAGAGACGCGGTCAACCGATGAACATCGGCGAAACCATCCGCTCGGTGCTGGAGGATCAGGACCCTCCCCCGCAACAACTGGCGGACACACTCCTTGCCCACGCAGTCAGCCTGGACGACAACCATCCCGCAGATGATATCAGCGTGCTGGTGCTCAAGGTTTCAGCGCGTACAGGCGATGATGTGCGGCGGATGAGTGTCAGGCTTCCGATCAATGCAACATCATCAAAGCAGAACGGGTAAACGTCAAACGGATAAGCATCCGACAGTTCAAGGTTCGGATCGTGCAGCAGGACCAATTCCCATACCTGGCAGCAGCAAACGACAGCACAAACTTCTCAACGAAAATGAAGGAAGATGATAGTACCCCGCTCATCGGAATAGTCGGCCCATGCGGATCGGGAAAATCCACGCTCGTTGCGGGGCTTACAAAACACGGTTATCGCTGCCGGCATATCGCACAGGAACATTCCTATGTCAGGCACATGTGGCAGGTCATTACAAATCCAGATATCCTCATCTTCCTGCAATGCTCGTTTGAAATTTCCACTTCGCGCCGAAAATTAAATTGGCTCCCTGCCGATTACGAGGAACAACTACGAAGACTCTCGCACGCGCACGAACACGCCGATCTTATCATTGACACAAACCTGTTTAATGCGGATGAAGTCCTTGCCCGGGTGTTGGACTTCTTACGTAGTACTGCAGATAACGTCTGATCAGTCCTGTGATGTTTTCTCGAAACCTCCATTCGGAATTCAAAGATTTATGCAACAACGGTAAGGGAAAGATTTCCGTGAAAAAAGTTTTGTTATTCCCAATCATCACGCTTCTTTTCATGAACTCATGCCGGCTCCTCGAGCTACAAGCAGAATCCACACCTGAGCCAGCTCCACCCACCCTTTCGCCCATCGAGCAATTCGATTTCGAGGACGGCCTCAACCCTGAATATCGCGGCGTGTTGCAGAACCTTTCCGATGCCAGTTTTTATTCCATTGAATTTATCATCGCCGATGACCTGTATCACATCACTGGCAGCGAAACAATTCACTACACCAACACGGAAAATGCAAGTTTAAATGAAGTGCAACTCCGCCTTTTCCCAAATATTTTGGGTGGAAAAATGGTAATCGGGAACATCAAGGGAAATGGAAATGATGTTATCCCAAAATATTCGCTCAATAACAGCCTGTTCATCATCCCTTTAGAACAATCAATCGAACCTAAAGAAAGTATCACCCTGAGCATGGATTTTGATATCACCATTCCGCAAAGTGTGGATTTAAATTACGGTGTGCTGGCCTACACGGATGATGTACTCGCGCTTGCACATGCCTATCCGATGATCGCAGTCTACGATGATGAAGGCTGGAATGCTGAGATCCCTCCGCAAACTGGCGATGTCACTTATGCAGACATGTCCTTTTTTGTTGTGACAATAGACGCGCCTAAAAAGGTCACGCTGGCTGGGTCTGGGCGGGAGGTCAGCCGTCAGGATAACGGGAGCAGGCAAACGGTCAGGTATGAAGCGGGGCCTGTGCGTGACTTTTATCTGGCGGCGAGTCCAGATTATGAAGTCTTCACCAGGGTAGTTAATGGCGTCACCTTAAGATTTTATACGCGTGATTATTTGCAGGCGGGCGCTGAATTTGCGCTGGATGTAGCCGCACGTTCGCTTGAGATCTTTGGCGAACGTTATGCACCGTATCCATACACCGAGTTGGATTTTGTTTCCACACCCACCCGTGCCCTGGGAATTGAGTATCCCGGCATGATCGCCATTACCCACTCGATCCTTGAGCCTGACAATAATTATTTGGAAGCCACGATCGCGCATGAAACGGCCCATCAATGGTTTTATAACCTGGTCGGCAATGACCAGTTGGACGATCCCTGGCTGGACGAGTCGCTGGCGCAGTTTGCCACCCTGCAATATTTCAGCGATGAATACGGACCAGCGGGAGAGGAGGGGTTTCGCGCAAACCTTGCAGGCAGGTGGAGTCGCATTGGGTATGAAAATATACCCGTCGGCCTGCCTGTGCGGGATTATTCAGGTGCGGAATACAGCGGAATTATCTATGGGCGCGGCGCTTTGTTCTTTGAAGTCCTGCGGGAGGAGATGGGCGAAGAAGCCTTTGAGGCATTCATCAAAAGCTATGTGCAAAATAACGCATGGAGAATTGGCACTACGGAAATATTAAGAACCGCAGCCGAAACACAATGCAGGTGCGATCTGGCTAATTTATTTAAGGATTGGATATACCCATAAATTCATTCAATGGGAGTATAATGGCGTTCGCGCCAGCCATAGGCTGGCATTTTTTTGGATGGAGTGAGAAATATGCGTAATAAAAATAGCTGGTTGGTTGTAATTGCTCTACTCGTGATCTTTTCGCTTTGGGTGGACCTTAGTAAAAACCTGTTGGTATACAACCCATTAAATGATCTGCCTCTCATAGAACGCGATGTAGACGTGAAACTGGGCCTTGACCTGCGAGGCGGACTTCAGGCCTTGCTTGAGGCTGATGTCCCCGCCGAGACAACTGTCACCGCCGAGGATCTGCTGAACGCCAAGAATATTCTGCAGAACCGCGCAAACGCCCTCGGCGTAAGTGAAGTTGTCATGCAGACCGCAGGCGACCGCCGAATTGTGGCAGAGTTCCCGGGGGTTACAAATCCTGAAGAAGTGGTCTCAGCCCTAAAGCAAACCGCTTTGCTGGAATTTGTCGATATGGGCACCACGCCGGTATCGGACGGAACCGTCATTCAAACCGATTTTGGTATCGAAAATGCCCCCGCAACCACCGATAGCGGCGAGACCATTTATCACACCGTCATGACAGGCGCCGGGCTTCAAACCGCGTCCGTAACAAGAGGCACTACTGGAGAGTACGCAATCTCCTTTGTTCTAACCTCTGATTCGACTGGTGTTTTCGCGGACTATACCACTTCTCATCAAAACCAATATCTCGCGATCGTTCTCGATAAGCGGGTAATCTCTGCTCCCGTCATTAAGAACCCGATCACAGATGGCCAGGGACAGATCTCCGGAAATTTTACCCAGGAAACCGCACAGACCCTGGCCGTGCAACTTCGCTCGGGCGCTTTGCCCATCCCGATCAAGGTAGTTGAAAGCCGCACCGTGGGCCCGACCCTCGGCGAAGAGAGTCTTCGCAAGAGCGTTTTGGCAGGTGTTATTGGTTTGGCTGTAGTGGTCCTATTCATGGGTTTCTACTACCGCCTACCCGGCCTGGTCGCAGACCTGGCCCTGATCTGTTATGCCTTGTTCACCTTGATGTTATTCAAGATGATCCCTGTGGTGCTTACCCTGCCGGGCATTGCCGGCTTTATCCTGAGCGTGGGCATGGCGGTAGACGCAAACGTCTTGATCTTCGAGCGACTTAAGGAAGAATTACGCTCTGGCAGAAACCTCCGTCAGGCAATTGACCTCGCCTGGAGCCGCGCCTGGCCGTCGATTCGCGATTCAAACACTTCAACACTCATCACCTGTCTGATCCTGTTCATCTTTGGCAATACCTTCGGAGCCAGCATCGTGAAGGGTTTTTCGATCACCTTAGCCCTGGGTGTCGGCGTCAGCCTGTTTACGGCCATCATCGTGACGCGCACATTTTTACATACACTGCTTGATAGAATCAAACTCGCCGAGCACCCGCGCTGGTTTGGTCTTTAGGAGCACGCAATGAATATTATTAAGAATCGCTATCTCTACTTTTTGATCTCCTTGCTCATTATTATCCCCGGCATGGTGTTCATGGGATTGAATTGGTCCAAATCACAAGTCGGTCCATTAATCCTCGGCATTGACTTCCGCGGCGGCTCATTACTCGAAGTGCAGTTTGAAGGCCCGCGCCCCGAAGTTGGGGATATTGCTTCGTTATACAAAGAATTTTCCACAAAGGATGAGCCGATCGCCGAGCCTGTCATCCAACCCCTGGCTGAAGACTCGTTCGCCATTCGTTCAAAAGCCATGACCGACGAGACCAAAGGCAAACTCATCACGGAGATGGAAACCCGCTTTGGTTCAAAAGTGACCGTATTAAACTTCACCTCGGTCAGCCCCTCCATTGGCGCAGAAGTGACGCGCGCGGCCGGCTTCGCCATTCTGTTGGCTGCCGTTGCGATTCTGCTTTACATTTGGTGGGCATTCCGCGGCGTTGAGCATCCCTATCGTTACGGTACAGCCGCAATCTTTGCCATGCTGCACGATGTATTCGTCGTACTTGGGACGGAAGCCATTCTGGGCTACTTCCTCGGTTGGGAGGCAGATGCGCTCTTCCTGACCGCCCTGCTGACCGTAATCGGTTTCTCGGTTCACGATACCATCGTTGTGTTTGACCGCGTGCGCGAAAACTCGAACATCCTGCGCCGCATCGATTACGAAACGATGGTCAATCACTCCATCGTCCAGACATTGGATCGTTCCATCACCACCCAATTGACCGTCATGCTCACACTTTTTGCGCTGGTATTATTTGGCGGTGACAGCACACGGCATTTCGTAATCATCCTGCTGGTTGGTATCTTCAGCGGAACGTATTCATCCATTTTCAACGCGGCCCCCATTTTGGTGGTATGGGAGAAGCGCGAATGGCAAACCTGGTTCAGGCGCAAAGTGACCGCGTAATGAATTCAGGAAAAAAAGACACAGGCAGCCTGTGTCTTTTTTAAATACACGACCATGCAAATAACATGAGCGAAAATTTTTCCCTTTTCCTGCGCGCTTTTATCATCGGCGTATCCATTGCCGCACCGGTTGGCCCCATTGGCGTGCTGTGCATCCGCCGCACGTTATCAGACGGAAAACTGGCCGGCTTCTTATCCGGCATGGGCGCCGCAAGCGCAGACATGCTCTATGGCGCTATTGCCGCATTCGGATTAACCATCATTTCGAATCTTTTGGTTAATAATGCATCCTGGCTTCAGATGATCGGCGGCGGATTTCTCTTATATCTCGGCGTAAAAACCTTTCTGGAAAAACCCTCCAGGCAGGCTGCACAAGCAAAACAAGGTGGGTATTTCAGCATGTATCTCTCCACCTTTTTTCTCACCATCACCAATCCCATCACCATCCTCTCCTTTGCAGCCATCTTTGCAGGCATCATGCTCGGTGAAAAAATACGCCTGCCGCTCGTGATGGTGGCAGGCGTATTTGCGGGTTCAGCATTTTGGTGGCTGACCCTCAGTCTCGGGATTGGATCGATGAGCAGTCGTATTAATCAAAACCACATGATCTGGATCAATCGCATCTCGGGCACGCTCATTATTCTGTTTGGGATTTTCGCACTCACAACAATTCATTAAATGAAAAACAAAGGACCAGGTCGTTGACGTTCGTTCCGCTTGGGCCGGTCTTCACGAGCCGATCGATTTGATCGAAATAAGAATACGCATCATTTCTTGACAAATAATCTGCCGCGAACAGCCCAAGCGACTCAGCCTTTTGAGCGATTTCCCCACTCACAAAAGCGCCTGCCGCGTCCGTGGGACCATCCTCGCCATCCGTCGCAATTGAGACGAGCAAGACATCCTTCAAGCCCGCCAGCAGGTCCACTGCGGCAAGGGCCAGTTCCTGATTCCTGCCTCCGCGCCCCGCGCCGCGTATAGCGACCGTTGTTTCGCCGCCCGCCAGCAAGCAAAACGGACGTTGCATGGTCCGCAACGATTCTTTAAATTGCAAGGCAATTTCTTTCCCTTTTATACGCGCTTCCCCTTGCAAAACTGTATTTATTACTTTTGCCCGAAATCCCAATAACCCGGCTTGAGTCTGTGCGGCCTGCAAAGCCAGCGAGTTGCTGGCAATGATCGTATTTTGAACCTTTTCAAATATTGGATTGTCCGGTTTCAAGGTTTCTGTAAAAGCTGGAATGATCGAGGCGGGAATCTTATCTTTCAGGTTATATTTCTCAATGACCGATAAGGCATCGGCTTGTGTTGTCGGGTCTGGTGCGGTGGGACCGGACGCAATGGCTTCCACCTGATCCCCCACCACGTCTGAAAGCAATAGGGTGACGACACGCGCGCCATTTGCAAAGCCTGCCACACCGCCGCCTTTTAATGGATCCAGATGGCGCCGCAGGATATTGATCTCCTCAATCCGCGCCCCACTTGCCAGCAAGGCAGCTGTGAGTAATTGCAAATCTTCAAGCGGAACGCGAGGCGCAGACATCAATGCCGAGCCGCCGCCCGAGATCAGGCATACCAACAAATCGTCCCGTGTTAATTGGGAAAGGAATTTATTTACAGCAGCTCCCGCTTTAAGGCTGGCTTCCCCCGGGATGGGATGATTTCCCTCAATCACATTTACAGGCCTTAAAACAGTGCCTTGAGCCGCTGGGGTTAGCTTGTCGAAACCGTGCCGAAAGGTCAGGCTTGATGCATGTTTGGTAATGACGAGTGCATCTTCCAGAAGCATTTCGTCTATCAGGGCTTGTGTCATCGCACAGGCGGCTTTTCCCAATCCAAAAGCAAATATTCTCTGCCCAAATGGCAATGAGTGTTCACGAAGATATTTTTTTACTGCTGCACCCGGCTCGATTGCCTCAAAAGCAGATGCAAGCACCTGTGCCACAATATTTGCCTGGGGATGCGTGCGCAGCGAGTGAGCGAGGCCAGCAGAGTTAAACATGTCTAATCCTTTGCGAGCTTGAGATAGGCTAGATCGCATTTCATTATACTAGGCGCGTAATATTTTAATTTAAAAACCTCCTGCACCTTGATCTGCAATTAAGTACCTTTATTTCGAGAGGCAGAAAATAAAAATGACCGGTGGACGCCAGTCATTTTATCGTTCAAAAAGGTATTGCAAAATCTCATTTTCTTCAAGATCACCAATTCGACCTAGTATTAGGGATTGGGGTTACCGCCTGCATTATTGTCGGGATTACCGCCTGCGTTATTGTCGGG
>CAZEGE010000031.1:7578-31074 GCA_964511765.1 uncultured Anaerolinea sp.
TTATTGTCGGGATTACCGCCTGCGTTATTGTCGGGATTACCGCCTGCGTTATTGTCGGGATTACCACCTGCGTTATTAGTGGAGTTGCCTTGAGGTGAGGGGCTGGCCTGGGGCAAATGGCTATCCTGGGGCTCGGAAATGGACTGGGGCGCTGGGCCAGCGGACTCGGGATGATCTTGGGTTGGAGCAGTTGTTATTGGTAAGGATGCTAAAGGAGGATTCGAACCATCGCTGGATTGATCGTTGATCTTATCTTCAACTATATCAATAGAGATCGCAGGGATAGTCCCAAAGTCGGTATCGACATCATAATTAGCCGAGCTTTGGGCGCGCACTGATATTTGGAGGATTACGGCTCTTTCGCTGGCCTGTACGGCTCGGATATTGAGTGTTGCAGCAACGGCAATCACAATTCCAATGATAATGATTTGAAAAGTTAGTTTTGACATAATCAACCTCCAGGCTGATTAAAGGGAAAAAGTATCTGAAAGAAAAGTGCGGAAGATTTTCTACCTCTTTTATAAAGGTAGTGTACAACAATACAAGGGATAAGCCCATAACAGTATTGTTAGGTGGGGCACATTACAGTTTTGTTAATGAGACGGGAACTCTCAATAAATTAGGGATTAAATTGGGGTTTGGCAAATAAATGCAGTCAGAAAGTCTGCGCTCAAACGATGGAGATTGTAGAATATGCCTCGATTTTCCAGAAAGATCCTTCATCCAAAAACAGCCATTTTGGAAAGGGGATCTGGAAAAAAGGATTATTTGAAATGGAAATTATTACTTGTTGAGAAAAATGATTATTGATAATGAATTAAATCTTTTAAGCATTATCGCATATGAAACGATATTTCTGAAGAGTAGTAAAAGGTGGGGATATTCTAACTTGTCTTTATCCCCTTTTCCCCCCCAATGATTTCTCGATCATTTTAGAGAAAACGGCCACAACTTCCGGATCAAAATGTGTTCCCGAATCGTTCTCGATTAGCGCGAATGCTTTTTCATATGCCATTGCCTTTCGATATGGCCGATCGGAGGTGAGCGCATCCCAGACATCGATAACAGCAAATATCCGGGCAGCAATTGGAATTTCTTGACCAACCAAGCCAGTCGGGTAACCTTTTCCATCCCATCTTTCATGATGAAATGAGGGGATATCCATTGCAGTGTAGAGAAATTCTATTTTCTTTAGCATTTCCCGGGCAAAAACGGGATGCTTTTCAATAATTTTTCGTTCCTCTTTATTTAATGGTCCGGGTTTTAACAATATGCCATCGGGGACCCCAATTTTACCGATGTCATGCAGTAAAGCACCGCGGCGTATATCTATGATCTTCTCCTCGTCTATCCCCATCAGGCGCGCCAATTTTATTGTCAACTCAGTGACGCGCTGAGTGTGACCTTGAGTTTCTTCGTCTCGGAGTTCAAGCGCCTTCGACCAGCCTTCTATAGTTTTCTCATAAGCAGAAATCAAATCTTTTTCGGATCGGCCAAGACTCGAAACCATTTTATTGAATGATTGTGCCAAGTCGGCGATCTCGTCGCCTCCCTTAGTTGACACACGGATATCGCGATTTCCTTTTGCGACGTCCGAGGCTGCTCGCTCCAATTGGAGAAGCGGTCGTGTGATGAGATTTGATAAGAAAAGACCGAGCAGCATGGCCATAATGATTGCAAGAACGAACATTATGGTGATATTAATTTTCGTAATATTGCTGGTTCTCACGAGGAATGTTTTTGGCAGCGCGGTCCCCAGAATGCCCATGTCTTCGCCATCTCTTGCTTCCCAGGCGCCCAGCAGTTCAGCATAAGCGATATTACTGAAACTAAAATCCCGTGTCACGCTTTGGTGATCTTGGTTTTTTAGCACAATTGAGGTGTCTATGAGTGGTTGGGAAGGAAACTCTGCGAATGTGGATTTGACAGGGTTAAAATTTGTATCATAAATTGTCACCTGGGATAAGGACTCTTCACGGATTTTATCCAAAAGACTTTTGAGACTAATTCCGATCAGAATGATCCCAGTCAATTTTCCATCCTGGTTAGTTACAGGACCCGTAACAAAAAAATAATTACCCCAATCTGCAATAGTTAGTCCTGAATACTTATCCCCCTTTGGATCGACCACCTGACTCATTACCTTGGAAACGAATGGATACCTGGTCAGATCGTCGCTAATTTGAGGGAAAAGGTATTTTCCTGTTTCAGCGGATTTGAGGATGGTTGTTAGTACCTCACCATGACTATCCAAGACCAGAACAGCATCCTCTCCCGCATTAAAAGTTACTGGATAAATGAGATCAAGAACCTTCTGCTTGTCCTCCAAGAGGATCGCATCAGCCATTCCCTGGGTATGAGATAATAAGCGCAAAGTACCAAGCATGCGATCTTCTTCACGTACCATCGATTCGGAAGCCAATTTTCTACTTTCAATCATTTGGTTGGTGAATCGTTCTTCCAGAGATCCCACAAGTACTTGAGTAACGATACTCCCTCCAACTATAGCGATAAGAAGAGCCAATACTATATATGGAATGGTCAGTTTTGTACGAATTGAAAAGTGGGCGGAACGTTTTATTCTCATATATGTATTTGGAATTTATTGATCAATTATCGTATTTCAATCAAAGAAATCGACTATATTTAAGCACCCCAGGCAGGAGTCGAACCCACAATCTACTGATCCGAAGTTTTAAATTTGTATGTCCATACCGTCTAAATAGCTTTTTATCCATTATATACGAAATATTGAAAAAAATTGTGAATATTGTCCATTGTTTCTACCTTGTCCATTTGGGTAGCGGCAGCAAAAGAGCCCTCAAATTATCGAGGACTCTTTTTACACCCAATCTGGGGTGTATTGGCATTATATCTGCCTATATTTCATGCTGGGGACAATGGATTCGAACCACTACTTGCTGTTCCAGAGACAGCCGTCCTGCCATTAGACGAGTCCCCAATACTTTTTTCCAGCGGGCAATATTTTATCATGCCCACGGGGATGAGACAAGGGGCGCGTGTACAATTAATATCTTTGAACCGTTAAGTCCGTGAAGAGTCGTCCTTATTTATTCCGCGCAGCACGGCGGGTATTGTCTTCGACGTCCAATAGGATGAGCAAGGCATATTGTGCAAATTTCAAGCCAATGAAATAGATCAGTCCGGGCATGAATTGAGTCAGGTACGGGGTAAAGAAGCCCGCCAGATCAACAATGGACATCCCTTTTTGGAAGAATACACCTGTTGAAAACTGGATCATGAATTGCATGAAAGAGACCAGTGAAGTAAAAAGGTAAATTCCCAGCGTTATCCATGCAAATATGCCAGCCGTGTGGCTCGTTTTTATCACAGCGTCGCGGTCAAAATAGGTCGCTAAAAAGCTGGTGCGTTTTTCGGTCGATTCTTTCATGGTGCCTCCAGACTGGATTATACATGAATCAAGTTTGTTATAATTACAGAAGTTAATATAAAAAACATCAGGGTCGGGAATGAGTCGCTTTAGCGCGGCAAGTCACAGTTAAGCCTGAGGCGGCAAAGTTCATCCCCTGAAATTCGGTATGAAGGCAGACTCATGAACGACGAAGATATCAGACCCACAGACTTTATCCGCGAGGCAGTTGCGGAAGATTTGAAGAGCGGACGCTTCAAAACCGTACGCACGCGCCTGCCTCCTGAACCGAACGGCTATTTACACATCGGACACGTGAAAGCGTTCATGATCGATTACCTGATTGCAAAGGAAAACGGCGGTGAACTTATCCTGCGTTTCGACGACACAAATCCGACCAAGGAAGAGACCGAATTTGTAGACGCCATCATGGAGGATGCGCACTGGCTGGGCATCGAATGGGTCAAGGTGACCTATGCGTCTGACTACTTTGGTTTACTATACGAGTGGGCGGTGCAATTAGTGAAAAAGGGCCTGGCCTATGTGGATGACCAGACTCTTGAAGAGGTAAGCGCCAACCGCGGCACATTAACCACACCAGGAGTAAATTCTCCATATCGCGACCGTGCTGTGGAAGAAAATTTGGATCTGCTCGAACGCATGAAGAACGGCGAGTTCCCGGATGGTTCGAGAATATTGCGCGCCAAAATAGACATGGCGCATCCGAATATCAACATGCGTGATCCTGCCATGTACCGCATCATCCATGAACCGCCTCATCATCGCACAGGCGACAAGTGGAAAATTTATCCCATGTATGATTGGGCGCATGGGCAGAACGACTCGATGGAAGGCATCACCCATTCGTTGTGCTCGCTGGAGTATGAGAACCACCGTCCTTTATATGAATGGTTCCCCGAACAATTGGGCGTGTTCAAACCGCGTCAAATTGAATTCGCGCGTTTGAATATGACCTACACCGTGATGAGCAAGCGCAAACTGCGCCGGTTGGTTGAGAATAATCTCGTCAATGGCTGGGATGATCCGCGCATGCCAACCTTACGGGCCATGCGCCGCCGCGGTTATACCGCCGAGGCCATTCTTGAATTTATTCGCAAGGTTGGAGTGGCAAAGAATTACAGCGTAAGCGACGTTTCCCTGCTTGAAGCCTGCGTGCGCGAAGATTTGAACAAAACCTCCCTGCGCCGCATGGCGGTGATCAAGCCATTGAAAGTGGTGATTGATAATTACCCTGACGACCTCGTGGAGGAGATGGATGCGGTCAACAACCCAGAAAATCCAGGCGCCGGCATGCGCAAGGTCCCGTTTTCAAAAATCATTTATATCGAGCAGGACGATTTTCGCGAAACGCCTCCGCCGAAATATTATCGCCTCTTTCCCGGCAACGAGGTGCGTTTGCGTTATGCCTATTTCATCAAATGCACACATGTCCTCAAAAATGAAAAGGGCGAGCTGATCGAAGTTCATGCTACCTACGATCCATCCACACGCGGCGGAGATTCGCCCGATGGACGCAAAGTCAAGTCCACGATACATTGGGTTTCTGCGATACATGCCAGGGAAGCGGAAATCCGTATGTACGACCGCCTGTTTACCAAAGAAGATCCCGAGGAAGGCGAAGAAGGATTCCTGGGATGTTTGAATCCAAACTCGCTGCAGATCCTAACCGGATATGTGGAGCCGCTTCTCGCCTTACCCCAGGTTGGTTCGCGTTATCAGTTTGAGCGCCTCGGCTACTTCTGCGTGGATATCGAATCCACTCCCGAGAAGCCGGTGTTTAATTTGACGGTAAACCTGAAAGATACCTGGGCAAAGGTTGAAAAGAAAGCGAAATAAAACAATCACAAATTATTACCACACGGAGTTAAGGAGATAAAATGAACTTAATTTTTTACCGCGGTATCACAATTGGACTTGCAATTGCATTTATCTGTTCATCATGCACGCCAAAAGCCACGCCAACCTCAGTGGCTGATGTTATCGGCACAACTGCGGCACAACTGGCTGTAGTCATGCTGACCCAAACCGCCGAAGCCTACACACCCACACCTTTGCCTCCTACCATAACGCTAACGCCCAGTTTTACAGAAACACCAGCAGGGCCTCCCACAGAGAAGCCAGTTCCCAAACCTGCTAGATTAATCGCTCAGACGGGATGCTGGACGGGCCCCGGTGATAGCTATACTTTGATCAGCAACATTGAAGTTAATGCCAAGGGAAGGAAAAATGTTATTATTCTCGGCATTGGAAGTGAACCGGGATGGATTGTAATCAGAAATCCATATTTTAATAATCCCTGCTGGGTTAAGGTGGAAAACATGGAAATCGACCCCATCATGGATATGTCCCAATTCCACGAGATGACTCCCGGTCCATAATTTTTCACATTTCATGGAGTTTTTAGATACTTCAACGCAGCAATGCAAGACGCTTCTATCCACTATCGTACATTTCATGATATGTACAAGAGTCTTGTAAGTGCTATAATAAATTAAAGAAAAGGAGCGACTCCATGAAAGATAATAAGCGCAGCTCATTGAAGGATAAACTTCCACCTGAAGCATTGGAACACATGAAAACTGCCCGCGAGGAAATGCGCAAGAGCATGGAAACCATTCTGCCGCCCGGATTTCTGGAACATCGCCGCGCCGCGCGCAAAGAAATGCTCAAAGCCTTCCGTAGTTTGATAGATGCCGCCATCGAAAAAACCGAAGAAAAATAAGAATAGGGACTACCCATTTGTAGAACCCGCTCAAGGCTGACAGACGGGTAATATTCAACTCATTTTCACGGACGATGTCCGCGCGCAATAAAGAGGGTGTAAATCAGCGCAAGGGATGCGCCTCCAAGCATCATCTGTGCGATCGTCCTGTTCGAATCAAAAAGAATCGCACCAGAGATCGTCAGCGCCAGAAAAACAATACTGCCCGCCAAACGATTCATGGAACGCTCCAGGTAGCTGATCTGGATGTTGACCATCGGCATTTGCACGTTCAATTCACCGCGCTCCATGCGCCCCAGCACCCTCTCGGCCCTGCCTGGAATTGCAAGCAGCACCTTGAAGAATTCCCCTGCTTCATCAAAAAACACATCCCAATAGGAGCTGCCTTCCCCTTCAGCAAGTTTTCTTGCATAAGGCGCCAGCTGCTGCCACAGGTTAAATTCCGCATGCAACCCCGTGCACATGCCCGATAAGATACCCACCGTCCTGCCAAGTAATAAAAGATTCTCTGGCACTTGAAAGGGCATATTGAAGATCAACTCACGAAACTGCAAGCCAAATTTCATCATTTCATCGTGCTTGATGCTGCGCAATTCATTCATATTCATTCCCCAAAAACGATCGAAAAGCTGTGCACTGGCCTCTTCCAGTAATTTCAAATTTGCACTGGGAAGTAAAACCCCCAATAGTTGATAGGCTTCCACAAGACGCTGCGAATCCTGCAGGCCTATCGCGATCACCACTTCGCGCAGACCTTCCATCAAATTTTCAGGCATGCGCCCCACCATGCCAAAATCCACAAAGGTCAATTTCCATGCAATCGAGCCATCTTCGTTCTTTTTAGCCATTGGAGTGACAAATAAGTTTCCCGGGTGCGGGTCGGCATGAAAGAATCCATCTTCAAAGATCTGCTTCAAATAGACTGCCAATAAACGCTCGGCAACCGCTGCACGATCAATTCCCGCTACCGTGATCGCATCATAATCTGTAATCTTGATCGCGAAGACATCCTCCAACACCAGGACGCGGCGAGTCGTATGCTTCCACGCCACACGAGGGATATGCACGCTCGCATCGCCCTCGAAGCTGGCTGCAAAAGCCTCGGCATTTTTCCCCTCTGACAGATAATCCATCTCTTCCAGAATGATCCCCGCAAATTCCTCCACAATGGCAGGGACATCGGCATGCTCACTCACAGGACGGTACCGGTTCAGCCACCCGCTTACCACACGCAAAGCGGACATATCCACTTCCACGATTTCCTCAATATGGGGCCGCAAAATCTTCACCACCACATTTCCAAAACCAAGCAGCTCGGCTTCCCGTGGATGTAAACATGCGCGATGGACCTGGCCCAACGAAGCGGCGGCGAGAGGGATTTCTTCAAAAGAAGCGAAAATTTCATTTAATGGCGAACCAAGTTGAGTTTCAGCCAGTCTGCGAATGGATTCAAATTCAACGGGTGGCACCTCATCCTGTAACCCCGCAAGTTCATCTGTGATCTCAAGCGGAAGCACATCCAAACGCGCCGATAGGAATTGACCGACCTTGATCATCACTCCGCCAAGATGAATTGCCAGAGCGCGAAATCGAATGGCAATCCGTCGATATCGCCTCGAACGTGTATTGCGCGCAAGAAAACCCAGCCCTGAATGGCGCAAAAAAATATCCCAAAAAATAGCGCCCAATGTAACATTGAAAAAGAAGAATAGAATGCGCCAATAACGTTTCCGCAAAACCATGGATCTCATAAAGCCTCCGTAGGTTTCTATTGTAGTCCGTTTAACATTTTTATTGTTGTGACGAATGCCATCTGTATTCTTTAATCACGGTTCGCCGGGCAGCACGGCTTTTTTATTAGTAAAATAAGCAGGGACCTCCAACCAATGAATGAAAACCTCTTAACTAAAGGGCGGGGTTGTAATCCGTCAAATGCAAGTGAAGGAAAAAATCATGGACATCATCACAGGAAAGATCCTGAAATTACATAACTGGCCCGATGGAAAGATCATCGGCATTGCAAAGGATGCAGCAGCGCAATTAATGAATCAAGGCATGGATCGCGAGGCGGCTCTTGCCAGACTGGAGGCTGTTCGGAAAAACCCCGGCAGCTTTCTCGCTGACAGCTTGATGGCGGGTCTCGCCAGCGAATGCATTCGACTCGCTCATAAAGGCGAGCCACCCCTTGCTGACTTGCGCGAGTCCCCGCTTCCTTTTCCGATTTGGGGAGCGGACAATATTGACCTTGCAGCCATCCAACAGATGGAGAACGCCATGCGCCTGCCGGTTACCGTTACTGGCGCGCTGATGCCCGATGCCCACGTTGGCTACGGACTTCCCATCGGCGGCGTGCTCGCAACCGATAATGTTGTCATCCCATATGCCGTCGGTGTGGATATTGCCTGCCGCATGAGATTATCGCTTTATGAAGTCTCGCCCAATTTACTTGGACAAAAGAAAGGCATGTTCGAAGACGCTCTGTGGAATGAAACTGCCTTCGGCATGGGCGCAAAATGGACAGGCGGCAAGAAAGCACAGCATCCTGTACTGGACGATGATGCCTGGCACGCCACCCGCCAGCTTATAACGCTGAAAGATACCGCCATAAATCAACTTGGCACAAGCGGCACGGGCAATCACTTCGTTGAATGGGGCTCGTTCAGCTTGCACGAACCGATCTTGGGCTTGCAGCCCGGCGAATATCTCGCCCTGCTTTCGCACAGCGGCTCGCGCGGCGTAGGCGCCAGGATTGCGGATCGCTATAGCAAACTCGCCATGGAAAAACATCCCGGCCTTGATAAAAGCGTGCGGCATCTCGCCTGGCTTTCGCTTGACTCGGAAGATGGCCAGGAGTATTGGCTTTCCATGGAACTGGCTGGAAGGTTCGCTTCAGCAAATCACCACATCATCCACAAACGGGTCTCTGCAGCCATTGGCTTAAAGGAAATCGCAGTCGTTGAAAATCATCATAATTTCGCATGGACGGAAAAACTGCCCGATGGCAGAACCGTCATTGTGCATCGCAAAGGAGCGACACCCGCAGGCAAAGGCGTTTTCGGTGTGATCCCAGGTTCAATGGGTGATGCAGGTTACCTCGTACGAGGAAGGGGCGTGAGCCAATCGCTTGAATCCGCTTCGCATGGCGCAGGCCGTTTGATGAGTCGCAAGGCCGCATTAAATTCCATCAGCAAAACCACACGGGACGAATATCTCAAAGAACGCGGAGTCACCCTGCTCGGCGGCGGCATTGACGAATCACCGCAAGCCTACAAACCAATTGATGAAGTCATTGCCGCCCAGTGCGATCTTGTGGAGGTGATTGGAAAATTCACCCCGCGCATCGTAAGAATGGCGGATGAACGCGGGAGGGGGTGATTAATTTTAAATCTTTTCTAAAATCTCAAGTGCGTTCTTGATGCGCTGTAAACACTTGTCTCTACCGATGATTTCCATCGACTCAAAGAGTGGAGGGCTAACTTTTTGCCCCGTAACGGCTACGCGCAAGACACCAAAGATCTGATTGACACTCAAACCACTTTCTTCGACATAAGCCCGCAAAGGCGGTTCGCATCTTTCATGACTTATATCCAGTTGCGCCTCAAGGATCTGGTGGACCTTTAGAGCGATCTGGGCTGATTGCTTCGCATCCAGTCCTTTTGCAATCAAGTCTTCAGGATTGGGAGTCACCTCTTCCTTGAAGAAGAATGCGCCAAAGACTATGCAATCGTCCAATGTCACCAGTCTCTCGCGGATGATGGGGATAATTTTCAGCAAGACGTCTTCGTCAACGCTGAGACCCTCACGGGTGAAATACGGCTTGAGACGGGCTGCCAGGTCTTCGGTCGTAAAGAGGCGGATATGAGTCGCATTGAAGTGGTCCAACTTTTGGAAGTTGATCGCAGCAGGCGAGGCAGTCAATCCGTCAATGCTGAAGCGCTCGATCATTTGATCCACGGTCATCACATCGTCTTCAGCAACCCCCCATCCCATCAATGCGCTCCAATTCAATACGCCTTCAGGCGTGAAACCAAGTTCCTGCATATCTTTTACAAAAATCGAATAGCCGTCTTTCATTGCCGCGGCAGCTTCCCGTTTGCTCATCTTGCCCTTGCCGCTCGGCTTGAGAAACACAGAAAGATGTACCCAGATCGGCTCTTCCCAGCCAAATGCACGGACAATATTCACATGCAGCGGAAATGTGCCCAGCCATTCGGAACCGCGCAGGACATGCGTGATCTGCATTTCATGGTCGTCCACGATTGCGGCGAGATGATATGTCGGTAAACCATCTGATTTCAACAGAACATAATCATTGAGCTGTTTGTTCTCGGTTGTAATATCGCCGCGCAGATAATCGCGCGCAACTGTGACGCCTTCCCGCGGCATCTTAAAGCGGATTATATATGCCTCGCCGTTTGCCATTCTTTTTGCGGCTTCACCAGGAGCAAGTGCACGGCATGTGCCATCATAATGCGGATTTTCCTTGCGTTTCATTTGCTCCTGTCTTGTTTTTTCCAATTTCTCGGAAGTGCAAAAGCAGGGATAGGCGTGGCCTTTGTTAATCAAGATTTTTGCGTGATGGGTATAAATCTCGCGGCGTTCCGTCTGATGATAGGGGCCAAACTTACCACTCACGTCGGGACCCTCGTCATATTCGAGGCCAAGCCAGCGCAAACCATCCATGATCTCCTGCTCGGCGCCAGGGACAGTTCGCTTCAGGTCTGTATCTTCAATGCGCAAAATGAACTGTCCGCCAGTTTTCCTGGCGAGCAGATAGTCATACAACGCGGTGCGGGCCGTACCAAGATGCATATGTCCCGTTGGAGAGGGGGCGATACGAGTACGAGCAGGTATGATAGACAAGATGAAAACTCCTTAGATCGGCGGCTTCGATTTCCTTTGCTCAACCACCAGGAAAGATAAACTAAAATTCCATTTGCTTATGCCGCATCACGACGGATTCCACCAATCCAATGCCAAGCATAAGCGCAGTAAGGCCGCTGCCTCCATAACTGATAAACGGAAGAGGCAGCCCAGAAACAGGTACCACGTTCAAATTCACACCGATATTGACCGCGCCTTGAAAAAAGATCAAAATCGCCACACCAAAAGCGATCATTGAACCGGAAACATCACGCGCCTTCTGCGCCGCGCGAATACAGCGCCAGACAATAAACGCCAAAGTAATAATAATAATCACCCCGCCAATCATGCCGAATTCTTCCGAGATAGCCGAGAAAATGAAATCCGTATGGCGCACCTTAAGAAAGCGCAGCTGCGTTTGTGTACCGTGCCCATATCCCTGGCCGAAGAAACCGCCAGATCCAATCGCGATTAATGCCTGCTGTACATTGTATGTCGCGCCATAGGTGGCATTCGGGTCCGGGAAGATAAATGTCTGGACACGCGCCCGCTGATAATCTTCAAGAAAAGGAAATGCCAGCGCTGCCAAACCGATCCCAGACAATGCAAGTGTGGCCACCTGTTTCACTTCCAGTCCCTGGATCCACAACATCATAAAAAAGATAAATAGCAATACGACTACATTGCTAAGATTGGGTTGAAGCAGAATCAAGCCTACGATGCCGAATGCCCAAAGAAAACCGCCAAGCGCCCATTTCAAATCACGCGGCTGATGCTGGGCATATTCAAAATAGCGCGCCAGTACAATGATGGCAACGATCTTGGCAAATTCCGTCGGTTGGAGAAATAAAACGCCGACCTGGAACCAGCGCTGCGCGCCAAAAGCAGATTGTCCGAAGCCGGTTAACGTAACCAAAAATATCATGATGCCAAAATATATCGGACGATACAAAGCCAGCCAGTAGCGATAATCGATTGAGGCGACGACAAAAATAAGCACAACGCCCAGCAAAGCAAAATAGATCTGTCGTGAAATAAGGGGCTGCAACACTTCGTTCCCCGCAACGGCGGAACGAATCATAACTGTGCCAAAGGAAGATGCAAGCACAATTGCACCCAGTAATAGAAAATCAAAGTTACGCCAGGAAAGTCCACGAGTCATAATAACAAAATACGGATGCAGCCCATGATACCCATTGCGCTGATCCGTATCTCCAAAGTATAAAAACGATCAACCAGCGCGATGGCGCGATACGCTCCGCAAGGGAATATCCGCTATCAGCCGCTGGGAACGGCCGTCACGTTCCACTCCGATTTGTACTGCATCAGGATCAATATCAATGTATTGCGAAATGGCTTTAAGCAGGTCATCCTTCAAGGCTTCCAATTGCGCGGGATTCAGGTCTGTACGGTCATGCACAAGCACAAGTTGCAGGCGTTCTTTTGCGCTTGTTGCGCTTTTATTCCGCGTGAAGAATCTCATATCATTTCCTACCAGTCAACCGCTGAATAGCAGTCCACAAACCGCTTTGTGAATCCAGTTCCATGAAGGGTACATCCTGTCCTTGAAGACGCCTGGAAATATTCCGAAAGGCCTGCCCAGCCCGGCTTTTGACATCGGTCACTACGGGCGTACCGCGGTTCGAGCCAATGAGGACAGACTCATCTTCCGGCACAATGCCGATTAAATGAATGCCGAGCAAGTCGAGGACATCTTCAGCAGAGAGCATGTCGTTATTCTTGACCAATGCGGTATTCAACCGATTAATAATCAGATACGGTGTCCCTTTTTCTTCCGCCTCCAGGATGCCCACCACCCGATCCGCATCCCGCACCGCACTGACCTCGGGGTTGGTCACTACAAGGACGCGGTCCGCAGCAGCGATGGCGTTGCGAAAACCGCGTTCAATGCCGGCAGGTGAGTCAATGATAACGTAATCAGTATTAGGCCGCAGGTCGTTACAGATGCGCACCATGTCTGAAGGTGATACCGCGGTCTTGTCACGAGTTTGCGCGGCGGGAATCAGGTACATGCCCGGGTAATGCTTGTCCCGGATCATTGCCTGGTTTAATTTACAGCGTCCCTCGATCACATCCACAATATCATATACGATCCGATTTTCAAGGCCCATTACAACATCCAGGTTGCGTAAACCTATATCGCCATCAATGCAAACCACCTTTTTCCCATCCGCTGCAAGCGCTGTGGCAAGGTTTGCGACGGTCGTGGTTTTTCCCACACCGCCTTTTCCAGATGTAATGGTAATCACTTGAGCTGTCATATTAGTTCCTAATAAATAATTTAGCCTGAATGCCAAAGCTCAGCCTGCAAACGGCCTTCGCTGTTTATGCTGGCGATCTCCGGCCTGGGATCTTTTTGCGGTTTTAACATGGCTGAGACCTCGTCCGCAATGCGCAGTTGATTGGCTGAAAGATCGAGCGCACAGATAAACGCAGAACGATTGCCCTTGCAACCTGCGTGGATCATGCCGCGCACCCTGCCCCATACAATGACATTGCCCTCGGCAACGATCTCTGCTCCCGGGTTTACATCTCCAACAACGACGATGTGTCCGGGAAATTCAATGCGCGTTCCAGAACGAAGCGTCTTGTTCACATATAAGGCAGTATCCTCTGTGATTGTATCGGCAACCTGCCTGTGCTCTTCAGGCCTCGGCTTCGAAATGCGCGTGGCCAAACCCAATAACTGGGCGGTTTGCTCGGTTGTAGAGGATTCACTGACAATCGCCCATAGAATTACATTTCTTTCCGAAAGATGGTCGCGCAGGTCAACCAGATCGTTCACTTTTAATATTTGTGATCCAACGTCCATGGCAAGGCGCGCACCTTGAAAAAATGATGGGCGTTCGTCAATTTGCGCAAGCAGGGCGATACGCTGGTCTTCCCAGGGCGCATCTGAAAACGTCGCAAGAAGCCCGTCACGTATGCCTTTGATCTGGACAAGAGAAGTAATTTGCTCCATAAGATGCGGTCTTTATTGGCCTGAATTATACCTGATGAAAGCACATCGTCTATTGTCCCGCGGCCTGGTTGTCCTGTGCGATATCGAGCGCCTTGATCTCAAAATAGGCTTCGATCACACGCTTAACCATCGGACCCGCCACGCTTGCACCCTCGCCGCCGTTATAGGCAAATGCCAAAACGATAATCTCGGGATCATCATAGGGGGCGTAGGCTATCGTCCAGGCATGCGTAGGCCACGCACCAAAGTTACAGCGATTGGCGGCCCTGGCAACATCGTCGCAATATTCTGCTGTACCGGTTTTACCTGCCACAGCAATGGGAAAATCATTGAAAAGGTCGTGCAGCGTACCAAACAACGGAGCAGTCACTGCCAGCCGCGTCCCTGTGCGTACAGCCTGAATGGATTCAGGCTGAATAATCTTCTTGTCGTCTTCATTCAAACTGCAGTATGCACCGTCACAGGAATAACTCTCAATCATGGGGGTTACGGTCACATCCCATTTTAAGTTTGGAGTGAAGGGCGAAATTTGATAACTGTCGGGGGTCTCAAAATCGGTGACAGTAAAATCCGTGGGATTGAACCACATCGGTACAACTTTGCCGTCACCATCCGTCACTTCACGAATAATCGTGGGCTGCATCAACTTGCCGTTATTGGCAATGACCGAACCGGACATGAGAATCTGCAGAGGCGTGGCGAGCACATAGCCTTGTCCCACACTGGCAATGTAAGTATCGCCTGTGGACCAATTCTCACCCGTGTTAATACGTTTCCACTGCGGGTCGGGGATCAAACCATTTTGCTCGCCCTTTAATTCGATTCCGGAGCGTTCATCATAACCAAGCGCACGAGCGTACTGACGTAGACGTTCGATACCCAACCCCTGCTTGATCTCGTCCTCATACCCACCGCCAAGTTTATAAAAACATACATTACTTGAAAAAGCGATGCACTGCAAAAAATTAATGGGCCCAAAACCTTCCGGGCGTTTATCAAAGATATGATCTACAAATGGACGTGTATTATTTTCCGTACAAATATCGTTGGGGTTGAATCTTTCACACAGCAGCAACTGACCTGGGGCTTGAATGATATCGCCCAGTTCAACCACATGCTCATTAATGGCACCGGATGCCGTGGACAACTTAAAGACCGATCCCGGAGGATACTCAGCAGAAATGGCATTATTCAACAATGGCTTGCGCGGGTCCTGACTCAATTGCTCATAATAATAGGATGGAATAATGCGCACAAAGCGGTTATTCTCATAACTGGGATAGGATGTCATTGCAAGTATCTCGCCCGTTTTTGGATTCATCGCAATAATGACACCGCTCGAAATACGAACCTTTCCAAAGTAAATATTCCAATAATCGATTTCCTGCAGCAGGGTGGCTTCCGCGGCTGCCTGCAAACGTGTGTCAATGGTCAAATAAACATTGTGCCCCGGCACAGCCTGGATGGGCGGTTCCAAATTACGAAGTTCCTGTCCGGCCACGTCTACTTGCACCACGCGTGAACCGTTCCTTCCGGCAAGAATATCCTGTAACGAGTCTTCAACGCCGGAATAACCCACCTTATCCCGGTTCGGAACGAATCCCTTCGCGCGCAATTCCTCTTCCTGTGAAGCGGGGATCGGACCCAAAAAACCAATCAGATGCGCCGTGAGCGAGCCCGTAGGATAATCACGGATCGGTTCGACTTCGACCTCCACGCCTGGCCAGTCAACCGCCTTTTCTTCCACCACGCGGGCAATTTCCTCTGAAACATTACACTTTACTTTGACAGGGCTGTAAGGCGCAAGCGTATCCTGCAAAGCCACCAATTGCGCAATCCCCGGCCCTTCCACGCAAGCCGCAAAAAGCTTGGCTTCTGCCAGGGACTCGTCTGTTACAGGACCACCAACAGGTATATCGATCAATTCAGAAAGTTCACGATAAATCCGCTGAATATCAGAGTCGTCTGCGGGCAAACTGGCAGGCGTGATCACGATATTATAGGAGGCCAGATTTCGCGCAAGAATATAACCATTGCGGTCATAGATAATTCCCCGCGGAGCAGGCAAACTGACTTCGTGCGTGTAATTATCAACCGCCCGGGCAGACCAAACGGCTCCTTCAAACACCTGCAGGTTAATAAGTTTGAAAAGCAAACCGCCAAGCGCCAAAAACACAACCAAATATATCGTGGTAAGTCGCCATGTTTCAAAGTGAACAGGGCGCGAACTTAAGCCGGAACTCATTCGTACTCCTCTACAGGATAAACCCAATATGCCAGGTCGCGCATAAAAGTATAAACAGGTATTGAGAATAACATATTAAGCAATAAACTTGGCAGGGTAATCAGCCCCATTACATCAACAAATGAAAAAGGGGTGCCGGAAAGTCGCAGAACCGCAAAAGACAATAAATGCATAAATAACGTGCCAGCAAACACAACACTAAACATCGCCAGTAATGGAACCTGCCAGACGCGTCTTTGCAGGGTTTGAGCCACAAAAACGACCCCCAGGTAACCAGCGGCTAATACAAGCCAGGGCATGCCGGAGACAAAACCTAGCATAAAACAGGCGGTCACCGCCCAATGCCATGAAGATTTGACTCTTTCCTGCAGCGCCCAGGCAGCCAGTACGATCAGCGGCAGATCGGCATAACCGGAGATCAATTTGACCTGACTGACAATGGCGGACTGAAGGATCACCGCCAGTCCAAGCAATGGGAACGCTATCATATTTCGCATGACAAAGTTGATTATGGAGAGGGAGATGGCTCGAGTGGAGTGATATCCACCGGGCGGAAGTTGGTAATCACCAAAACGATCTCGAGGTGGGAAAAATCAACTGCGGGCTGGATTGTAGCCTGTTGGAATAATTCAAATTCGAGGCTGCGGATCGTAACCACCTGCCCAATAATCAGATCCGATGGATATCCGCCGCCCAGACCAGAGGTCAGAATGAGATCGCCCGATTCCACCACTGAATTCTGCGAAATCATATCCAGGGAGATGTCGCCAGTAATCGAGCCAAGTGCGACGGCATTGGTATCAGCGTTCTGCAAATAAACATTAACAGCAGATGCAGGATCCGTGATCAATTGCACACGCGCAGCATCCGCAATGACTGCATCAATACGACCCACCAAACCTTGATTCGTTACCACTGGCATGCCGCGCCGAATATCATCGTTCGAGCCGCGGTTTATGATAATGAAATGTAAAAACGGGCTTGGGTCCCGTCCTATTACCTCGGCTGCTTTATAGGTGCTTTCAGGATTTGAACGGGAGAAATCCACTAGAGCCGCAAGAATCTCGGTCTCATTCACTCTTTGCTGGAGTTCAATGGCCTGTGCCTGCAACTGGGATACCTGTGTCTCCAATTCCGCATTGCGGGACCGCAGGGAAACAATATCACGCGGAGCGGTAAAAAAATCCTGCAGACCCACATAGCGGGATGTAAACCAGGTTTGAATTTCTATCAATACGGAATCAAACTGCCTGGAAGCGGATCCGAAAAAACCACCAAGCGACAGGGCAAGAATCCCCCCCACCACGAGGAAAATAATTGTTGTTTGTAAGGAACGGGAGTTCATTATTTCATCAGTCTCCGATAAAGGAGACTGCCAAAGTATTTGTTATCCAACGTGACGCGTGCTTCCACGTTCCAACCCAACCAGGTAACGCCCAAGAACATCAAAATTCTCGAATATCATTGCTGCGCCTCGCGCCACGCAGGTAAGCGGGTCTTCTGCGACCCAAACGCGTAATTTTAATTCATCGGTCAAGCGTTCCGCCAGGCCTTGCAAAAGCGCCCCGCCGCCTGCCAGGCAAATGCCAATATCCATTAAGTCTGAAACAATTTCAGGAGGGATTTCATCCAATGCATCCCGCATGGTATCGATGATCACCTGCACAGAGGCGGACAGGGCTTCACGTATTTCAATGGAGGAAACTTCAATTGTTTCAGGCAGGCCTGTTACAAGATTGCGTCCCCGTACCTCCATTGTTTTTTCAGGTTGAAGCGAATACGCGGAGCCAATTTGCCATTTGACCTGCTCTGCGATGCCTTCCCCTATCAACAGGTTATATTTATTCCGCAGATACTGCACGACGTCCTGATCCATCTCATCTCCCGCAACACGCAGGGAGCGCGACACAACCACTCCGCTCATCGACATTACCGCCACCTCGGTTGTGCCGCCGCCGATATCGACAACCATCGAGCCGCGAACTTCTCCAATCGGCAGGCCGGCTCCGAGCGCAGCCGCGATCGGTTCTTCAATCAACATGGCCTGACGCGCACCGGATGCCATCACAGCATCATAGACGGCGCGCTTTTCCACTTCCGTTACGCCCGTTGGCAGGCCGATGATCACGCGCGGACGCGGAAGAGGAACAATGCTTTGTTCATGAACCTTGCCGATGAAATATTCAAGCATGATCTGGGTGACATCAAATTCAGAAATGACGCCATCACGAATGGGACGCACCACCACCACATTCCCCGGTGTGCGTCCAACCATTTCTTTAGCTTCAAGGCCAATTGCCAAAGGTTGTCTTAATTTCTTATCAACAGTGACCCAGGATGGTTCATTAATAACAATCCCCTTACCGCGGACATGAACGAGAGTGTTCGCAGTGCCCAGGTCGATGGCAATATCCAGAGAAAAAAGGCCTAGCAGCCAGTTGATAGGGTTGAAGGCCAAATTATGGCTCCTAAGTAAGATATTATTTCAAAAATACACGTACGGCAATATTATACCATGAGCCTTAAAAGTGGATTTTGCAACCGCACAACCCCCCTCCGGGAATGAAATTCTGGCGGCATAGTTATCAGTCTGTAAATCAAGTACAGTTTTCCATCTTTACAGATAGCACAAGCCTGCCTTTTGGAAACACGATTACAGGAATGGTCAAGCATATGTAAATACCCATCACTGGCAAGCCGCCCGGAGCCGTTTTGTTTGCTATAATCGAAAACATGAGCCATAACATCCCATTGGTGATTGGTATTGCAGGCGGATCTGGGTCAGGAAAGACAACAGTTGCACAGGAGATTTTGAATCGGGTCGGTGCGGATCGCATTGCATATCTTCAACATGATTCATATTACAAGGATCTAACTGGGCTGCCGCCCGCCTTGCGCACGGGTGTTAATTTTGACCATCCACATTCCCTGGAAACCGAGTTGTTGATACAGCATGTCGTTTCATTGCGGAACTTTGAATCTGTGGAGGTCCCGATCTACAATTTCTCCACTGACAGCCGTACCGGCAAAACTTTTACAGTGACGCCAAGAAATGTCATTTTAGTGGAAGGGATTTTGATCTTCACCGAACCCGAATTACGGAAATTATTTGACGTAAAGATTTTTGTCGATACCGATGCAGACATTCGCTTCATCCGCCGTTTGCAGCGCGACATTACTGAAAGAGGCCGTTCAACAGAATCAGTCATCAAACAATATCAATCATCTGTAAGACCCATGCACCTGGAGTTTGTGGAACCATCCAAGCGCTATGCGGATGTGATCATTCCCGAAGGCGGACATAACATCGCCGCCCTGGATATGGTTGTTGCAAGAATAGAAACACTGCTCAAATAAAGCCTCAGCGCGGCGATGGTCGCAATACACACAATGCGAATCAAGACCCGCCTGCTCGACCACCAATAAATCAAGGAGAGAATAATGGCAAAACAATGGAGTACACCACCCGCAATGCAGATCGACCCGAAAAAGAAATACAAGGCGCACATGGAAACTGATAACGGCAGCATGGTGATTGAATTGTTTGCGGACAAGACCCCGATAACTGTCAACAGCTTTGTATTTCTCGCACGTGAGGGGTTTTATGACGGCATTATTTTTCATCGTGTGATCGGAAACTTTATGGTACAAGGCGGCGACCCAACCGGTACCGGTCGCGGCGGCCCCGGCTATCGTTTTCAGGATGAATTTCATCCCAGCCTAAAGCATGATAAGCGTGGAATCCTTTCCATGGCAAATGCAGGACCAGGTACGAACGGCTCGCAGTTCTTCATCACACATGGACCCACCCCCCACCTGGATAACCGCCACTCCGTTTTTGGTCAGGTTTCGGAAGGCGAAGACGTTCTAATGTCCATCCCAGAGCGTGACCCAGGCAACGTGAATGCGCCGGCAGTAAAGATCATCCGTCTCACCATCGAAGAAAGTTAAGTCCCGAAGGTTGAAAAGTGGAAGACCTGAAAATTAAAAAAGGAATAAAGACTTCAACCAATGGCCTAACTATCCTGCGTATTGCCGCGATTCTCGCTGTCATCGGAATCACTGTTTACATTTACAGTATCCGCGACCACGTGGAGGATTTTGCTGCTTATGGATATCCCGGCATTTTCCTGATCGCTTTAATGGCAAATGCGACTGTCTTTTTGCCTGCGCCCGGTGTGGCGGTTGTATTTACAATGGGAAGCATCTTCAATCCCATCGGAGTCGCACTCGCCGCAGGGACAGGCGGTGCACTCGGCGAACTCTCCGGCTATCTGGCAGGTTTCAGCGGACAGGCGGTTGTAGGAAGGACAGATGTATACAACAAGATCAGTCCATGGATCGAGAAATATGGAGGCTGGACAATTTTGGTGTTATCCGCCATCCCCAATCCATTTTTTGATATCGCGGGGATCGCCGCAGGCATGGCGAAAATGAAACTTTGGCGCTTCCTGCTCTTTTGCTGGATCGGGCAAATCATCAAAATGGCGATGTTCGCCTTTGCAGGCGCATATTCGATTGACTGGATTGCGAGCTTCTTTAATTGAACCCAATTGGTGCAGGCCGCGTTTGAAACGCGGCCTACACCAATCAAGGAGAAACAATGAACAGTTACAACAAATTGGATTCATATATTGAAAAAAATCTCGATAAAAATCTTGAGGAACTCAAACGCTATGTGGCCCAACCCAGCATTAGCGCACAAAATCTGGGATTAAAAGAATGCGCAGCATTAGTTAAAGAGATGCTGGAGAAACGCGGCTTCAAGGCGGAAGTCATGGCGACCGACGGCGCACCGGTTGTCTTTGCCGAACGAAAGGGGAAAAGCGAAAAGACCCTGTTGATCTACAATCATTATGATGTCCAGCCGCCGGAACCCTTGGAGTTATGGGAAAGCCCTCCTTTTGAACCGCAAATCCGCGACGGCAAAATGTACGGACGCGGCGTCAGCGATGACAAGAGTCATCTTACTTCGCGTCTGTTTGCCATTGACGCCATCCTTGAAGATGAGGGCGAGCTGCCATGCAATATCAAATTCATCGTCGAAGGCGAAGAGGAAACAGCCAGCCTTCACTTGCATGATTTCATTTCAAAGAATCTTGAAAAGCTGAAAGCCGATGCCTGCATTTGGGAATTCGGCGGCGTGGATCATCGCGATAAACCCATGCAATATCTGGGGCTGCGCGGCATTTGCTATGTTGAATTGTCAGTCACTGCGCTCAGCACGGATGTCCATTCGGGATTGGGCGGCAGTATCCTGCCCAACGCGGCGTGGAGACTTACCTGGGCACTGAACAGCTTGAAGGGAGTCGATGAGCGCATCCGCATCCCCGGCTTCTATGAGGATGTGATCTCCCCGTCCGACCGCGACCGCGAGTTAATGGATGCGCTTCCAGATGTGGCCGATGAATACAAAACGCGTTACGGCGCAAAGGAATTTATCAAAGGCTTGAAGGGCGGCACCGACCTGAAAATGGAAGAGGTCTTCGTACCGACCTGCACCATCTGCGGTCTCACCAGCGGTTATCAGGGCGCCGGTTCAAAAACTGTCCAGCCTGCATTTGCCTCAGCCAAGGTGGATTTTCGCCTCGTGCCGGATCAAAAGCCGCGGGATATCCTTAAAAAGCTTCGCGCTCATCTCGACGCCGAAGGCTTCAGGGACGTGAAGATCGACTTTCTGGGAGGCGAACCCGCCGCGCGCACAGACCCCGATGATCCTTTTGTAAAAATGGTGGTGGATACTGCCGAAGATGTGTATGATGCAAAAATGGAAATTGTGCCAATGGTCGGCGGATCGGGACCCAATTACCCGTTCGTACATGACCTGGGCCTGCCGGTTGTAACGATGGGTCTCGGCTACCCTGACACGAATGCGCACGCCCCCAACGAAAACATCCGCCTGGATCTGTATCTGCAGCACGCCAAACATATGGTGCGCGTGATCAAAGAGTTTTCAAAATAACTATCCCAAATTCAGAAATTATATAGTCGCAGAGATTCTTCGCTTCGCTACTAGGGAACAAGATTGGTTGTTGTGCGACATTCATGTCGCCTTGCTGATGAAATTCTTCCGCTTGGAACAACGACTTTTTCTTCGCTGTGGGTTTACTTGGAATGACACTGTGTAAGGTTACTACTTGAATCTAGGTTTTCTTTTTCTTCGGGGCAGCGGCCATAGCTTCCAAAAACACAGCCACCACCGCGGGGTCAAAATGTGTTCCAGAAAGCGATTTGATATGTTTGATTACTTTCTCCTTCGGCCAACCTTGACGATAGAGACGGTTAGAGCGCAGGGCATCCCATACGTCTACAATTGCGAAGAGACGCGCCGCCAGTGGAATTTGCTCGCCTTTCAGACCGCGTGGGTAACCTGTGCCGTCCCATTTTTCGTGGTGACAATATGGGATGTCAAGCGCATCTCGCAGATACGCGATCGGTGAAAGGAGTTCATAAGCCAATTGTGGGTGCTTACGCATGGCGACCCATTCTTCGTCCGTTAGTTTACCAGGCTTGAGAAGAATGTGGTCTGGTACGCCCATCTTGCCGATGTCATGCAGGAGTGCGCCGTGCCGCACGTGTACCAATTCTGCTTCGGTCATGCCGGATGCGCGGGCGAGTTTCAAGGTCTCCGCCGTCACACGTTGGGAGTGTCCCTCAGTTTCCTCGTCACGCAGGTCGAGCGCGTGCGACCAGCCCTCGATGGTTTTGTCGTACGCGTTTAACAGATCCGTGTTGGAGCGTTGCAGATCTTCATAGAGTTGCGCGCTGTCAACGGCAATGGCTGCCTGCCCGGCCAACGTCTCTAAGAAGTTGAGCCATTCCAACCCTGGGTGGAAAATGGCACGATGAAAGACCTCCAACACGCCTTTGACTTCGCCTTTTGCCATGAGAGGCTGGGCAAAGTAGGCGGCTACGTTTTCCGCTGCCAGAAGTTCAGCTTGTGCGAAGACGAACCCGCTCGCGGCGAAATCCGGGTGTTGAATCATACGTTGCTCCAGCGCGGCTAGACCGGCCTGGCCCTCCCCTATCCGCAAGCGGGTGCGCTCGACAGCCCGGCCTCGAAAACCACATCCGGCTGCGTATTCCAGCATTCGCGAGTGCGGGTTGAACAGGAGCACGTCGGCGGCGTCCACTTTCAGCTGGGTAGTGACATGCTTCAAAAGGATTTCGAGCGTCACGCGCAAATCCATGCTGGAGCTGATGGAGGTGTCTATGTTGTGCAGCGCCTGGAGTTGACTCAACTGTCCCTTTGTTTGCTCGCGTAGCTTGGC
>CAZEGE010000032.1:0-30909 GCA_964511765.1 uncultured Anaerolinea sp.
AGGGCGGATCAAGCCTGTTTTGGAAAGAGCGGGCAAAAAATCCAGTTCGAGGCGGACTCGATCGCGCAGAAAAGCAAACTCAGAGAAGTGCTCGCGCAGGGGCGCAGTCGCATCAGCGTAGCGTCCATCCAATGGCGAAAGAAGGTGAATTGGCTCTGTCATTTGGTCATCCAAATCATTTGTACTGAGGGTGTCAAACTTGGCAGTGGGTCTGCCATAGTTGACTGCAAGTTTATCAGATTGTAAAACCGCTGCCTGGGACGGTTAGTAGAATGGAAAGATTCTACCGTGAATAGTAATTAAGAAGGCGGAGATTACGAATCTCTCTGAAAGATGTGTGGAAACCAAAAGAAGGTCCATAATGACCAAGCAAAAGATTAACATAATTTGTCTGCCATTGCAAGAATTCGTTCTTATCAAAAGAATCGCGGTTGCCGGTACAATTGAGCAGAACTGGATGTGCGGTGCGGTAAAGTCGAAATCAAAGACTTGCTGGAGTCTATTTAAGACAAAGCGTTGATAAGTGCACCTTCCAGTCACCTTGTTCTAAAGTCCACCGCCAGAGGCGTGGTAATTTACGATAAATCCAATTACTACTGACTTATTGACATTAAAGAACAATATTGGTATATTATATGTAATTATCTTCATTAAATATCATATTATATGTAATATTTTCATCGAAAAACAGGTTAAATACGTTCGATTGTGTGCTAGTTGCCAGTGCATTTGAGTAAAGACGAGTAGTTAATTGAACGGCAAGAGGTTAGCTCTAATTTGCCTGTCGGCCCCCATCAATTCCTAAAACAATGCTTCCGACTTATTTCAGCCAATATGTACTGGCACAGATTAAAAATTATGGATAAAAGATGAAGATAACGATTAATCAAGTTAGAAAACTTCTCCCCAATCGACTCATTATCAAAACTTCAACAAGGAGGTGCGCACAGAATCTTTATTTTCTCTAACTCAGATCGTGTCTGGATTAAATAAAACCATAAGGAGAATGTAAATGAGAAAGAACTCTCGTGTTTCGTATTTTATTAGCATGACAATCGCCCTTGTCATGCTGGTAGGGGCATGCACTCCGGCTAAGCAACCGACTACTTCACCCCCTGCCTCGCCACCCGCGGCCGCCTTACCCTCACCAACTGAAGAGATAGAAGCAACTGGTGGTCGTGTCGTTGTCTTGATCTCTGAAGATTTGGAAACCCTCAATCCTTACTTAGCAACCGCACTGCTGATTGGACAAGTCAGCACAGCCCTGATCGAGCCACTCGTGATGCCGGATGCCAGTGGTGAATATCAGCCTGTTTTGGCAGAACGAGTGCCCACCGAGGCCAATGGTGACGTGACGGATGCCGGTCAGACCGTCACATGGCATCTGCGCAAGGATGTAAAATGGTCCGATGGCACGCCATTTACCTCGGCAGATGTGCTCTTCACCTACCAGGCGGCTTCGAATGCCGATAGCGGCTCGGTGCGATCGGGAAGTTTTTCCGGCAGCCAGTCCATTGAAGCGCCTGACCAATACACCGTCGTTATTAAATATGATAGTTTCAACAGCAGTTACCTGGACCAGTTCAAGTGGGGTATCCTTCCTATGAGCGCTGGCAAGGCTGAAGACATGCTAAATTGGGACTATAACCGCCAACCTACAAGCACTGGCCCATTCATATTCAAGGAATGGTTATCTGGCGACCACCTTTCCTTTATACGTAATCCAAATTATCGCGAAGCAGGTAAACCCTACCTGGATGAAGTGGTATTCCAGATTGTACCTTCCGAGGAAGTGCGAGTGCAGATGATGTTGGCTGGCGACGCCCAGATTATGATGTGGCCCAGTTCCAGTTTACGTGACACTTGGGCTGCATCCGACAATGTGACGTTGTCGCTGGCTCCGGGTATATATATCCTGCGCATGTTCCTCAACCTCAGCAAGCCCGGCGACAATGATCCCGGCTCCACTCCGCCACATCCGATCCTGGGTGATGAACGCGTACGTCAGGCTCTTGACCTGGGGATTAACGTGGATTCAATTGTCACTGATCTGGCGCAGGGACGTGTTAGTCGCGTTGCATCACCCTTTGCTGTAGGTTGGTATGACTGCGGCTTGACCGGCAATAAATATGATCCTGAAGTAGCAAAAGCCCTGTTGGAACAGGCCGGCTGGACAGATACCAATGGGGATGGCATACGCGAGGCACATGGCACGAAGTACGCAGCGGATGGAACCTTGCTCTCGTTGAAAATGGTTGGCTATACAGGTGACAAACTTCTAGAACAGACTGGACTGGTGATTGTTGACATGTTGAAAGAAATCGGCGTGGAGATAAAGGTCACCAACCAGGAAATGGCTGTCCTGTTCGGCAGCTGGGCCGACAAAGCCCCGCGCAAGATGGGTGATTATGACATTCTGTTGTATGATACAGGAGCTGGCATCAACCCTCAGCAGCATATTGCTGATTACTTCCTGAGCACCAGTATTCCCACGAATGAGAATGGGGGCGTGGGTGCGAACTACACCCGTTGGGTGGATTTGAAAGCCGACGAATTGATCAACCAAGCTGGCAAGACAATAGATCTGGCAGATCGAAAAACGATATATTGTGAATTGGCGCAAATCATCCATGACAGCTATTCACAGATTTTCCTGTACCAGCTTAGTGAAGGACATGCTTACAGTAAAGCATTGACAGGTTATCAGGTGAGCACCTGGACATCTCTAACCTGGGACGTAGCAGATTGGAAACTAGGGAAATAATTCATAAAGACGGGCCATTTGCTACTGGCCGTTCAATCTCTACAACTCCGGGGATGGCATCCATCCCCGGAGTCTCCCTATCCGCTGATTAGAACGAATCGGGTCTATTCTAATGATCAAGTACATACTGCGACGCACCTTCCAGGCGCTCCCTCTTATATTCTTGATAAGCATTATTGTTTTTGCTTTGCTTCAGTCCACCCCTGGTGGGCCGTTATCGCGTTTCGAAAATGATCCGACCATCACAGAGGCTGATCTGCAAGCATTACGCTTGAAATTGGGCTTGGATGACCCCCTCTATGTACGCTATGGACGCTGGCTTTGGGATATCCTTCACGCGGATTTTGGGGAATCTTATATCACCCACCAACCAGTAGGGGAGATGATTGCCGAACGCCTGCCCAATACCCTGAGGCTCATGGTGCCGGCTTTCGTATTGACATTGCTACTGGCTGTGCCGATTGGCATTCTTTCTGCAGTGCGCCAATATTCGATATTCGACCACGTTGTGACTGCTCTGACGTTTGCCGGGCAATCAATCCCCATCTTTTGGTTTGGTTTGCTACTCATCATCTTTTTCTACGGCAAGGCTACCAATCCCTGGACGGGTGCACACTTGTTTCCACCGGGTGGCATAAACTCATTGGATAAACCCGGCGATATGCTGGACAGTCTATGGCATATGGTATTGCCCGTCAGCATGTTGTCTTTGGCCTGGGTCTCATGGTATACCCGTTTTTTACGTACCAGTATGCTGGATGTTATCCGCCAGGATTACATCCGCACCGCCCGAGCCAAAGGTCTGGCAATGGTTAAGGTTTACTTGCGTCATGCCTTCCCTAATGCCATTATCCCGATGATAACGCTGGTAGCCCTAGACCTGGCGACCCTATTCGCTGGAGCGGTTTATACCGAAACCATCTTCTCGTGGCCGGGAATGGGACGATTATTCTACCAATCCGCCTTGCGGCGGGATTACCCGGTGCTGATGGCTGTGGTCATGATTACAGCCATCCTGATAGTTTTTAGCAATCTGCTGGCTGATATTCTATACGCCTATTTCGATCCCCGAATTCGCTATGACTGAATCTCCTGGTACTTTCGACGCAGATCAGGTTGCTGATCTTAAAAGCGAACATATCAGCTTTAGTACCCTGCTGTTACGGCGCTTTCTGCGCCACCGCCCAGCGGTGGTCAGCATGTTGATATTATGCCTGCTGGTAGCAAGCGCGATCCTGGCACCAAACTTGTCCTCTGATCCCGACAAAGTGAACCTCAGCCAAAAGTTCCAATCGCCTTCGTTGATCCATCCGATGGGGACAGATGGTTTAGGCCGGGAGCAATTGGCGCGCATCCTGTATGGTGGGCGTATTTCGCTTACCGTGGGCATGCTGGCCACAAGTCTCAGCCTTTTGTTTGGCACAGCAATAGGTTTGGTGGCTGGCTATAGCGGCGGATGGCTGGATAACGGGCTGATGCGGATAACAGACATGTTTCTATCCTTCCCATCCTTGTTTGTGCTCATTTTGCTAGGAGCCTTATTAAGCGATACGCCCCTGGCAACCTATGGTGGCGGATTATTGATTATTGTGTTGGTGATAGGTTTGCTCTCCTGGATGCCCACTGCTCGGTTGGTAAGAGGTACGGTGCTCTCGATCCGTTCAATGGAATATATTGAAGCCTCGCGAGCTTTAGGCGGCTCTGGGATGCGCATCATGCTGGTACACATCCTGCCGAACTCGCTTGGTCCGATCATTGTGCAAGGGGCACTACAATCCGCTTACTCCATTATGACGGAATCAGGTTTGTCGTATCTTGGTTTTGGCATTCAACCCCCCACGTCAACCTGGGGAAATATGCTGAATGGGGCGCAGACCTATATGACCACCTATCCTTGGTTGGCCGTCTTTCCCGGCATAGCGATATTTGTCACGGTAATAAGTGTGAACTTTATTGGCGATGGCCTGAGAGATGCCTTTGACCCACGCAGTCTGTAAATTTCGAGCGTATGCTAACCCGCTAGAAATTCCCCGTAATCCAATTGTTGATACTGCGAACGGCATGGATTATCGCCCGTCAACCAGATGAGACGTGTTGAAAGATTCATAATGATCGATCCAATCGTGGCATATTGTTCGGAAACCGGCCGGTTTTCTTCTGGATGACAGCAAATGCTGTAAGGGTAATTGTGATGATCGCGCAATGCTGCCTGAATCGCTTCTATGCCCGATTTATTGCCAGCTTCCAGCAGAAAACTCTTCATACGCCGCTCACGGATGGGGCTGTCGACTCCCTGGGAGAGTCCCACGTCAATGAAAGGGATCGATGCACACTGGAAGTGATTAGTATGAACATAGCCGGAGCTGACCGGTTGTGGATATAGGTTTTCCATATCGCGACCCGGGCCGGCCTCCAGATTCAATACTTGACCCGCACGATTGGCTATCAGGTAGTTGGCAGCCGAAGCACGCACCGTTTTCTGTATCAACTCAACTGCTCCATCAAATGAGGTTGATTCCAGGATGGACCTCAAAATAATATGATATGGCACATCGGGCTGCCCTCGATCCAGATTGGTGGTGAGTGCATTTGTCACCAGACCGATCCCGGCAGCGTTCATTCCCATTTTCGCTAATAGTCCCGCCTCTACTACTGTCACAAAGTTAGGCCCTTGATCGGGAGCCACTTCCAACAAAATCACAGCCTTTGCAGTGGCAGGCTTCCAGTCCCAATTTTCGCCCAATATAATTTGCTGTACGCGATCCAATGTTGAAATTGTATAAAAAGCTGTGCACTCGTGGATGGCTTTGCGCGCGAAGGCTGCGTTCAGGATTTCCGTTCGCAAGTTGATTGCCAATATATCAATGAAGGGTACTCCCGCGCCATCGGCTATCCCTTGCATTTCATCCACCAGATGTGGCTGAAAATTACCAATCGCCTGGATGAAGTTCTTGGCATAAGCACACACATGTTCCCAGGGCCAGGAGGTGTAATAGTTAAAGATCATACGGTAAGCAGCCAGGCTATCCTGTATGTAGCTAACAGCTTGTTGGCCATATTGTTGGCCACGTTCATGGGCTCGACCGTGGATGATAATTCTTGGGAAGGGAGCCTTGATCATGGCTCGCCCGGGAATTCAACGTCACTGATCAAACGTTGGGGGATAGACCACTTGTAAACATCTTTCAGGATGATCGGAACGATCATCGTTGTTGTCCCACGCAATCCCGGAATGTTACCGATAGTCTCAGTTATAAAATCGTAGATCTCTTCGAGGCTGGAGGCTACCACTTGAATGCCGATATCCCCCTCACCGATTGAACAACCGACATATGTTACCAGTTCATACTCTGCTAGTTTGCGAGCTATAGACAGGACATGCCCCGGCTCGACCTTTACCTTGACATCCGCGATGATATTCAATCCGACTTCCTGAGGGACAGAAAACGCCGAAATACGAATAGACTTTTGTGCTAGTAGACGCTCAATCCGGTAACGGACAATTCGTGGAGTGATATTCCCGATCTGGCGGGCAATTTCAGTGGCGGACATTCGTCCATCCTTTGCCAATAATATAACAATTGCTTCGTCAATTCTGTCGATTTGTTGCATAATTTCTCCAAACTTCGTTATATTATAACAAATACTTAGGAAAAATGGTAATATAAACAAGGACATAGGCACGCGAAAGTTATTTGATACCTCAGACTTCCGAAATCTTTTATAAAGACTTCCCGGTTTAAGCGCATCAAAGCAGATTTCCGAGGCCTTTATCACGGAGTTTCTGGCAGGTTTTGTGTGCATACTCACAACCTTTAAGGTATTGAATCTCAGTGCATCCACAAATAATAACCTGATTTTTAATTTCAAACAACACTCTGCTTGACCCATCCATCACCTTTCTAAATTATAGTTCCTTCTGCGCAACTTCAAAACCTGTTTTCAAAGAATACCAATGTTGGCAACGTGAACTTGAAAATCAGCTAGTTGAATTTTTGGGTAGGTAACAAGATGACCTTATGCCGATCTCACGTGAAGCGCTTGGAGAAAATTGGCAACGGGTTCGATGAGTTGGGCCATGGGTTTTGGATAGGTTGAATTTGAAAAAATTGGTTATACTTTGAGTAAGGGGAAAGCAGTTTTCAGGGACCTGGCAGCCTGCTTTTCCAATAAATGCCAAGCAACGCAACCGGGTATTTTGGTCAAGATATGCACAGGGCATTATGATCCCCGCACACTAACACTACGCTGGTTTAGCTTTATACCGTTTGCCCATCTGGAAAATAAAATGGCCTTAAGAAAGAAAACCGTCATAAAGTCAGGGAACACGAAGAAGAAAAAGCGGACAGCGATTGCCGGCAGCCGGCGATCAGGTAATCCTATTGTCGCTTCCGATGCTTCGGCGGGTGAACTGGAGGCGCTGCGCGAATCTGAAGAACGTTTTCGTTTATTCCAAGGGATTCTGCAATCTTCTTCGGACGGCATTCTGGCAGTCAATCGGGAAAACGAGGTGCTTTTTGCCAATCAGCGTTTTGTCGAGATGTGGAGGATTCCACAGAAGACGATGGCGAAGAAGGATGACACTCTCCTTCTTCAATATGCCCTCGATCAATTAACTGACCCACAAGGTTTTCTTGTTAAGGTCCGGGAACTTTACAACTCGGCTGAAGAAAGTTTCGATACACTGAATTTCAAAGATGGCAGAGTGTTTGATCGCCTGTCACGGCCCCTGCTGCACGGGACGGAAATGCGGGGCAGGGTCTGGTCATTTCGCGACATCACCGAACGCAGGCAGGCGGAGGAAAAACTGCGCGAGAGCGAGGAACGCTACCGTCTGATTACCCAAAATGCCGAAGACATCATCTGGACGGCGAACATGGACCTCCGGCTTACCTATGTCAGCCCATCGCTTGAACGGGCGCTCGGTTATACCGCCGGGGAACTCATGGCATTGCCGCCCGAACAGCTCCTGACGGCGGAGTCGCTCGCCAGCGGACTCAAAGCCTTCAAGGAGGAAGTGGCGGCGTCCCAACCCCAGCCCGATCCCTATTACGCCCGTGTTCTCGAAATGGAATATCGCCGCAAGGATGGTTCAATATTCTGGATCGAGATGAAGTTCAGTTTCTTCCGTGACTCATCCGGACGGCTCACCGGTGTTTTGGGAGTCGGACGCGATGTCACCGAGCGCAAGCGCGCGGAAGAGGCGCTGCGCGTGAGCGAGTCCTTTGTAAAGACTGTCCTGGATAACCTTCCTATCGGGATTGCGGTCAACACTGTTGATCCTACGGTGACTTTCGACTATATGAATGACAACTTCCCCAAGTTTTACCGGACAACAAGAGAAAAACTTGCCGGTCCGGATGCTTTTTGGAACGCTGTCTACGAAGAACCAGCTTTTCGGGAAGAGATGAAAAAAAGGGTGTTGGATGATTTGGCAAGTGGCAATCCGGAACGTATGGGTTGGGTTGACGTTCCGATCACGCGCAAAGGAGAAGAGACGGCTTTCATCAGCGCGCGAAATATTCCGATTCCCAACAAGCCATTGATGATCTCAACGGTTTGGGATGTCACCGACCGCAAGCGGATCGAAGACGCGCTGTCGGCTTCTGAAACAGAACTACGCACCCTGTTCGCCTCCATGCATGATGTGGTGCTGGTCATTGACCGGGAGGGAGTTTACCGAAAGATCGCCCCGACCAATCCTGGGCTGCTTGCCAAACCGCCCGAGGAACTGCTCGGTCAGAATCTAAAGGATGTCTTCCCTCTCCGGGAAGCCGAGCTCTTTCGCGGGGACATCAAACAGGTTCTGGACACAAAACAATCCACGCAGATCGAATATGAACTTGTCATCAATGGTCAAACCATGTGGTTCCAAACGACCATCTCTCCGCTGGATGCAGACAGCACCTTGTGGGTGGCGCACGATATTACCGAACGCAAGCATGTGGAAAAGGACTTGCATCAGGCCGAAGAGAAATATCGCAGTATTTTTGAGAACTCGGTGGAGGGCATCTTTCAGAGCACCCCGCAGGGACGTTTCATTACAGTCAATCCCGCGTTTGCAAGAATGCTGGGCTACGAGTCGCCGGAGGAATTGATCGCGACAGTAACCGACATTGCTTCCCAAATCTATATGGAGGCGCCGCGCCGCGCAGAATTCATGCAGGTGATGGCGGAGCGCGGGCGCGTGTCTGTGTTCGAGTTCCAGATGCGGCGCAAGGATGGCAGTGCGCTCTGGGTCTCGGAAAGTGCGCATGCGGTTCGAGACGACGAGGGCAGGATTCTTTATTACGAAGGCATCACCGAAAATATCACCGAACGCAAGCAGGTGGAAGAGGAATTGCGCCTCGCCAAAGAGGGACTCGAAAGCACCAACCTCGAACTCCAGCAGTCTCTGGAGCGTGAACAATTGCTGGCATCCACCGACGGCTTGACCGGTTTATACAACCGCCGCCACTTTTTCGAACTCGCCGCCCGCGAATTCCAGGCCGCCGTACGTTATCGCCGCCCGCTTACTTTTCTCATGTTCGACATGGATGACTTTAAACAGGTTAACGACACCCTTGGGCATGCCGTCGGCGACAAACTGCTGGTGATGGTGGCCCAGACTGCCGTCGCACAGGTGCGCGGGCCCGATGTGGTCGCGCGCTACGGCGGAGATGAATTCATTGTCCTGCTGCCTAATGCCAGCGCGCAGCAGGCGCTTCCCGTCGCGGAGCGCATCCGCGCGAATGTCGCGGTCCTGCACGTCGGGACTGATAATATACCGTTCACCATCACGCTCAGCATTGGCATTGCCGAGCTGCAGCATGAGCCATTGGACGAGAATGTTGACCGCATCATCCAGCGTGCCGATGAAGCCTTGTATCAAGCCAAAGAAAGCGGGCGCAACCGCACTGTGATCTTTGGCGCACGAGCAACTTGATGACCTCTCCAAATACTTTCTCACATCATCAGGCAAATAACGTGTCTTGACATACTCCATTACAAGTTCTTGATATTCTGCAGGTGAACCAAAGTTTTCATGGATAAATTCTCGATCCACCAATGTCCCATTTCGCTTCCCAAGCCACTCGAGATAGTTCGAGTATATCCAACCTTCGGGCAATGCGACCATTCCGTCTTTCACGGGATTGGTATGAATGTAGACGCATAAGTGGAGTAAATGAGAATAGGTTTGGGTGGGCCTGGCTTGGAACTGTCCCTGAAATAGCGAGGTGATTATGCTATACTAAGTTTGTCTGTACAATGTCATAACTGCTTCCTTATTGATCGAGGTGTTGATGGAGCAAAAATATGAAAGCCAAAACCAAAACGACTGAAAATTCCGGCCGGGGGAATTCGAACACACAAGAAGCGCCTCCAATGCATTTCGATTCACGCTTTAACCACGCTCGTTTTACCCCCCCCCCCGAAAATTTGTTCTAATTCTACGCAAGCTCATTATTACCGCGCCTGACTTTAAGGATCGGCTTCGGCGCGATTCCCAAGCCTGTTTTCAAAGCATACCAACACTGACAGCGTAAATTGGATAAAATTGGTTATAATTTTAGTAAGGAGTATCAGATGGACAACCTCCAACGGACAGACTCGAACCAAATCCTGGTGTTCACATTGGATGAACCGAACTATGCCTTGTACCTTTCCGCAGTGGAACGGGTCGTCCGCGCAGTGGAAATCACACCGCTGCCGAAAACGCCTGAGATCGTCCTGGGCGTGATCAATGTCCAGGGACAGATCATCCCGGTAGTAGACATTCGCCGCCGATTCCGCTTGTCAACGCGAGACTTGGACGTGGACGACCAATTCATCATCGCCCGCACTTCCCGGCGGCGCATGGCGCTGGTCGTCGACTCCGTAGTCGCTACTCGCCAACTCGCGGATCAAGAACTGGTGAATGCCAGGCATGTCCTGTCTGGTGCGGAGTACATTCAAGGCCTGGCAAAGTTGGAGGATGGACTGGTTCTTATCTGCGACCTCGACCAGTTTCTTTCTTTCGACGAAGAGCGGATGCTGGACGCAACTCTGGCGGAAGACATGGCCAAGACGCGTCGGAAGACACGGGAAACGGTATGAAGGAAGGTCTTCCCGATCACCGCTTGTCGCAGTTGAGCGAATGTGTCGCTGCCAGGATGGGTTTGCATTTTCCCCGTGAACGCTGGCGCGACCTGGAACGCCATGCAAATTCGGCTGCCAAAGAATTCGGTTTTGCCGACATTAAAGCGTTCCTTCAATGGCTGCTGTCATCCCCGCTGACCAGAGAGCAGATCGAGACTCTGGCCAGCCACATGACCGTGGGAGAAACGTATTTTTTCCGCGAGAAAGAGAGCTTCGAGATCCTCGAAAAGACTATTCTGCCGGAACTGATCCGTTCGCGCCGTGGATCGGAGCGGCGACTGCGCATCTGGAGCGCGGGCTGCTGCACCGGCGAGGAGCCGTATTCCATCGCCATCCTGTTGAGCCGCTTGATTCCCGACTGGCAGGATTGGCAGATTACGATTCTGGCCACGGACATCAATCCGCATTTTCTCCGCAAGGCTTCCGCAGGCGTGTATGGCGAGTGGTCGTTTCGGGATACGCCGGCGTGGATCAGAGACCGCTACTTCAAGAGAACATCGGCGGGCCGCTTTGAGATTCTCCCGCAGGTCAGGCGGATGGTGACGTTTGCCTACCTCAATCTGGCGGAAGACGCTTATCCCTCGCTCCTGAACAACACGAACGCGATGGATGTGGTTTTCTGCCGCAACGTGCTGATGTACTTTACTCCGGAGCGCGCGCAGAGAGTTGCTCAGAACCTGCACCGTTCGCTCGTGGAGGGCGGTTGGCTGATCGTCAGCCCGAGCGAGGCCTCGCACGTGCTCTTCTCACACTTCGCGGCGGTCAATTTCCCCGATGCGATCCTCTATCGGAAGGACAGCCATTCACTTCGCGTGGCGGAAGATTTCACCCCATGGGAGATGCCGGTTGACGCAATGTCGGGCGCGCCGCCGGGCTGGTTTTCCCACAACACCGTTAGCGCGCACCGTCCCGCAGACGCGGGCGGCGTCACGGGAGAGGGCGGGATGCTGCCACTGCCGATTGATTTCGCCGTTCCGTCACCAACAAAGCATGGTGTTCCCCACGCCTCGCAGGAAGGCCGATCGCCGGACGTGAAAGAGCCGGCGCCTTATCACGAGGCCTTTATGTTATATGAAGAGGGGCGCTATGCGGAGGCGGAGAAAAGGGCGGCTGCGTTGTTGTCGGGGGATCCAAATGACGCCAAAGCGATGGCGTTATTGACGCGCATCTATGCCAACCAGGGCAAACTGGACGAGGCGCTGACGTGGGGCGAACGGGCTGTCTCCGCTGACCGCCTGAACCCCGGCAGCCACTATCTCCAGGCGACGATCCAGCAGGAACGAGGCCAGGCGGACGAAACTGCGAAGTCGCTCAAGCGGGCGCTGTACCTCGACCCGGACTTCGTGCTGGCCCATTATGCCCTGGGCAACCTGGCGTTGCGGCTGGGTAAGTTCGAGGAAGTAGATAGGCATTTCGAGAACGCGCTATCGCTTTTGAGCGCCTATCCGCGCGATGACCTTTTGCCGGAGTCCGACGGGCTGACCGCCGGGAGGCTGATGGAGATCATTCGCGCTTCGGTGTACCAGGAGACATTGGCATGAAACAGAAGGAAGTGACGCTGAATAAAAAGCGCGCGGCGGGAATTGATTGGGGCGAAGTCCACCGCCGCGTGGAAACTGCCCAGGCCGCTCTTGAGTGGAGAGCGGCGCCGACGCTTGCTGAAAGAAAGAAGATCCTCCGCGCCAGGGCAAAGGCATTGGCTCGTGAACCTGAGCGAAAGGAAGCCGCTGAGGAATACGTCGAAGTCATCGAGTTCCTTCTGGCGCACGAAAGATACGGCCTCGAGTCGCGCTTCGTGCGCGAAGTCTATCCGCTGAAAGAACTCACGCCCCTGCCCGGCACACCGTCGTTCGTGCTCGGCCTGGTCAACGTGCGGGGGCAGATTCTCTCGGTGATCGACCTCAAGAAGTTCTTTGACCTGCCGGAGAAGGGGCTGACCGACCTCAACAAACTCATCATTCTTGACTCCGGGGACATGAACTTTGGCGTTCTGGCCGATGCCGTGCTCGGGGTGCGGCCTATCCCGGCTCGCGAACTCCAGCCGTCGCTGCCCACGCTGACCGGCATCCGGGAGGAGTTTCTCGAGGGCGTCACCCGCGAGCGCGTGGTTATTTTAGACGCCGAGAGACTGCTGTCGAGCAAAGACATCATCGTCCACGAAGAGGTGGAAGCGTGAGGCAGGAGGCAAGAAGCAAGAGGCAGGAGGCAAGAGGCAAGAGGTAGCACGATCTTGCTTCTAACCTCTAACCTCTAACCTCATCATTCAAAGGAGGCATAACCCATGAAACGACTTCTCGATCTCACCACCCGCGCGAAACTCTTTCTCGGCTTTGGCCTGATGATCCTCTTCCTGGCGGCGGCCATCGCCACGGCCTATATCGGGATCACGGACATCCGGGATTCTGAGAAGAAACTGTATGCAGAGGATTTCGCCAATGCCGTGGATCTGAAGGACGTGCGGGCCAATCAGAACGCGATTCGAGCCGACGTGTTGACAATGCTGCTGGCGACCGATCGGGAACTCCCGCAACAGGACATTGCAGATCGCGACAAACAAAACGACGCGGCAATGCAGAGGCTTCTCGACCGCGCCGAAAATGACCCGGCGCTTCGCACCAGGCTTGAAGAGTTTAACGCCATCCGAAACGCCTTTAGGGAAACCCGGGAGATGCAGGTGATCCCCCTGATCCTTGCCGGAAAGGTTGAGGAGGCAGAGGCTCTAGCCCTGGGCGTTCAAGAAGAACATAACCAGCAAATGCGCTCTATCGCGGACGAACTCGTGGAGGAAGCCGACAAAAGGGCGCAGGCTTCCCTGGCGCAGGCCGAGCAGCAGGCAAACAACTCCATTCGTCTGTTCGTCATCGTCGGGCTGCTGGCGCTTCTGAGTGGCGCGGGGATGGCGCTGTTCCTGGAACGCATCATCGCCAACCCGCTCAAGGCCATCTCGGGCGTGGCGGAACGAGTTGCCTCCGGCGACCTGACCGTAAACATGCCGTCTGACCAGCGCGCCGATGAGGTCGGCGCTCTGGCGCAGGCCTTCCGCCGGATGGTGGAGGCGTTGCGCGAAGTGAATCGAGAGATTCGGGAAGGGGTCAACGTGCTGGCCTCCTCCTCCAGTGAAATTTTAGCGTCCACGACCCAAGTTGCCTCGGGTGCGGCCGAAACAGCCACGGCCGTGAGCCAGACCACCACGACGGTGGAAGAAGTCAAACAGACGGCGCAGGTTGCCACGCAGAAAGCCAAATACGTTTCCGATACCGCCCAGAAGTCGGCCCAGGTCTCCCAAACCGGCAGGCAGGCAGTGGAGGAAAGCATTCAAGGCATGAGCCGCATCCGCGAGCAGATGGAGTCCATCGCCGAGTCCATCGTGCGCTTGAGCGAGCAGAGCCAGGCCATCGGCGAGATCATCGCCAGCGTCAACGACCTGGCCGAGCAGTCGAACCTGTTGGCGGTCAACGCCGCCATCGAAGCGGCTAAAGCGGGCGAACAGGGCAAGGGCTTTGCGGTGGTGGCGCAGGAGGTCAAGAGCCTGGCCGAGCAATCGAAGCAGGCCACGGCTCAGGTGCGGACGATCTTGAGCGACATTCAGAAGGCGACGGGCGCGGCGGTGATGGCCACCGAGCAGGGCAGCAAGGCGGTGGAGGCCGGGGTGAAGCAGTCGGCGGAAGCGAGCGAGGCCATCCGGCTTTTGGCGGACAGCATAGCGGAAGCGGCGCAGGCGGCGACACAGATCGCGGCCTCGAGCCAGCAGCAGTCGGTGGGCATGGATCAGGTGGCGCTGGCGATGGAGAACATCAAAGTGGCAAGCACGCAAAATATGGCCGGAACAAAGCAGGCGGAACAGGCGGCGCAGGGACTCACGGCGTTGGCGCACCGACTGAGCTCAATGATAGAGAGCCAGAAAGCCTGAGCCGCTGCAGGCCGGTGGAGGTGATTATGGGCAAGAAAGAGAACGACTTCCAGAAAAAACTTCTGGCGACTTTCAAGGTCGAGGCGGAAGAGCATATCCGGGCTATGTCTTCCGGCCTGATCGAGTTGGAGAAAGCGCCGGGGGCCGAAAAGCAGGTGGAAATCGTCGAGACCGTCTTTCGGGAAGCGCATAGTTTGAAAGGCGCGGCGCGGGCGGTCAACCTGACGGAGATCGAGACCCTCTGCCAATCGCTGGAAAGCGTCTTTGCCGCCATGAAGCGCCGGGAGATCGCCCCGTCGCCTGAACTGTTGGACTTGCTTAATCAGGCCGTTGACGGCCTTGGTCAGCTTTTGGCCGCCGCGGAGACTGAACGAACGGCGGCTGAAAAACCCAGACTGGCAACCCTTACCCGGCAGCTTGAGAGCATCACGAAGGGCTCCGCAGCAATGCCCGTTCCATGGCGCCATGGCGCCAAAGGGGCCGAGTCTGCCACCGCGCCCGCTCCGGAAGCGCCGCCGCCAGCCCCATCGGCGGATAGTCTCGCAGTTGAGGAGAAGCCTTTGCTTACGGAGACGATCAGGATCTCGGCCACCCGCCTGGACTCGCTCTTGATGCAAGCGGAGGAATTGGTCTCCGCCAAATTGGCGGCCGGACAGCGCGCCGCCGAACTGCGCCAGGTCGGCGCCATGCTGCCTGCCTGGGGCAGTGAACGGGCGAAACTCCAGCCCGTCGTGCGCGCGCTGGCGCAGTCCATCGAAACAACCGGCGGGCGGAACGGCCGCGCAAAACCCGACTCGCAGACGGCGAGTCTGCTCGAGTTCGTGGAGTGGAATGAGACCCTGATCGACTCACTTGAGGAGCGGCTGACGGCGGCGGCCCGCGCAGCTGAACGCGATCATCGCGCGCTGGGTGGGATGGTGGACAACCTGCTCGGGGACATGAAGCAGGCGCTGATGATGCCCTTTGCGTCGCTGCTGGAGATCTTTCCGCGGCTGGTGCGCGAACTCGCGCGGGATCGGGGCAAAGAAATCGAACTGGTAATCCGCGGCGCAGAGATCGAAGTAGACCGGCGGATATTGCAGGAGATCAAAGACCCCCTCATTCATCTGGTCAGAAACTGCATTGACCACGGCATTGAGAAACCGGAGGAGCGCGAGCGAAAGAACAAATCGCCGCGGGGCAGGGTGACGATTGCCATTGCGCACAAGAACGGCAGCAAGGTGGAGGTTCTAGTCTCGGATGACGGCGCCGGGGTTGACACGGCACAGGTGCGGGCCGCCGCGGCGCGGCTGAGCCTGGCTTCTCCAGAAGCCGTAGAGACGCTGAGTGAGCAGGAGGCGCTGGCGCTCATCTTTCAATCGGGCCTCTCCACCAGCCCGCTGATCACCGACATCTCGGGCCGGGGCCTCGGCCTGGCTATCGTGCAGGAAAAAGTGGAAAAACTGGGCGGCGCTGTCTCGCTCGAAACTCAGCCGGATGCCGGGGCGACGTTCCGCCTCCTTTTGCCGCTGACGATGGCGACCTTCCGCGGACTGCTGGTGCGGATAGATGATCACCGTTTTGTCCTGCCCACGACCCACGTGGAGCGAGTGGCGCGAGTCAGCCGGGAAGATATCCAGACCGTGGAAAACCGGGAGACGATTCGGCTGGACGGGCAGGCGATCTCGCTCGTCCGGCTCGGCGAGGCGTTAGAACTTCCAGTTCGCAGCCGCCCGTCTGCGGCGACTGAGGCACAGCCCGCGACAAACACGCGAGTCGCAAGTACAAACAAAGTCTCGGTGGTCGTGCTGGGTTCGGCCGAGAAGCGCATTGCGTTTCGGGTGGACGAGATTCTGGGCGAACAGGAAGTGCTGGTGAAGAGGCTCGGCCCGCAATTGGCGCGCGTGCGGAACATCGCCGGCGCGACCGTGCTGGGCACGGGGCAGGTCGTGCCCATCCTCAACGTTCCAGATTTGATGAAATCGGCTGTCAAAGCCGCGGCCGCTCCGGCGCGCGCCCCCGCCGCCGGGCGCACTCCGGCAAAACAAAAATCTATTTTGATCGTCGAAGATTCGATCACGGCCCGGTCGCTGTTGAAGAACATTCTGGAAGCGGCCGGCTATCATGTCAAAACGGCCGTGGACGGCGTGGATGCCTTTACGACGCTGCGGACGGAGGTATTCGATCTGGTCGTCTCGGACGTGGACATGCCGCGCATGAACGGGCTTGACCTGACGGCGAAGATCCGCGGCGACAAGAAACTGGCGGAACTGCCGGTGGTGCTGGTGACGGCGCTTGAATCGCGTGAAGACCGCGAGCGCGGGATAGACGTGGGCGCGAATGCCTATCTCGTCAAAAGGAGTTTTGACCAGAGCAATTTGCTGGAAGTGGTTCGGAGATTGATATGATCAGAGTCCTGGTCGCCGAAGATTCAGCCGTCTTGCGGGAATTCCTCGTTCATATCCTCAGTTCTGACCCGGCCATCCGGGTGATTGGGACGGCGCGGGACGGCGCAGAAGCCCTCGAAGCCGTGCAGCGGGAGAAGCCCGACGTGATCACCATGGACATCAACATGCCCCGGATGGACGGCTTCGAGGCCACCCGCAGGATCATGGAAACCCAGCCCACGCCCATCGTCATCGTCAGCGGGAGTTGGGACACCAGGGAGGTCGCCACAACCTTCCGCGCGGTGGAGGCGGGCGCGCTGGCGGTCCTGCCGCGGCCGCCGGGCTTCGGCCACCCCGATCACGAGGCGATGGCGCAGGAATTGATCCAGACGGTGAAACTGATGTCGGAAGTGAAAGTGGTGCGGCGCTGGGCGCGTCCCCGGCGCGAAGGAACAGCAGCGCTCCGTGCACCTGCGACCGCAGAAGTGGAACGCCGGCCCAAAGCGGCCGAAATCAAACTCGTCGCCATCGGCGCTTCCACCGGCGGACCGATCGTGCTGCAAACGATCCTGGCCGCTCTGCCGAAGGATTTCCGGGTTCCGGTAGTGATCGTTCAGCACATGGCGGCCGGCTTCATGGCGGGGTTTGTGGAGTGGCTGGCTCAAACTTCTGGTCAACCGGTTCATATAGCCACCCACGGAGAAAGCCTGCTGCCCGGCCACGTCTATGCCGCTCCGGACGGATTTCAGATGAAAGTAGAGCCGGGCGCGAAGGTGTCGCTAACCCACGATGAACCGGAGAACGGCCTGCTCCCGTCGGTGTCGTATCTCTTCCGCTCCGTCGCCGGCACCTACGGGCCAAATGCGATCGGCGTGCTGCTGACCGGCATGGGCAAGGACGGGGCGGAAGAGTTGAAGTTGATGAAACAAAGAGGCGCCGTCACCCTGGCGCAGGATAAAGACAGTTCTGTCGTTCATGGTATGCCAGGCGAAGCGATCCGGCTGGAGGCGGCTACTTACGTGTTCCCGCCGGAAAAGATCGCGGCGGCCCTGGTGAGTTTGGTGAACCATGCCTGAGAGGAGTTCGGCTATGAGATCCGAAAGTATCAAATTGAACAACGGCATCGAAATCCTGGTCGCCGAGGACAGCCCGACCCAGGCCGAGCAGTTGAAACACCTGCTCGAAGCGCGCGGTTATACGGTCATGCTTGCCACCAACGGAAAGCTTGCTCTCGCCGCTGCGCGCGAGAGCAAGCCGGCCCTCGTCATCAGCGACATCCTGATGCCGGAGATGGATGGCTACCAACTGTGCAAGGCAATCAAAGCGGATGAAAACCTGAAGAACATTCCGGTCATCCTGGTCACCTCGCTTTCCAGCCCGCAAGATGTGATCAAAGGTCTGGAGTGCGGCGCGGACAACTTCATTCGGAAACCGTATGACGAGAAAAACCTGCTCGCGCGCCTGGAGTATTTGCGGGCCAACCGGGCGCTGCGGCAGAAAGAGCGCGGCCAGATGGGATTGGAGATCGTCCTGGGTGGGCAGCGGCACTTCATTACCTCGGAGCGGCAGCAAATCCTGGACCTGCTGATCTCGACCTACGACGAGGCCATCCGCCTCGATGAAGGGCTCAAACGATCCAACCAGTCGCTCAACGGCCTGTATCGCATTGCCGGGGGGCTCAACCAAGCCGGCAGCGAGGGCGAGGTGTGTGAGATGGCGCTGGAGCGCGCCATGGAATTGCCCGGCGTGCAGGCTGGCTGGATTTTCCTTCGGGAGGGCGAGTCGGGATACCGCCTCGGGGCCGCGCACGGCCTGCCGCCCGCGCTGGGGGTCCCGGGCGCGCTGGAGGGCGAGTGCCTGTGCCGCCGTAAACTGCTTGCCGGCGAACTTGACCACGCGACGAACACCCTGGAATGTGAACGGCTGCAGGAAACCAAGGGTGACACGCGCGGCCTGCGTTACCACGCCAGCGTTCCGTTGTGGGTTGGCGAGCGGATACTGGGCCTGATGAATCTGGTCGGGGCGGAAGAAGGGTTGTTCAGTGACGAGGACTTGAAAATCCTGCACGGCGTGGGCAATCAGGTGGGCATCGCGCTGGAACGGGCGTGCCTGCGCGAGCACCTGGAAGAGTTGGTCGAGGAGCGCACGGCGGCGCTGCGTGTGGCCGAAGCCAGGTATCGGAATATTATTGAGCGGCTGCCTGGGATTGCATACCTTGCCGAAACCGGGGAAGCCGGTGTCTGGCACTACGTAAGCCCACAGATCGAGAAAACGCTGGGTTACACACAGGAAGAATGGTTGGCAGACCCAAGCCTTTGGTTCCAACGGTTGTCCCCCGACGATCGAGAGTATGTGCTGGCCGACGAAATTGAAGATTGGGAACGTGGAATCAGTAAGCCTGAAGCTCTTGAGTATCGCATGATCACCCGTGATGGCCGGACGATATGGGTGCGTGATGAGGCCTCCATTTTTCTTGACGACCCTGGCCGTCCCAAGTTGTGGCAAGGTGTCCTTTACGACATCACCGAGCGCAAGCGGGCCGAAGAGGAGATCCAGCGCCAATTGCAGCGGATCACTGCCCTGCGCGCGATTGACATGGCCATCACCTCCAGCTTTGACCTGCGCCTCACCCTCAGCATCGTCCTCGATCAGGTCACCGCCCAACTGCGCGTGGACGCTGCCGACGTGCTGCTACTCGACCCGCACCTGCAAACGCTGGAATTTGGTGCCGGGCGCGGCTTCCGCACCAAAGCCTTCAAGGGCGCCCAACTGCGTCTGGGCGAAGGCTACGCGGGTCGCGCTGCTTTAGAGCGCCACTCCGTCCACATCCCGAATCTGGCCGACCAGCATGACAACCCGCGCCTGGCGAAGCATCTGGCGAGCGAGGGCTTTGCCGCTTATTACGGACTGCCGCTCATCGCCAAGGGGCAGGTGCAAGGCGTGCTGGAAATATTCAACCGCACCCCGCTCGTCCCCGACCCGGAGTGGCTGAACTTTCTGGAAACGCTGGCCGGGCAGGCGGCCATTGCGGTGGACAATGCCACCCTCTTCAAAGACCTGCAGCTTTCGAATATTGAATTAAGCACGGCCTATGACGCCACTATTGCTGGCTGGTCACATGCCATGGACCTGAGAGACGAGGAGACTGAAAACCACACCCTGCGCGTCACCGAGATGACCGAACGCCTGGCGCGGGCGATGGGCATTGGCGATGCCGAACTGGTCCACATTCGGCGCGGTGGCTTGCTGCACGATATCGGCAAGATCGGCGTTCCGGATGGCATTCTGCACAAGCCCGGGAAACTGACCGATGAGGAGTGGGTGCTCATGAGACAGCATCCACAGTTTGCCCACGACATGCTCATGCCCATCGCATACCTCCGCCCGGCGATGGATATTCCCTATTGCCACCACGAGAAGTGGGACGGCACGGGCTATCCGCGCGGATTAAAGGACGAACAAATCCCCCTGGCGGCGCGCATCTTCGCGGTGGTGGACGTGTACGACGCGCTCACATCCGATCGTCCTTATCGCAAGGCCTGGTCGAAGAAAAAAACGCTAAAGTACATTCGAGAGCAGTCTGGAACCCATTTTGACCCCGCCGTGGCGGATGCGTTTTTAACATCCAAAGTTATTGCTCCGAAGAAAAAAAAGAAAACCTAGATTCAGGTGATTAGCATAAATATATTTTCCTTTGCCCGAATATGACGTTTTCTCGCGGCGGTGGCTCCCCCCTCTCCCTTCGGGAGAGGGGGGAGGGCTTTTCATGGCATTCCGCATTTTGACTGGAATTCATCTACACCTTATAGCGTACCCAGGGGATTGAATTAGTGATAAAACCAATTACAAAGCTCTTATAATTACCTGATGTTCAATCTCAAACAATACTTTCTGTTCGACCCGTCTGTCACATTTTTAAATCACGGTTCGTTCGGCGCGACTCCCAAGCCTGTTTTCAAGGAATACCAACGCTGGCAGCGGGTACTTGAAAACCAGCCTGTTGAATTTTTAGGCAGGCGTCACAATGACCTGATGCAGGCATCCCGCGCAACGCTCGGAAAATATCTTGGCACCAGCGCCGAGAATCTGGTCTACGCTCAAAATGCAACGATTGCCTTGAACATCGTGGCGCATTCTCTGGAGTTGGGCGCGGGCGACGAGGTGTTATCCACCGATCATGAATATGGCGCGCTCGACCGCACCTGGCGTTATCTGTCAAAGGAACGCGGTTTTACATATATCAATCAACCGGTTGATTTAACTTCACAAGCCGCTTTCGTTGAATCGTTTTGGAAGGCTGTCACATCCCGCACCCGTGCGGTTTTTCTCAGTCATATCACTTCACCGACAGCGACGATCTTTCCCGTTGAAAAAATCATTCAACGCGCGCGAGCGAAAGGCATCATCACCATCATTGACGGGGCGCATGTGCCGGGTCAAATACAGCTCCACCTTGATACGCTCGGCGCGGATTTTTATGGCGGCAATCTGCATAATTCTCAACTGACATGTTCCTAAATTTTCCACCTGAAGAATGACCTCCGCCAGAGTTTTTCCTCTCATTGAGTTTGAATTCCTCTTCTCCTAAAGTGCATTGCGCGTAAACAACCTTCTCGCCATCTTCCACGGTCAATACAACCCGGACGTCCAAAGCATCCACAATTTCCCTTTTATGATGAAAATCCTGATCCGCAGCTTCAAGACCGGCACTGATCTTGTTTGCAAATTCAAAAATATTCTCGATCTGGTTGGGGGATACAGTTTGTTCTTCGATTACATCGACCAACCTCGATTTCTCCTGTTCAAGGCTTCGCAAGGCAGTTTCCAAATCATTTTTCCGGCTCAACAACATTTCTTTCGGGAACTGATTGGATAGATACAGCTCAAGCGCCCGGTCCAATTCCTTGTTGTTTTGTCCAAGAAGACCTTCTACGACAGCCAAGCGCTCGCGGAAGGGATTGATTTGATTTTCGGTCTCAGCCAGACGGGCATCTAATCCCTCTTGCAGCGCCTGCGGATCGCTCAATAACCGTTTTATCCAATCCCAAACGACCTGTTCAACAGGCTCGAGCCGGAAATGAGGCGCATGGCACGTCACTCCAATGACTTTACCTTTTTTCAGTGCCAGGCAACGATAATAAAGATAGCCATTGACGGGTGTGCCGACAACGACTGAGGAGCAAAATCCGCATCGAATCCTTCTGGCAAACAAATACGAATTTTTGCGTGAAGGCATATTTTCAATGTATTTTTGTTTTCTTATTTTTCTTGCCTTTTCCCATAATTCCGTGGCTACAATGGAGGGCACATCCACAGTGATTGGTTCAGTGCTTTTGCGCCCGTATGTCCATATTCCTTTGTAAACTTCCCGGTCAAGATAATGGGCGATGACACTTCCGCTCCATTCACATGATGCTCGCTTTTTTGCACCTGCGTTAACTCCCTGTTTTTTTCTAATATCCATAGGGGTAGGGACCTTGGTATCCGTAAGCCTTTGAGCGATTCCCCTCAAGGTCATCGATTTTCCGTTTTCATCGCCATAAACATACCATTCGTAAAGTTGCCGAATGATCATGGCATCTGGTTCGTGGACCTCCAGTTTCCATAAATTTCCTTTTTTTACAATTTTGTAGCCAAATGGAGGGCGGTTGATGGGCAGCATGACACTTCCAGCTTTGACCTTAAGTCTTTTACCGCGTTGTATGCGTTCCTTTATTTTTTCACGCTCATACTCCGCGACAACTGCCCGAACATGCTTCATCAGATTTCCCTCAGGGGAGTCGGCGTATTCACCCAGAACATATTCGATATGAATACCTGATCGATTTAGTTCTTCTTCTACAACCAATTGCTTGGCTAGGTTGCGGGACAGACGGTCGATTTCACGGACGACCAATACATCAAATTCATGATTCTTGGCCATATCCAGAATTTCTCCGAGCTTTTCCAATTCGAATGAAGCGCCGGATGCACCGCGATCATCCTCGGCCATTTCTGCGAGAAGGGTGTAGTCTTTCTCCAGCACGTACTCCCTGCACATTTCCAATTGTCCCGCAAGATTGCGACCATCTTTGCCGCGATCATCGCCGGATACTCTTGCATAGGTGATTGCTCTCGGGGTCATTTTCTTACTCCTTTTGTGTGTTTTTCGATAGTCATAACAATTTCGTCAAAGGCAAAGATCAATTTAGCGGTGGGCTTTCCATTATCGAAGGAGAGGGCTGCATTAACGTCGAGGAATTCAATTATTTTCTGCCTGTGCTCAAAATCCCCGTCGGCTTCATCGAGTCGCTCGGAAATTTCCGACACAAATTTCTTGAGCATTTCGGTCTGTTCTGGAAAATAAGACCAATTTTGTAATCGCTCGGTTAATTGAGCAAATTCGTTTGCCAGCCCCGACATCTTGCTTTCGAGCTTTTTCTTGCGTTCCGTCAGCCGGTCCCTGGAAAAGGCGCCGCCAATATATAGGTCTGCGATCTTTTCCAATTGTTCGTTGTCGTGATCAAGCAGATTTTTTACAATTTCCATTCTCTCCCTAATGGGTGAAATTGCCTCTTCGTTCTGTTCGATAAATTGGTCCAGCCCACTTTTCACCAGGCTTCGATTCGCCAGATAGTCCCTCAGGCAATTCCAAATCGTGGCGTCGGTGTGATCTGCTCGAAAGAAGGCAGTATTGGAACATTGCGCTGCCTTGCCAGCGCTTTCACGAGCAGTAGGGCAGTAGTAGTAGAGTCGACGCGCCTGAATGTTTCCACTGCTTCTTGCCGCCATCTTGCTGCCGCATTTCGCGCAGGTTACGTGGTGATGCAAAAGATATGAATTGCGAATTCTACGGGGAGAATGATTGATATTCTCAATACGCTTTTTCCGGGCTATTTTCCAGACCTCACGGGTGACAATGGCCGGAGTCGCCACGAGAAGCCACTTGTGTTCCGGATGGGCGACACGTCTTCCATCCTGGTTGGCGAATTTGCCGTAGTACCATGACCCGGCATAGGTCTCGTTAGTTAAAATATGCTGAATTGTGGTGTGTGACCACACATTCCTTGTTTGTTCGCTGGCACTTGGGACCGCCACGTTGATTTCGTGTAGACGTTGTGCAATGGCTCTTGATGAAAATGGTACGTGATCATCATCACCGTTGACATACCAGTCATAAATCATTCGAACGATATAAGCTTCTGGTTCATGCACGATCAGTTGACTTTTTCCATCTCGCTCCTGTAGCCGATAACCATAAGGCGGCCTACCATGAACCAGAACATTGCCAGCCTTTACTTTTTGCAGCCGCCCGCGTTGGGTGCGCTCGTTAATCTTCACCCGTTCGAATTCGGCAATTACCGCCTTTATGTTTTTATGGAGACTGCCTTCCGGAGTGTTGTCATAAGATTCAAGGACGAATTCGAGTTTGATGCCGAACTTTTTGAATTTTTGTTCAACGATCAATTGTTTGGCCAGACTGCGCGCAAAGCGGTCGATTTCCCGAACAATGAGAACATCGAATTGGCGTTGACTGGCCATATCCAGCGCCTGGACGAGCGCCGGGCTTTCCAGTAATGTGCCTGAGACCCCATGATCATCTTCCGCAAGCTCGGCAATGATGGTATAGCCCTTGTTTACCGCGAAGGTACGGCAGATGTCCAACTGACCGGAAAGATTCAATCCGCCTTTGTTGTGGTCATCGCTGGATACTCTTGCATAGGTTACTGCGCGTGTGGTCATAAAATTCTCCTTGCCGATGGAATGCAAAAAGCCGTGCCGGACTGGCTCAGATCGCGGTTAATTACGCCTCGGAGGGTGCAAAAATCTTTAATTCTTGGAATAGTTCATCGCCCAATATCTGGTGCTGTTCGTCAAGATTCAATCTGAAGCCATTGATCAGATCCGCAAGCATGAGACCAATAATTCCATCTGACTCAGGCAGGCTTGTCCCAGCTGTCGCTTCCTGCCACTCCTGTCGAAGTCGAGACAAGATGGAAATGACTTGCGGATGGGTTATGCGTGTATCAGTAGAAACGTTCAATATAGTTTTTCTCCTTTGGAAATAGGGGGGTTCTCATTTTCTCCCGGCATAAGAAACGAAATCGCCTCGGTGGATCATATTGGGGTGTGAAATCGGGGCTGAAATAAAGCAGCCAGCCCCTCCCTCCGCGTGATCGGTGGGTTGGGTTAGGGTCGCGCGTGGGTTACCGCACACTCACGTTCCTCTATAACACGTAGTATAATTATCGTAACAATACGATATTATACTACGTGAAAATAATATGTCAATATTCTTTGACCTTAACTGATCAGATTACCGTCTTTTGGATCCAGGCTTTGGTTTTGCGCCACGGCGTTCCCCCATTTTCTCGGCCTTCTTTATATATTCTTCAAGGGACTTGCGGCTGACTTGCCACGATGGACCCCATTTCCTCCCCAGCACCTTTTTCGATCGAATCAACTGCCGGATGTAATCCGGGTTATATCCGCTAACGCGAGCCGCATCATAAGTAGTCAGCCAATCTTCCATATTGGATTCTCCCGAATGCCGATTATAACTTGTATGTTGGCAGGTTGATTATTCCATTGTAAATAACCTGAGATGTTTTATCACTAGAAATCCCATAATTACCCGGCAGTTCCCCAACAAAAGCACAGTTAAGTGATCGACGCAACTGCCCCACATAATGACCTGGGAATTTTCATAGAATTCCTGTAATTAAAACAGGGGAATTTCTTTACTTCCGCCATGTAAAGTGCCACGTGTAGTGGCTCTTTTATCTTAATCCAGGAGAGGTTGAACATGGCAAAAGTCGTCATTCATCTGCTCGAATCAGAAATGAACGGGCACATTCAATTAGTCCAACAAGAGTACAAACCCATAAAGGCACAGGCAACATTGATCGTTCGAAACACATGCAAGCAGCTTGAAATGGTTAGGGAACCACTGGTGGATAATGAAATGGGACTCAATAAGCCTTCTGAGTCCGGTTCCGGAGGCCCAGCATGACAGAGCAAGACACCAAAGAAGTTGTGCTGACTCCCGAACAGAAACGCCGTCTGGGACAAGTGTACCGATTAATCTTAAGTTGGCGACGTGAACGAAAGAACAAGAAAGAAGAACCTTCCCACGTTGAATCGACAGAAGGTAAAGGCCGGTCTATAGAAACAAATTCCGATCCACCCGACTCGATTGAAAGTGAAGACTGACAAGTTTTATAGAAATGACTATCAGGCTTGTACTATTCATCGATAACATCCTGACCGGGGTGATTTGTTCCTTCCATTCGTTCTGAACCAAACACGGGCAAAGAAGTCATCATCCCGAATCTAGTTTTATCGAAAGAGAAATCCATCTTTGTTCACTAAATTTATTCGCATTGTCAATCAGAAAGGCTTGGTCGAAAAAACCACTACTGCCACTTCCCTTGCGCACCCAAATAAAAGATATGCGGACAAGCGGAGCCGAGATCCTGCCATACCTTGACATAGAACACCTGTTCTAGTAAACTCACGACCCATTATCTGGTGATGATTTAGATTAACGGACAGGTTCTCTGAAAAAGAATATGCATATTGACCTCCTGGGTAAACTCATTCATCTTTCTTTCATGACAACAGGCCGCCCAGGAAAATCCTAAACAAGACTACAAGTTCGGGTCTCTGGCCGTCCATGCGATCATTACTTCCAAAGCACTTACAAGATTTATTCAAGAAAAAAGAAACCAGCGGGAACGATCAAGCGCGGGAATACTCTTTTGATACAGAATTTGATCTTGAAGTCAAAGAGACTCGTGTTGAACTCGTCCTGGCGCACCAGCAACAACTTGAAAAAGAGCGGGAAAATTTATACCACTGGCAATCCCTGAGTCCGCGAGAGAAGGAAGTTGTCGCCCTGGTCTGCATGGACCAAAGGAATTATCAAATCGCTGAAACCCTGGGGATCGCGCACGGCACAGTTAAATCCCATTTGGTAAACATCTTCAAAAAGTTTAATTTCCATGACCGGCATGCGATCAGGCTGGCGATGAGAGATTGGGATTTTCCAACCTGGTGGAGAGACCGCCACCTGTTACCCACTCCACTTCCCTCCCATACCATATACAGGTAGACCGCCCGGTATAGGTCATAAAATCCACCCAAATATCTGCCACGCGGCGGATATTTTTTTATTCTCCCGCCTGCTATTCTTGCATAAGCAACATTTTCGCACATATTTCATCCTGCCAGTCACACTGGCAATGATCGCTGCCAGGAATAAAGGGGAAAATGGATTCCCGCTAAAAAGATGGCACACCTCATTGATAACAGACTGCAAAAGTAAACCAAAGGCTGGTTTGTTCCCATTAGCCTAAGGATGCAACCGTGAAAAAAATAACCTCATCGCAAATCAAGAAATCCGCCTTAATCAAAAAATTGATTCTGCTATTTTTCTTTTTTAGCGCCTGTATGGTTGTATTCCTGGATATCACCTGGTCCTACCGCATATTCGCATCAGGCATGGGAACCAGGCTGGCTCAGGCAGTCATCGCCTATCATGTTGTTCTCCTGCTGGGAATGGTTGCAGTTGGAATTGGGCTGGGATACTGGGTGGATCGCATGATTCGCCAGAAAAAATCCATTTTCAGTTCCCCAAACAAAGGAAGCTGGACGGAAGTATTTATGAAATTGTGGGGGCATGAATCCATTGGTGAAGAAAATACACTTCTAGAAATTGATTCGGTGCCCGAGCCCAATCCAGACGCTCCTGAGCCTTTTGAACTTCTGGATCTGCCGGCGCGGCGGGGCAGAAAGCCCACCTTTCCTCTCGAGCGCTGGTTGCCGATCGCAGTGCAATGGGAAAATCGTGATCCCATTCGCGATGCCTTTACCCTGGGGGAATTGATCTGCGAACACCTTGGGACCAATTCTGATGGCTCTCCAATTGTCTCAGAACAAACTTATTACAGCACCTGGCGTCCGCGTGCGATCGCTGAAATTCGAAGTCGTACGAAATCGAAAATTTCAAACACCCACCGTGCAGCAGAAAAAGACAGCAAATAAATCCAATGCCAGGTGGAAAGAAAACAATATTCATTCAAAAGGCCAGCGCGCGAAGCCCCGGGAAAAACCTGCAATATTTAACAAAATGACCGCGGGTTGCATTTTCATGGAATTCCCATAATTCAAACCGCACAATTTCTTGACTCGCGCCTGATAAAAGAGCCATCAGAACGGTTCTTTTATCAAACTCAAACGAGGTGAACATGGCAAAGGTCATTATCTATCTGCGGGATCAAGAGCTCACGGCGCTGAACGAGCTGGCACAACGTGAGTATCGGCCTCTCAAGGCACAAGCTGCCTTGATCATACGCAAGGAACTTGAAAAGCTGGGCATGATCCCAGCTGAACAATCCAATCAAACCAAATCGCCCTCCAATATCGAGGACAACCCGGTCGTGGTCGGAGGCTGACATGTGGATTGGAATACTGGCCGGACTTGCCAACTGCTTCGGTCCGATCGCCCTCGGGCTGCTGCTTTTTCTTTTCGTCAGCAGTATGCGGCGTTAATCATTCACAGATCAAGGAATTTTTCCCATGCCAACAAAAGTAATCTGCATTGCAAATCAAAAAGGCGGGGTGGGCAAGACCACCACCGCTGTGTCGCTCGCACATGGTCTGTCCCAAAAAGGCAGACGGGTATTACTGATCGATCTCGACCCTCAGGGTCAGTCTGCCACCGCGCTCGGACGCAGTCCGGAGCCAGGCGTTTTCTATCTGCTGACAATGGGCACAACCCCGCAGGAAACCACCTTCGTGCAGTCATGGATCCGTTCCTCTGGACGGCAGGGGCTGTATCTTTTGCCGGGCGATCAACAAACGATGGCTGCCCAGACAGTCCTTAACGCCCAGGATCAGCCCATCTCTGCCATTCGTACTTCTGTCAGCCGTTTTTTTAAAGAAGGCTTGCATTACATCATCTTCGACACCGCACCCAGTGTGGGCGGTATCCAGGAGCGCGCCGTCTGGGCTTCGGACCTGGTGATCGTTCCCACCGCAACTGAATTTCTTTCCGCGGATGGTGTCTCAAAAGTCCTGCTGATGATGAGCATCCTGCAGGAGAAGAAGAACTGGCGCGGCAATCTGCTGGGCATCCTGCCGACATTCTTCGATGAACAAACCCGCGAGAGCAAAGCCACGATGGATAACCTGCGCGAACGATTTAATGCGAGTGTCCTGTCCCCCATTCATCGCGCCACCATCCTGCGCGAATGTGCAGCGGAAGGTCAGACGATCTTCGAAGCCGATCCTTTGTGCCGCGCCGCAAAAGAATATCTGGCGCTGACGCAACTGGTGTTGAAGTTTTAGGAACGCGCCATGACCAAGAGACGCAATCCTTTTCAAAATTCTGAACCAGATCAAACTGTAATGTCTTCTCCGGCGCTGCCCAGCGTTTATGACTCCCTGCGTGTGGCAGCTCCTCGCAAACGCAATCGGCAGTGGGAAAAGGAACACCTGAGCCGCAAGGCCGTCTATCGCGGCGTGGACCCAAAACTGGCACTGAGGGTCAAGTCGATTGCCAGTGACCTGTTCGTACCCTCCGGAGAAGTTGCACGCGCAGTGATCGAATATGCCCTGCGAAGTCATGATCAGGGTGATCTTGATCTTCGTTCGCGGCCCAATCCGTATCGAATGCGAATGACGCTATTTCCGACCTCTGATCCGGCGCATTCGTATCTCAACCCTGCAGGATCCAAAAAACGCAAAGTACCCGAAGCCCTGTGGCGGGTCATCACCACCTGGCGCAGCTTTCCCCCTGAACTTAAGCACGGACTTTCAGCCCTGGCATCCGAGGATGGATTGAACGTGCCCATTGGGGAATTGATCAGCGCCTTGCTGCGCTTTGGGATGAAGGCCTATGACTCAGGTTTTTTGATTCTCCAACCGGTCCAAAAAGCGGGGACCTATACACTGGAACAGGATGGCAGAAAATGAATTTCCTCCAAAAATCATTTTTACATTTGCAAAAAGAAATCAGCGTAGGCGGCTTTGACCACGTGCCGCCTGCGGGTTGTCTACCTTCCGCCTGCCCTTCCGCCTGCGTTCCCGCCCACGCCGAACGCACAGGAAAGGCTTGGACCCATGAAATCAAGTGGACTGGATGTGCAGGACCTCTTATGGGAAATCACCCTGTTTTGGAATGGAAGGCAGTGTGATGAATATTCAGGAAGTCTGGGGGGCTGTGTTGAGTCAATTGCAAATGGAAATGCCGCGCGCCTCATTTGAAACCTGGGTCCGCGATACGGAAGTCGTTGCCCTCGAAAAGAATGTACTGACGATTTGCGCGCGCAATGCCTATGCAAAGGATTGGCTGGAGTCCCGCCTGACCAGCACCATCGAGAGGATGTTGATCGGGATGTTGAACCAATCTGTGTCGCTTCAGTTTGTGGTCAGCAGGATCCTGGAAGAAAAGGATGAACTTGACGAAATTGAGGAACCAGAACTAGCCATTGAGCCAGTGCAATGGCTGGACTATGACAGGATTGTTCAACCTCATCGGCAGGTGGTGGTGAAAGGCTACCTGCGCCGGCTCGGGATGGAGATCGGACCCAAGGCCATCTGGATGTATATCGGTTTCCATCAGGCAGCCTGGATGGTGCAGGGCACAAATGCAGAAATAGGAAAGACGCTGCACAGCCGTGTAATCCTGCGTTTCAGCGCTTTGAGCAACGGAGCCTTCTGGCGATTGCTCAAACACAAAACGATTCAAGGAGATCTTGCCGGCCTGG
>CAZEGE010000033.1:0-30782 GCA_964511765.1 uncultured Anaerolinea sp.
TTGAACCCGTGAACGCGATCTTATCCACATCGGGGTGCGTGACGATCATCGAGCCAGCTTTACTACTGCCCGTAATGATGTTAACCACGCCCGCGGGCACACCAGCCTCTGCAACGATCTCCGCAAACAACAACGCCGAGAGACGTGTGTACGAAGCAGGCTTCAACACAACCGTGTTGCCCATCGCGATGGCAGGAGCGATCTTCCACGCCAGCATCAACAACGGGAAGTTCCACGGGATGATCTGCCCCACCACACCGACAGGCTGATAATCGCGCAGTTCGGTTTCCATGAGTTGCGCCCAGCCCGCATAATAGTAAAAATGACGCGCCAACAATGGCACATCAATATCTCTTGATTCACGAATTGGCTTGCCGTTGTCCATGGACTCGAGCACCGCCAGCAAGCGCGAATGCTTCTGAAGGTTGCGCGCAATCGCATAAAGATAACGCGCACGGACAACACCAGGAGTCTTGCTCCAGGTTTTGAACGCCTCACGCGCCGCAGCCACCGCCGCATCGACTTCCTTTTGCCCAGCCTGTGTGGTCTCGGCTAATAATTCGCCATTCGCTGGGTTATACGAAGGATAGAACTTCGCACCTTTCGGCGTCACCCATTCATTGTTGATGAACAAGCCGAACTTGCGTCCGTGCTCATCCAGCCACGCTTTGACAGCTTCGGGTGATTCAGGGGCGGGTCCGTATTCCATGCTTTTGAAGATTTCAAGTATTTTGCTCAAAGTATTATCCAATCTCGGTGGTCGAGTAGCCCGAATGTTCTTTGAGGGCGTATCGAGACCACACATTTCAGGTCAACGCTTTATTTTAGGTTTACTTCTCATTGTTGGTCTCGATACGGCGGACGAACACCGCCTACTCGACCAACGGAAACTACTTGTTATTTTGATTTTTCTGAAATTTCTTCTTTGCCAGAGGCGGAAGCATTTCGTAATTACCATTTATCAATGCTTCCCGTTTTGCTCTACTCCAATTTTGAACTTGCTTTTCACGATAATAAGCATCAGAAACTCGGTCATACTCTTCGCCATAAACCAGTTTTACTGGAAGTCGCCCTGATGTGTATCTTGAACCCTTTCCCGATTGATGTTGCATGAAGCGCTTATCAAGGTTCTTTGTAGAACCTACGTAATAAGAACCATCAGAACATTCAAGAATATACATCCATGCCATAGAAAATCTCTATTGTTGCATACTCGGTGGTCGAGTAGTCCCGAATGCTCTTTGAGGGGCGTATCAAGACCACAAATCTCAAGCAAACCTTGTATCTCATATATATATTTGACTGATGGTCTCGATACGGCGGCGAAAAACACGCCGCCTACTCGACCATCGGGGTTGCTGCTATCCCATCGGCATGTGATGTTTCGCAGCGTAGTGACCTGTGATGTAGTGATACAACTGCCGCTCGATGTCGGTCAACAAACTACTTGCACCGATGCGGAATAAGTCATTCTTCAGCCATTCATCGCCGAGTTCTTCTTTCATCAGTGACTGCCACGCCATCGCCTGCTTCGCAGAGCTGATGCCGCCCGCGGGCTTGAAACCAACTTTGTAGCCGAAGCGATCCAAATAATCACGAAGGGCACGGATCATCACCAGGCTCACTTCAAGAGTGGCATTGGTTGATTCTTTTCCTGTGGATGTCTTGATAAAGTCCGTGCCTGCCATCATTGCCACGAGACTGGCTTGATAGACCTGCTTCAATGTTCCCAAGTCGCCCGTTGCAAGGATGGTCTTCATGTGCGAGTCACCACAGGCTTTGCGGAACTGTTGAAGTTCATCGTACATGGCCGCCCAATCGCCAGTCAGAACATAATTGCGGGCAATGACCACGTCAATTTCACGCGCACCCGCCTCCACGGCTTGCTCGATCTCGCCGATGCGCTGTGGCAGAGGAGTCTGTCCCGCAGGAAAACCTGTCGCAACGGAGGCAACTGGAATGCGCCGCCCTGAGCCTGTCGAAGGTTCCGAGCCTTGGAGCGCGCGGACTGCATCCGCTACACGATTGGGATATACACAGACTGCGCCAACGGTAATCTTCTCGCCTTCGAGTCCAAGCTTTGCCAACATATCCGCTCGAACGGGTTGTTTTGCTTTGGCACATAAACGATTAATACGTCCAGGGGTATCATCGCCTGCCAGTGTTGTCAGGTCAATGCAGGTGACGGCGCGTAAAAGCCAGGCTGCCTGCCAGTCCTTTTTAACGGTGCGGCGCCCAGTCAATGTAGCGGTTCGCCGCTCCACTGCGCTCTTGTTGACATGCGCACCCATCACCAAATCTAAGTCGAGGGGCGTGCCGGGGTTGCGATTATTTGGGGAAGTCATGGAATAAACCTTATTCTGGTTGCACAAGATATGCAAGAGTCAATAGTCATTTCTTATCAAATATATCACAATGTCCGCAAGGGTTCGATGGGTTTACGCTATAATTCCGCGCATAGGAGCATCATGACATCATATCCAATCCTTCCAAAACGGGAATTCACCCTCACACAGCACGGCGTCAATCGGAACGACGAATATTACTGGATGCGCAACCGCGAAGATCCCGAAGTTATTAAGTATTTGCGGACGGAGAATGAATATTTGGAAAAAGAATTAAGCCGATTAAAACCGATGCAGGAATTACTTTTTCAGGAAATGAAAGGGCGCATCCAGGAAGTGGACAGCAGTGTGCCTGAAAAATACGGCGGTTATTTTTATTACACGCGGACGGAAGCCTATCAACAATATCCCATCTATTGCCGCAAAAAGGGCTCGCTCGATGCACCGCAAGAGATTTTGCTTGACCAGAACATGCTTGCCGCAGGCCATGAATTTTGCAGTGTCAGCGCATTCAGTGTCAGCCCTGACCAGACAAAACTTGCCTACTCCGTTGACCTTGAAGGCGCGGAGGTTTACACGATCCATATCAAAGACTTGGCAAGCGGGGAACTGCTGACTGAAAAAATCCAAAGGGCATACGGAAGTGTCTATTTCCACGTTGGCATAGAATGGTCAAACGATAATAAAACTCTCTATTATCTAACCCTCGATCAATTTCACCGCCCAGACAAACTCTACCGTCACATCCTCAACACGGATCCGCAGGCAGACGTCCTGCTCTTTCACGAAAAAGACGATACTTTTTCACTGTCCCTCTATAAGACGCGCAGTAAAAAGTATATTATGACCTATCACTACAATACCAACTCGCAGGAAACGCGTTTCATCCCGGCCGATACGCCTGATCCTGAACTCAAGGTTTTGCAGCCGCGTCTGAAAAACCTTGAGTATTACGCCACGCACCACGGTGATTCTTTTTTTGTGATCACAAATGAAAATGCCCGTAATTATAAATTGGTCAAAACACCGGTTACTGCGCCAGGAATGGAAAATTGGCAGGATGTCATTCCGCATCGCGAGGATGTCCTGATCGAACATATTGACGCCTTCGAAGATCACCTGGTAGTACATGAACGCAAAAACGGACTCAAGCAATTACGCCTGAGCAAAGCCGATGGAGCAGGCAATATTCAATATATAAAATTTCCCGACCCCACCTATGAGGTGGCAGGCGAAGCCAATCTGGAATTCAAGACCGATGTTTTTCGGATCAAATACTCATCCCTTGTTACCCCCAACTCGATTGTGAACATTCACATGGATACAGGCGAATGGGAATTACTAAAGGAGGACAACCTCCCCAGCGGGTACGATAAAGCACTATACGCCACCGAGTACATCCATGCCAAAGCCACGGACGGCAAACTGGTACCGATATCCATTGTCTACAAGAAGGGGTTGACGAAGGATGGGCAAAACCCAACCCTGCTCCACGGATACGGCTCCTATGGTTCATCCAGTGAGGCGCAATTTAATTCAAACATCATCAGCCTGCTTGACCGTGGATTTGTTTATGCGATCGGGCATGTCCGCGGCGGGATCGAGCTGGGACGGGATTGGTATGACGAAGGCAAACTCTTCCACAAGAAAAATTCCTTCACAGATTTCATTGCCTGTGCTGAGCATCTGATCAAGGACGGTTTTACCTCGACCGACAAACTCGCCATGATCGGCGGTTCAGCCGGTGGACTATTGGTCGGCGCAAGCATGATCATAAGACCCGATCTGTTCAAGGCGGTCATCTGTAAAGTCCCGTTTCTGGATGTGATCACCAGTATGAGTGACCCGACCATCCCCTTGACCACCCTCGAATACGATCAATGGGGCAACCCTGAAAACAAGGATGAATTTGAGTATATGCTCTCGTATTCTCCATACGACAACATCCAGCCCGTTGAGTATCCGGACATGCTGCTCACAACTGGTTTCAACGATCCCCGCGTGGCCTATTGGGAACCCGCCAAATTCCTGGCAAGGTTGAGGGACATAAAAAAAGGCGACAGCCTCGCCGTGCTTCAAACCAATTTCAGCGCTGGACACGCCGGCGCCAGCGGGCGATATGATTTCTTGAAAGAAAGCACCCTGGACTATGCCTTCCTAATCGACCGGCTTGGCATTAAATAACAAAAAATCCTCCGAGAAATTTGATCGGAGGATTTTTTTATTCAAACAAAGCCGCTTACACAGGCGTTCCTTCCGCCTTGGCTACAATATCTTCCAACATCTTCGTCGTCAATGACTTGGGACGTTCGATCGGCATTCCGAGCGCGCGCGCCCATACATAGTTGGCGGTCACACCGAGGGCGCGACCCACACCGAACAAGACGGTATAGAAATCAAAATCACGAACGCCATAGTAATACTGCAAGGTGCCGCTGATCGCGTCTACATTCGGGGCGGGGTTTTTGGCCTTGCCCTGTTCCCTCAACACCGCCGGTACCACGTCGAAAACCAGGTCGGCAAGACGGATCAACTCGTCCTCGCCAAACCGCTTCTTGGCAAATTCCATTTGCGCCGTAAAGCGTGGATCAGGGACGCGCAGGACCGCATGTCCATAACCGGGGATGACGTGCCCGCTGTTAAGCGTGTCCCATGCAAATTTATATAATTCGTCGCGGGCGGGTACGCCGCCGAATTTATCGTGGACTTCCAGCAGCCAGCCGAGACATTCCTGATTTGCCAAACCATGCAATGGACCAGCCAGGACATTGAGACCGGCTGAGAAGGCGTAGTACACATCTGAAAGTGTTGAACCAGCCAAATGCGTGGCATGAGCCGAAGCATTTCCAGATTCATGGTCGGAGTGCAGGATAAAGTACAGGCGGGCCAGTTCAGAATATCCCTTTTTGTCCGCAACCTTCATCATCTTTGCAAAGTTCGCGCCGTAATCCTGCTTGGGGTTATATTTTGGTTTGGCAGATTCGCCAAAATATTTCATGCGATAAATATATGCCGCAACGATGGGAAGTTTCGCAGTCAGGTCAAGGCTGTCTTCCAGTGCGGCTTCCCAATATTCGTCCTTCTTCATACTGTGATATTTCGCCGCAAAAACCGAACCATTCTGCAAGGCAAGCACAGCCTGAGAGAAGAGAGTCATCGGGTGGGTCTCTTTCGGCATGGATTTGAGCATCTTGTAAACATAATCAGGGATGATCGCACGCTTCGCCCATTCGTCTTCCACAGCCTGCGCTTCCTCCCTGGTCGGCACTTCTCCGATGATCAAAAGATAATACAAACCGCCCACGAGAGGCATCTTGCCGCCGCGCCCTTTTGGCAAAGCCTTGAGCACTTCGGGAATGGACATGCCGCGGAAGCGGATGCCTTCGGCCGGGTCAACAAATGAAACATCTGTCAGCAGGGATTTGATGTCGCGCATCCCGCCAACAATCTGGCCGACAGTCACATTTGCCACAACGACTTCGCCGTGTTCCTTCGCCAGGGATTTAATACGCTCGCGCATAGCGGGCAATTGAGCTGAGATTTTTTCATGAAGAATCATGATCGACTCCTTTATCAAATGGTCTTTTCAAAAAGTAAAGGTCAATCGTCATTTGACTCTTGACCTTTGTACAAAATTACAAACTCACCAAACTCTTCAACGCCTCGTGCGTTTCTTTCACCGACGCGGCGGATTTTTCAAACATGGCTTTCTCTTCGGCATCGAACTTGTATTCGATGATTTTCTCCATGCCGTTCGCGCCAAGCACAACGGGAACGCCGAAGTACATGTCATTCAGACCATACTCGCCATTCATATAGGTTGCGCATGGGACGATCAGCTTCTTATCCTTCAAGATGGCTTCCGCCATTTGCACGCAAGCCATCGAAGGGGCGTAAAAAGCGGAGCCGGTCTTCAACAGGTTTACGATTTCACCGCCGCCCTTGCGGGTGCGGTTGACGATCGCTTCCAGCTCGTCAGCAGGCAGATATTCCTTCAAGGGAATACCGGCAATGTTGGAATGACGGGTCAGGGGAACCATTTCATCGCCATGTCCGCCCAACACATAACAATTAATATTCTCAACGCTCACACCGGTTTCCATCGCCACAAATGCGCGCATCCGGGCAGAGTCCAAAATACCGGCCTGACCGATGACACGTTCACGCGGCAGTTTGGTGACCTTCATCGTAAGATACGCCATCGTATCCAATGGATTGGTCAAGACGATAAAAATCGCATTTGGCGAATGTTTTAAAGTCTCCGTCGCAGCTTTGCCAACAATCTCCGCGTTCGTCTTGAGCAAATCGTCGCGGCTCATGCCGGGCTTGCGTGCAATGCCGGCTGTAATGATGACGATGTCCGAATTCTTGGTATTGGCATAATCATTCGTACCAAGCACATGGGTATTCTTACCAATAATCGGCATTGCCTCGAGCAAATCCAGGCTTTTGCCCTGCGGCATACCTTCCACCACATCCAGTAAAACAATATCGGCAAGTTCACGTTCGGCGAGCCAATGCGCAGCGGTTGCACCCGTATTGCCAGCGCCAATGATAGAGATTTTTTTCATGGTTCCTCCAAAAATTTAATCGGCGTCAGACGCCGTTATTTTTCACCAATTCTATCCGAAAGCATCACAGCCCAATAGGTCAAAATGTCACATTTTTGAACACACAATCATGCCGGCCCTGATAATAAAGAAGGACTCCTACCTGCCGATTCAGTCAAGGAGTCCTTCGCTCGCTTCATTCTTAATCTCTAGCTTGATTCTGCTTCGAGAAAGCGGGTGGCTTGAATGGCCGCCGCCGCCCCCATTCCCGCAGACGTGATGACCTGCCTGAAGTGCGGATCGGCCACCTCCCCAGCTGCATACACGCCCGGGACACTCGTTTCCATCTTGTCATTGACCACAATATAACCCAGGTCGCTCATCTTCAACTTGTCCTTGAACATCTGCGTATTCGGCGTATGACCGATAAAAATGAACAGGCCGTCTGTTTCAAAGGTGGTTTCCTCGCCCGTTTTTACATTCCTTAATTTCAAAGTTTCAAGTTTATCCGAACCTAAAACCTCGGTTACCACTGTGTCGAGGATGAAGTTCATCTTCAGGTGTTCCTTGGCACGCTTCTGCAAAATCGCGCCTGCGCGGAACTCGTCGCGGCGATGAATAACCGTCACAGACGAAGCATAACGCGTAATGAACAATGCTTCCTCCAACGCGCTGTCTCCGCCGCCCACGATTACAACCTTCTTATCCTTGAAGAACCAGCCATCGCAAGTCGCGCAGTAGGAAACGCCGCGTCCGGTCAATTCCACTTCACCGGGAATATTAAGGTGGTTCGGGTCCGCTCCCGTGGACACGATGACCGTATCCGCTTTATATTCACCGCTGTCTGTTTTCACCTTATATGGACGCTGCGAAAAATCCACCTCCTGCGCCATATCAAACTCGACCCGCGCGCCGAAATGCTCCGCCTGCTTTTGGAACAGCTCACCCAATTCAGCGCCGCCCACGCCTGCCGGGAAACCAGGATAGTTTTCAATAAGATGTGTCAACGCAGCCTGACCGCCCAATTGCATCCCCGTCAGCACGACCGGAAATAACTCCGCGCGTGCGGCATATAAAGCCGCTGCCAACCCCGCAGGACCAGAGCCTATCACCAATACTTTTACGTGTTTCTCATTCCCATTCGTAGACATTTTATCTTCCTGACAGGTGACGGTCACTTGACAAACGACCATCGCCTTTTCCTATATATTTTTATTTCAACCGTCATAAAGACGCTTCAACCTGCCTTCTTATTACCGCCCCGCATTGTATCAGATGCTTACAAGTGTGGAAAGTTGAAATAATATATCCAATAAATATTTTATATAAGGCATCTGTTGATCCAACAGGAACAAGTACACAGGAAAATTTCAGCCAGCTTTTCTGACATTCCTCTTACACAACCTCCATAAAACCTGCCGCGCTCATCCATAATTCCTCCATAATGGATTGCTATAGTAGGGGCGAAAGAACAAAATAATAGATCAAAACTTAATTGGAGGTAAATATGTTTCGCAAAGGTCCTTTCATTGTCTTTAGACTTATCGGCTTGCTGCTTGTGATCGGTCTCATCGTTGGCGGCGGTGCAATGGCTTACAGAGCCGGCATTACACAGGGAATCTCACAAGCTCCCGCAGTGGCAAGCGCCATCTCGAAGGCCGCTGAGAACGGTCAGATCGCACCTGTTTTTCCGTTTATGCATGGGCATGGATACGAGTATGGTTATCCGATGATGTACAGCCGTCATCACTTCGGCTTCTTCCCACTTGGCGGAATCTGTCTCTCGGTCTTCATCCTGTTCCTGTTCGCCGGCTTCCTGAAGATGATCTTCTTCAGCCGAATGCGACAGGGAGGTCACATGCGCGGACCCTGGGGCAGCCACTGGGATGGCGGTGTCCCGTCCATGTTCGCTGAGTGGCACAAACGCGCACACGGCGAGGCCGCACCATCAGACTCGGAAGAGTCAAAGCCCTTTGAACCAAAAGCGTAAAAGATGGATAATTGTGAATGCCGCTCGAATATCAGCGGCATTCACAATTTAAGGATAAACTTGGCACACTCATGAACACCATCCTCGTCGTGGATGACGAACCCAAGATCGCGCGCCTCGCACGCGATTATCTTGAAAAGAACGGTTATCGCGTTGTCACCGCCGCAGACGGTCAATCCGCGCTGACAACTGCCCGCCGCGAAAAGCCGGACCTGATCATCCTCGACCTCATGCTCCCAGATATAGATGGACGCGAAGTATGCAAGATCCTGCGCCGCGAAAGCGACGTGCCGATCATCATGCTCACCGCCCTCGCCGAAGAGGTGGACCAAATCACTGGTCTCGAAATTGGCGCGGACGATTACATCACCAAACCCTTCTCGCCTCGCGCCCTCGTTGCCCGTGTACGGGCGCTCCTGCGTAGAACGCGTGGAGAAATAAAAGCGCCAAACCTGCTCCGCGTTGGTTCTCTCGAAATTGACTCAGAAAAACATTCTGTCACCTTCAATAATAACCCCATCAAACTCACGCCTAATGAATTCAAATTACTATATCTACTCACCAGCCGCCCCGGTCAAACCTTCACCCGCGAACAACTGCTCGACGATCTGCACGGCGCCGCAACCAGCATCGACCGCAGTGTGGATTCACATATCAAAAATCTGCGAAAGAAACTTGAAGCCGGATCAAACCAGATTATGATCGAAACTGTTTATGGGATCGGCTACCGGATCGTTGAGCTATAGATGTATCACGACCATCGCCCCCCTCACTTTCCCCCTTCCCACTTCCCGCCGCGTCACTGGCGGGGTAGTCGTCGTTTCTTTTTACCATTCGTACTTTTCTTCGGCAGTACAACGCTATTATTTTTCATTGCCATCGCCATTATTTTTTACCTCGCGATAAACCTGGGCGACGGACATTTTAGGGGCGGATTTCTTCTTCCACTTTGCGGTATCCCCATAGCGTTCATGCTGATCGCATCCATCGTTGGCAATTTCACCTTCAGAAAATTCGGCAAACCCATGACCGATATCTTCTCTGCCATCGACTCAATCTCTGAAGGCGACCTCAGTGTGCGCGTACTCGAACATTATCCGCATCAATTCGGACAACTGGCCCGGCGTTTCAACCACATGGTCAGCGAGCTCGAACGTGCCGACCAACAGCGCCGCAACCTCACCGCCGACATCGCGCACGAACTCCGCACGCCGCTTCATATAATTCAGGGCAATCTCGAAGGCATCCTCGACGGCGTCTACCAGCCGACTCCCGCTCACGTCAATAATACATTGGATGAGACCAAGCTACTTGCCCGCCTCGTGAACGATCTTCAGATCCTCTCCCTTGCTGAAGCAGGACAACTACCGCTTCATCCTACCCGCTTCCTGCTCGCTGATCTTTTGCAGGACCTCGCTTCCAGCTTCTCATCCCAAGCCGCATCCCTCGGCATTGACTTGACAATAAAAATCTCAGATTCTTCACAAGAAATCACCGCCGATTATGACAGACTCAATCAGGTGCTGTCCAACCTCATATCCAACGCGCTCAGGCACACTCCTCCAGGGGGAAGAATATCCATCGAAATAGAAACCATGGCCGGCGAGGAAAGAGGCGCGCGGATCATGGTCAAGGATACAGGCGCAGGCATCCCAGCCGAAGATATTCCATTTATCTTTGATCGATTCTGGCGAGGTGAAAAATCACGCAGTGAAAGAGTGAATAGCGGGTTGGGGCTTGCGATCGCAAAACAACTCATCCACATGCACGGCGGCTCAATTGATGCAGCCAGCGAATTGGGCAAAGGCACAATTTTCACAATTGAATTGTCCGAATAAATTTGGTTTACAATCGTTTAAACTGATTATAGGGGCATGTTAGAATTGCCTGCAATGGAAATTTCAGAGAAACTACAGGGCATTCTCGCCACCCTGCCTACCAAGCCAGGTTGTTATATCTATCATAACGCCGAGGGGACGATTATTTACATTGGCAAAGCCATCAGCCTGAAAAACCGGGTGCGTTCCTACTTCCATGCCGATTTAAGTCACGATGCGAAAACCCGCCGCCTGGTGCGCGAGGTCGTAGACATCGAATGGATTGTCGTCGGGTCGGAGCTTGAAGCGCTCATCCTCGAGATGAACCTCATCAAAAAGCATCGCCCAAAGTTCAATATTCGGCTTAAAGATGACAAGCGCTACCCCTACCTGAAAATCCACTGGCATGAGCCATACCCCAAAGTAACGGTAACCCGGCAAATGGTGGAAGACGGTTCGCGTTATTTCGGCCCATACACTTCTGCCTGGGCAGTCTACCAAACCTTGGAGGCGCTCCGAAAAATCTTCCCCTACCTGACCTGCGACCGTGAGATCACGGGTCTGGATAAACGCGCCTGTCTTTACCTGGACATCAAGCTGTGTAACGCCCCCTGCATTGGAGCAACCACCCAGGCAGGCTACCGTCAAATGATCTCTGACCTGATGGAGTTCCTAAGCGGGCACAGCGAAGAAATCATCACCCGCCTGCAACATGAAATGGAAAAAGCCTCCGAAGAAATGCACTTCGAAAAAGCCGCCGCCCTGCGCGATCAATTGAAAGCCATACAGGCGATCATCGAGAGGCAGAAGGTCGTTTTTGCAACGGACTATTTAGACTCGGATGTGCTGGCCATGGCGCGCACAGATGGCGAGGCCTGCGTGCAGATATTCTTCATCCGCAGCGGAAAATTGATCGGGCGGGAATACTTCATCCTGGAAGGCACGGAAGATACAGCCGACGCCGAAGTGATGGCGGAATTTGTCAAACAGTTTTATACCGAAGCTGCAAACATTCCCGAGCAGGTGATGCTGCCGCAGGAGATCGAAGAGAGGATCATCATCTCGCAATGGCTGCGCTCGAAACGAGGCGGTAAAAAGGTGGAATTGTTTGTGCCGAAGGAGGGCCAACCACATGAGTTGGTGCAGATGGCGGCCGAGAACGCCTCTGAAACCTTGCAGGCTTTGCGTGCTCAATGGCAAGCGGATGCACACAAGCAGGAACAGGCGCTCGGCGAATTACAGTCTGCATTGAATCTATCCACACCGCCAAACCGCATAGAATGTTATGATGTCAGTCACACGCAAGGCGTGGCGACAGTCGGCGCGATGATCGTTTTCGAGCAGGGTGTGCCGGCCAAAAAACTTTACCGCAAATTCAACATCGACAGCACAAGCATCGGCGTACCTGATGATTTCGCTTCGATGGAGGAAATGCTTACGCGCCGCTTCCGCAGGTGGCGCGGTTCACAGGATGCAGGATCAGTCCCAGGGTCCAAGCCGGACGCCTCCTTTTCCTTCCTGCCTGACCTGATCATCATTGACGGCGGTAAAGGTCAGCTCAGCCGCGTAGTCAAAGTCCTGGAGCAGTTTGGATTGTTTGGCAAGGTGCCAGTGGTCGGGCTGGCAAAACAGGAGGAGGAAATTTTCTTCCCGCATAAAAGTGAGGCCTTGATCCTGCCGCGTCATTCACAGGGACTATATCTCGTACAACGGATCCGCGACGAGGCCCATCGCTACGGAATTACCGCGCATCGCCAAAAACGCTCAAAACTGGGCCTGGCATCCCAGCTGGATTCGATCCCGGGTATTGGGCCTGCCAGAAGAAAATCCCTCTTGATACATTTCGGTTCTATGGATAAGATTAAGGAAGCCACTATTGATGAACTTGCCGCAGTGAAAGGCATGAATGCAACTGCGGCGGAAAGTATTAAGGCACATCTGGAATGAAAGAAGTCTGGATCGTTGACGATGATGATGAAATGGCACGCGCGGTCAGTTTGATGCTTAAATTGCTGGACTGCACTACAAAGCATTACATTAGTCCGCGCCCTGCCGCCCAGGCCCTGCTGGCAGGCGGGAAACCCGATCTAATGGTCCTCGATATCAACATGCCTGAAGTGTCAGGCCTGGATATGCTTGAATTTGTGCGCCGCCGCAAGGAGTGGAAAGACCTGCCGGTCATCATGCTTTCCTCAGAAGCAGCCGATGTAATGGTGGATAAAGCCCTGCAAATGGGCGCGGATGGCTATGTGATGAAGCCTGTTACAATTGAAGAATTGGAAAAGGTGATGGCACAAGCCTTTCACAATCATATTACGAAGTGAGTGGAAATGGCTGGAAAAAACTTAAAAAACAAGAAACAAGTAAAAGCTACTGGGAATAAACCAGTGAATCAAAACAAGTCAGCGCAAATTTTGTTTGCGATCTTTGCCGTTATTTTGATCCTCTCGATGGTGCTCTCCGCTGTAGCGAATTACTAACGCTGTCAGAATGGTCTAATCTTGCCTGCGCGGCCCTTTGGAGCCGCGCTTTATTGTGAATGTTTTGATTGCAGGGGTTGGGTCACCCCGCCCCTGCAAAGGATGTTTTATGCTGGATAAATTACAAGCTATTGAAGAAAAATACGAACAACTTGGCAAGGAACTGCTGGAAATAGGCAGTAACTATCAACGCGCCGGCGAGATCAACAAGGAGCGGGTAGACCTGGAATCCATCGTTGAAAAGGCGCGGGCATACCGCCAGGCGATGAAAAGCCTGGAGCAAGCCAGGGCCATGATCATATCCGAAAATGATGCGGAGTTGATTGCGCTCGCCAAAGCGGACGTGGATGAGCTCATCCCCAAGATCGAAGCCTTGGAAAAAGAGATCAGAGGCATGCTTGTGCCTAAAGATCCGCGCGATGACAGGAACGTCATTTTTGAAATTCGCGCAGGCGCAGGCGGTGACGAAGCCGCCATCTTCGCCGCGGATCTATTCCGCATGTACACGCGTTATGCGGAAGGCAAACGCTGGAAGCTGGAAGCCATGTCTGAAAACGCCATCGGCGTGGGCGGTTATAAGGAAGTGATCTTTGGGGTCAAAGGCAAAAGCGTATACTCAAAGTTGAAATATGAATCGGGCGTGCATCGTGTGCAGCGCGTGCCATTAACCGAATCACAGGGACGTATTCACACGTCCACCGCAACCGTGACCGTGCTTGCAGAAGTGGATGATGTGGAGGTGGACATTCCCGAATCCGATATTATTATCGAAGTCTATCGCTCCTCTGGCGCCGGCGGACAGAATGTGCAGAAGAACTCCACCGCCGTGCGTTTGCATCACAAGCCGACAGGCATGATCATCACCTGCCAGGATGAACGCTCGCAACTGCAAAATAAATTACGCGCCTTGAGCATCCTGCGCGCGCGATTGTATGAAATCGAAGAAGCGAAGGCGCGCGCGGAACTCGAAGCAGACCGCCGCTCGCAGGTCGGGTCGGGCGATCGTTCGGAAAAAATCCGCACCTATAATTATCCGCAGAACCGCGTGACGGATCATCGCGTCGGATTATCCAGCTATAATCTGCCCGCAGTGATGGACGGCGCAATCGACCAATTCATCGATGAGCTCTCCACTCGCGATGAAGCGGGCAAACTTGCAGCTTCGGGCGTAAACGAGGATGAGTAAACTGGGAAGGGTGCGATACCGCGCCCTTTTTATTTTATAACCCATGGACATGACGAAAACCATCAACGATCTTATCGAAACATACACATCTCAACATACAGGCGGTTTGCCTCAACAGGAAGCACAACTCATCATTGCCCACGTACTCGATAAATCGCGCACATGGATCGTCGCACACAGAGACACGCCTCTTACCGACTCGCAAGTTGATCGTGCTCAAAAGGCATTCGCCCTCTTGAAAGCAGGCGAACCGCTGCCCTATATCCTCGGTCACTGGGAATTTTTTGGTCTCGACTTCGACATTACCAAAGATGTCCTTATCCCGCGCCCCGAAACAGAATTACTCGTAGAAAAAGCAATTTTTTGGCTAAAGGCTTCACCAGAGCGCAGAACCATTGCAGATATTGGCACAGGCTCAGGCATAATCGCCACAGCCATTGCCATGCACGTCCCGCAAACCCGCATCCTTGCAACGGACATCTCCCAGGCCGCGCTCAAAATTGCAAAACATAATGCCATGAAATTTCACGTCCATCATCGCATCGACTTTTTGCTGTGCGACCTCCTGCCGCAACATGTTGACCCTCTCCCCACCGACAGCCACTTCGACCTCATCTGCGCCAACCTGCCATACATCCCAACCCGAACCTTTCACCAACTTCCCATCTATGGGCGCGAGCCGACTCTAGCATTGGATGGCGGAAACGATGGATTTGACCTGTATCGTCGCTTGTTCAAACTTATCCCCGATTGGCTCGCTCCGGGCGGTATGATGCTGCTCGAAATAGAAGCATCGCAAGGCGCACAAGCCCTCAGCCTCGCCTACGACTCATTCGATCAGGTCACCCTTCATTTGCACCAGGACCTCGCAGGTCACGACCGCCTTTTGGAAATCATGCTTCCATGAAAACTGAAATCATCCCCGCCGCCGAAATCCAGCGCGCACTTGAAATCCTGCAAAATGGCGGCATCCTCGCCTTCCCCACCGATACCGTCTACGGTCTCGGCGCGCTTGCCTTCGATAACTTTGCCATCGAAAGCATTTACTCGGCCAAAAATCGCCCCGTTGAAAAAGCCATTCCCATTTTGATCGGCGATTTAAGCGACCTCGATCAAATTGCGGATGACATCCCAAACATGGCCCACCGTTTCGCCTCCCGCTTCTGGCCCGGACCTCTGACCTGCATCGTCCCCAAAAAACAGACTCTCCCCCCGGCTGTTTCCGCCACCCCCACCGTAGCCGTCCGCATACCAGATCATGTTGATGCGCGCACTTTGCTCCGCGCTGCAGGCCCCATGGCGGTGACCTCAGCAAACCTTTCAGGACAGTCAAGTCCGACCACAGCCCAGGAAGCATACCGCCAACTCGCTGGACGCATCCCATTGATCCTGGATGGCGGCAGGACACCGGGTGGAGTTCCATCCACAGTAGTGGATTGCACAGGGGAAAAACCAGTGGTATTAAGAGAAGGGCCGATATCACTGGATGAATTGTTGGCGGCGCTTAAATCAGACAAATAACTCTCATCTTGTTTTTAGGCGTTGCTCAGGTTAGGTTTAACTCGCCGAATATAATAAACATTACATTCTCCTATGTAAACCGCCGATGACTTGGGCAAGTCATCGGCGGTTTGGCTTTTAATATTCGGACAATGGAAAACGGACGAGAGGCTATTTATTCATCGTCTTTGGTCCATCGTCTAGCGTCAAGACAAGGGCCACGTCGGCAATACATCAATATCCAATTGCGAGACATGCCCAAGCGCGTAACGGTAATATCCCGCCGAGGCGATCATGGCGGCATTATCAGTGCATAAAGATAAAGGGGGAATATGGACAGGAAATTCTGTTTGAGCCTTGAATATCTGGCGCAATGGACGGTTGGCAGAAACACCGCCTGCGACAAGGATTTCCTTCGCGTCAAATTCCCGCGCGGCATTCATGGTTTTCTTGAACAAGACGTCTATCACGGCTTGCTGGAAGGAAGCGGCCAGGTCAGGAACCGGCAGGGAATTGCTTTTTTTCTGCAGTTCACGCACTTCATACAAGACGGAAGTCTTCAATCCGCTAAAGGAAAAATTCCACGTATCCTCCAGCCAGGCACGCGGGAAGTTGAAGCGATGTGAATCACCTTCCTCTGCCGCTTCTTGTATGGACGGTCCACCGGGGTACGAAAGCCCAAGGAGGCGGGCCACCTTATCGAAAGCTTCACCCGCTGCATCGTCGAGGGTCGAGCCGAGCCTTTGATATGTCAAATGATCGGTCATGAGATTCAGCTCGGTATGTCCGCCTGAAACAAGCAAGGCCATCAAAGGGAATTGCGGCTCGGGTGGGATAATGTCGCCTGGTTCGTCCCGCCGAAGGGGGCTGTCGTAAACCCATGCCGAATAGAGATGTCCCTCCAAGTGATTGACGCCAATCAGAGGCTTGCCCATTCCCAAAGCAATGCCCTTCGCCATGTTCACGCCAACGACAAGCGAACCTGCCAGACCAGGTCCCTGTGTGACTGCAATGGCATCGATCTCGTTAAGTGTGAGATGCGCCTGCGCAAGCGCCTGCTCGACAACCCCTGTAATACTCAAGACATGCTGACGTGAAGCCACCTCGGGAAAGACGCCGCCATAGCGGGCATGGATTTCCATTTGTGAAGCGACGACGGACGAAAGCAGGGCGCGCCCGTTTTCGATGACGGCGCAGGCGCTTTCATCGCACGAGGTTTCAATGGCCAGGATGCGGGCGGGTTTTAAATCAGTCACTTATTTTTTCCAGTTCTTCATCGGCAAAACAAAGTCATACGGATATTCAGCCAGTCTCTCAATGCTGCCGTTCGGGTTGACCCAAAGCGTATCTTCGATGCGAAAGCCCATGTCTTTTTCGGGATAATACAAGCCGGGTTCCGAGGTAATGACCACGCCGGGCGCGAGACGCTGGTCGTCGCCGGTAGTAAATCCGCTGAACGGTCTTTCGTGAATATTCAACCCAACGCCATGGCCCAGGCTGTGGACATAGCCTTCCACCGGCGCCTTGGTATTGAGCGGCGTTTGATGTCCCTTGGATTCAAAATATTCACAGGTCATTTGGTGATAATGTTTGAAGGGCGTGTTTAGGTCAAAATTATCCATCAATTTATCGTAAATTTCCTTGACCTGATCGTACAATTCCTGGGCCTCCGGCGCGGCATATCCCAAACTCCAGGTGCGGGTGAAATCGTAATAATAGCCGCCGCCGGCCTCGGCAGGATAAATATCAAAAACAATGGTCTGGCCAAGTTTCATGAGATCGGCAGGGTTGCCTGCGGAATGCGGCACACCTGCATCACGCCCAATGGCAAAGATAAAACCGGAAGGCAGCTCCGCGCCGTGCTCCGCAACCCATAAACGGATCCTGGAATGCACATCGCCTACAGTTAATGGTTTGCCCTCCTCTTTCAGCAATACTTCATCCGCGCACACTTCACAGGAGGTGAGATACTCGCGCACCTTGCCGACCACCGATGTCGTCACAGCGCCCATCCTGCGGATGCGCGCCACCTCATTTTCATCTTTTGTTTCCATGACGCGCATAAAGATCGAATCTTCACGCGCTTCACCCACGAATTCAATATCAGGCAATAACTTTTGCAGGTGAGCCAACATCCCAAACACTGCGCTCAGGTCATACGTGCCATAGACGCCCACACGCCCCTTTGTCACACCTGCGTCTGTAAGCATCAACTGACTGCGCATGGCGCCTGCCAGCAAAAGATCTCCATCTGCCTTTTTCAACAGGGCATCATAATCGTATTGGCTGTATGGAATTAATTTCAATCCACTTTTGGCGGCTTCATCGCGTTCCATGTCATTGTGGAAATATACCGCCCCCTCACCGCGTTTTTTGATCAGGGTGGCATGGCTTACATGTCCGCCACCGGTTAAATAATACATGGGCGGGTTATGCTTGGCATTTCCAAATACAATGATCGCATCCAAATTTCGTGATCCCATGATGGCATCGAACTCTGATTTCACTATTTCTCCTTGTTCAGTAAATTCTTCAATGCAACCAGCAGCGCGGCCTCCTGCTCGGGCAGGACGGTGCGCGGATCAAGCAATACTTTATCATTTTCCGTGCGCGCGATCAGCGGCGGATCATTTCTTCGCAGGCTGCGTAAAAATTTTTCTGCAGACCTCACCTCAAGCGATAGCAGCATGGTCGGCATGGACTCGCCCGGGAGGGAGCCGCCACCAACTGTGGATTCACCTGCCACGACCAACGCTTCGACATTGCTCGGTGTAAGCCCTTGACCCAACTCTGCCGCCCACGCCTCCGCCCGGCCTCGAACCTGTTCCAGCGTCAGGGACATCATCTTCAGGATGGGCACTTCACGCTCTGCCTCGTCTTTGAGGTAATGCAAAAGCGTGGCAGACAGCCCAGCCAGGCAGGCTTTATCCGCGCGGACCGCCCTGGCAAGTGGGTGTTTCTTGATCTTCGCGATCAAATTTGCTTTGCCAATGATGATGCCGGCCTGTGGACCGCCGAGCAATTTATCGCCGGAGAAGCAAACAATATCGACACCCGCCTGCAAGGACTCTTGCACCGTCGGTTCGTGAGCAAGCCCATATTTGGCAGTGTCGTATAAAGCGCCAGAGCCGAGGTCATCTACGACGGGGACACCTGCTTTGTGTGCAATCTCCACGATATCCTTAAGCCCAGGTTCCTCGGTAAATCCAACCAGCTTGAAATTGGAACGATGCGCGCGCATGAGGAGACCGGTTGTTTCGATCAGTGCCTCTTCATAATCAGAGATGTGGACCTTGTTGGTGGTACCCACTTCCACAAGTTTTGCACCGGACTGCTTCATCACATCCGGGATGCGGAAGCCGCCGCCGATTTCCACCAGCTGTGAGCGGGAAATAACCACGCGTTTTCTATTTGCCAAAGCCGATAAAACCAGCAAAACGGCTGAGGCATTGTTATTGACAATGACCGCCCCTTCGGCGCCTGTCAATTTTTGCAAAAGGGATTCAGCATGGATCAAACGTGAGCCGCGCTGACCTTTTTCGAGGTCATATTCAAGCGTGGAATAGCCGCGTGAGACAATCTCCATGGCGCGAATGGCGGCATCACTCAATGGAGCGCGTCCCAGGTTTGTATGCAGGATCACACCCGAAGCGTTGATGACTGGGATCAGGGTTGGCTTTGTCCAGGCGGTTAAGGTGGATTCTGTTTGGGTGAGGATCAAATCAGTTAACGGCAGGTCAGTTATCAGCCCGGACTTGAAGCGGGTTCTGGTCTCATCCAAAATAAAGCGGATGGCATCCACAGTCAAAGGTCTGCCAAATCTCGCGATTAAATGCGCGGCAGATTCGGTTTGTAGAATTTGTTCCACGGAGGGCAGGTTACGGAGAGTCGTCATCTGTAAAGACAGGCGGGCGGCGGTTCGCTTTTTCGCGAATACGGATGAAATACTCCGTCGCGATCAACCCGCCCGCCAGGCCGAGGATCACATAAAGGGTAACCAGGCGCCCGAGCTGCAACCAGGCAAGTGTGACGCCGTAGACGCCAACCCAAAGCGCCTGGCGCACGATGACATTTGACTCAACGGGCGGCTCGCTCGGAAAGCGCTGATGAAGATAGTAAACAATCGGAAGCGCCGTGCCGGTCAGCGCCATGAGGGCAAAAACAAAGAACGACCAGCGCGACCAGACAAATGGTAATGAAAGATACAGCACAACAAACAAACCGCTCCAGCCGATGAGAATCAGCGCGAGCGTGGATGGAAGATATGTGCGGAAGGTTGACGGTGTTTGCATTGGATGAATTATACTGTGGAAAGGATGAGGGACAAGCGACGAGCATTGGAAAGTGAGTGATATGCAATTCCTGTCATCCTGAGCGGAGCGAAGGATCTCTGATCCCGAATGCACGAGACTCTTCGGGTGAGCGACACGTATTTTAAGACGATTTACAGAAAGTAAGAAGAGGTGAAAGGATGAAAGTCTCAGAAGCAATTCGTACCAAACGCGCGGTGAGAAAATTCTTGGATAAGCCATTGCCCGATGAAATTGTGACTTCGATCCTGAACGCAGGGCGCAGGTCGCAATCCTCGAAAAATAATCAGGGATGGCAGTTCATTGCCATACGAGATAAGGAAATTTTAAAAGCCTTGTCGCACTGCGGCGAGTGGGCGGGACATATCGCAGGCGCAGCTTTGTGCGTTGCCATCCTGACGCCCAAACCGACCGAGAAATTCCAGACCATGTTCGATGCGGGGCAAGCCGCGGCGTTTATGCAGCTGGCCGCATGGGAGTTGGGAGTCGGCTCCTGCCCAGCGTCCATTTACGAAGCGGAGGAGGCGCGGGCGATTTTAGGCTTCCCCGCTGAATGGCATTTGCGACTCGCACTCTCATTTGGGTATGCACTGGAAGAGGAAAAGTTGTCCACCCCACCCAGAAAAGGCGGACGGAGGTCACTGGAGGAAGTGGTGCATTGGGAGAAATGGTAAGTATAATTAGCCATCAAAAGCTAATTCGCTTGTGCAGGTAATTGGAAGAGGGACTCCATGACAGACGGACATCGCTTCATCAGTTATTCCACCGCAGATGTGTTGGAATTCGCACGCAGACTCGCCGACGAATTGGAAGGCAGTTATCCACTGGATACGAAGAGGAACGCGTTAACCACAGGTGACAGTCATCTGCGAGATGACTGTCACTTACAAGCCATCGAAGCCTTTCGCTCCAATTTTGGGATTGCTTCGGATTAACGCCCTCGCAATGACGGGATATTCATTTGTAAATTCCTATGCTTACCATATCCGCAACCGATGAATGGCGAACCGCCCACCCCGGAGCAGTAATCGGACTGCTGGAACTTTCGGGCGTAGACAATACGCAACCGTCCCCAAAATTAGAGGAGCGCAAACGCGAAGCCGAAGCGCAGTTACGCGCACGTTATCAGGGATTTGTGCGGCAGGATTTTCTGTCCCTGCCGGTCATGGCGGCATACCAGCGCCACTACAAGCGCTTCACCAAAACCTACCACGTTCTACTTCAACTCGAGTCCATTGCGTTGAAAGGAAAGAACCTGCCGGATGTTTCTCCATTGGTCGATTCGAATTTCATAGCGGAAGTGGACACGCTGATATTGACTGCCGGGCATGATGTTGCAAAGTTACAAGGATCGGTTTCCATAGATGTTTCCCGCGAGGGAGACCAGATCACACGAATGAACGGCGCGCCCAAAGCCATGGACGCGGGCGACATGGTCATGCGTGACTCAAAAGGCGTATGCTGCTCGATCATATACGGACAGGATAATGTCTCACTCATTTCACCGGCGACAAAGCACGTTCTCTATGTGGCATACGCTCCGGCCGGCGTTCCCCTGGCTACGGTGGAATCTCAACTGCAAAAGATCGAAGAAAATATCAGGCTATTTTGCCCCGCCGCGTTTGTGGAGCAACATCAGTTACTTTCCGCATAGCGCACAAGAATCGCTCCACACGCGAGTGTGGTCAAGGCCGTTCTGCGGTTGTTCGATGAACTGGTTAAGTGCGATGAGGAGGGGGTGTTGAAAGAGGTGAGGAACGCGGTGGAGGGTTCGTGACCCCCATCCCGTCCTTCCCCCATTCAAAACCATGAATGGGGGAAGGTGAATACAGATTTTGAATGGATGCTTTTGTCACCACCCAAGTTGAAGTTTCGCTCCTCCCCCATTTCAAAAGGCGGAAATGGGGGAGGCTGGGAGGGGGTCGGGGTCCAAATGCATAAACGCACCACACCCAAAATCTTCGGGCGCGCCAAACAACTTCACCCCGAAATGACACCAGCAGAGACAAAGCTCTGGGCGCATTTGCGAGCGCATCGAATGGGAGATGTCCATTTCAGAAACCAGCACGCCATCGGCAACTACATTGTTGACTTTTGCGCTCCACGCAAGAAACTTATTATTGAACTGGATGGCAGTCAACATCTTGAACAGGAAGCATACGACAACGAAAGAACCAATTACCTAAAATCAAAAGGGTATAAAGTTCTACGCTTCTGGAACAACGATGTGCTCAACAACCTTGATTCGGTCTTGACTGTCATTTGGGATACCTTGAAAGAATAAGACCAAACATAGCCATCTGTGGTTTAATCCTTGCATGGACTCATCCCTACTCCCCTTCTTCCGCCCTCGCGGCGTCGTCGTCATCGGCGCATCGACCTCGCCCGAAAAATTGGGCTATGGTGTGGCGCGTAATCTCATCGCCAGCGGATATCAAGGCGCGATCCATTTCCTCAGCCAGAAAAGCGGCACATTATTTGAGCGCCCGATATATACGAACCTTGATGAAATCCCCGATCCCGTCGACCTTGCGATCCTGATCGTGCCGACCCAGTCCACGCCGCAGACGATCGAAGATTGTGGGAAGCGCGGCATCAAAGCGGCGGTCATTGTCTCGGCGGGATTTCGCGAAGTGGGCGCGCAGGGCGCGGCGCTTGAAAAGCAATGTGTGGAAGTCGCGCGCAAGCATGGCGTGCGTTTGCTGGGGCCGAATTGCATCGGCACACTTGATACGCATCTGCCGCTCGATACTACCTTTCTCCAGCCACCCCTGCCCGCGCAGGGCGGCATTGCATTTGTCTCGCATTCGGGCGCATTCTGCGCGGCCATCATTGATTGGGCGCGCGGGCAGGGTTTCGGTTTTTCGCAGATGGTCAGCCTCGGCAATCAGGCGGATGTCAACGAGACGGATGTGCTGCCCGAAGTCGCGAAAGATGAGCACACGCGCGTCATCGTGCTTTACATGGAAAGCGTTTCAGATGGGAAACGCTTTGTTAAGGTTGCCAGCGAAGTCACAAAACATAAACCTGTAATTGCACTTAAGGTCGGCCGCTTTGAAGCGGGACAAAAAGCCGCAGCCTCCCACACGGGAGCGCTGGCTGGCTCCGAGGCGGCCTTCGATGCGGCTTTTGCGAAGGCTGGCGTCTTGCGTGCGGATACCGCCGAGCAGATGTTCGACTGGGCGCGGGTGTTGGAATCCTACCCTCGTGGCATCCCCCTACGGGGACTTCGCGATAAGCCCGCAAAGAACGCTCGCTGCTCGAACACCAGTAATAAGGAAATTGCGGTATTGACCAATGCAGGCGGGCCCGGCGTGATTGCCGCCGATGCACTCGAAACGAACGGCCTGCTTCTGTCTCCATTGACAGAGTCCACGCTGACAGCTTTGTCCTCGACCCTGCCCCCTGCTGCAAGCGTGCATAACCCCGTGGATATGCTCGCCTCCGCCTCTCCCGACACCTACGCATCCTGCCTGAAAATTCTGCTCGAAGACGAAAACGTGAACGGTGTGATGATCATATTACCTCCGCCACCCATGTTCAAGACAGAAGATGTGGCAGAACGACTGGTGGAAGTGATTCGTCAATTTAATAAACCTGTTGTGGTTGCCTTGATGGGATCAACGCTCGTTGAAAAAGCGCGCGGAGTTTTTCAACATGCAAATATTCCAACCTATCCATTCCCCGAATGTGCGGCATCGGCATTGGGGGCGCTGGCCAAACGAGCGGTATTTCTTGAAAGGGAACAGACCCTAAAGGTCTCCCCTTCGGGGATGGTATCAGAGACCTTTAGGGTCTCGGAACCAAAAGATAATAGTATTGAAGAACTCATTATGGCTTATGGCATTCCAACCTCCCCCATCAAACTCTCGCACAACGCAGACGAAGCACTAGCCATTGCAAACGAATTTGGCTTCCCGCTTGTGATGAAGATCGCCTCGCCTGATATTTTGCATAAGTCAGACGTGGGCGGCGTGCTGCTCGATATCAAAGACACCGCTGCTCTCCAGAGCGGCTACACGAAAATAATCAGTCATGTCAAGTCACTGAAACCTGAGGCAAAGATCGAAGGTGTCTATCTGCAACGCCAGATCCCTGAGGGACAGGAGGTCATCATCGGTATGGTACGCGATCCGCTCTTTGGACCGTTGATGATGTTCGGCTCGGGCGGCGTGGAAGTGGAAGGTCTCAAGGATGTGGCATTTGCCCTGGCGCCGCTGAATCAGGCCGAGGCCGAGTCGATGATGCGTAAAACATGGGCTGGGAGAAAGCTAAAAGGGTTTCGCAGCCTCCCGCCTGTTGACCAGGAGTCTGTCATCGATGTCCTGATCAAATTATCGCAGCTTGCAATCGAACACAATAATATCGAAGAGCTCGAGATCAACCCGTTGAGGGTATTGAGCAGGGGCGCAGTGGCGCTGGATGTTCGAGTAAAATTGCGCGCATGACTGAACTCGAAACATTTATCTCGCAATTCAAAGACAAGTCCATCAGTATTGCGGTTTACGACCTGCAAACGCAAAAGGAAATTCTCATCCACGCCGATGAACTGATGCACCCTGCCAGCACCATGAAAGTGCCTGTGATGATGGAGGTGTTCCGCCAGGCGCATGCGGGTTTGCTTGCATTGGATGAGCATTTGAAAATTTTCAACTCTTTCAAAAGCATCGTGGATGGCAGTGAATTCTCGCTGGACGCCTCCGATGATTCTGAAGGCACCTTATACGAACGCATTGGCGAGACGGAAAGCATCCGTGAATTAACGCGGTTGATGATCGTGCGCAGCAGCAACCTGGCCGCCAATCTGTTGATGGAAAAGGTCGGCACAGCCCGTGTGGATGAATTCATCAAAGAACTTGGCATTATGGACATGACGATCATTCGTGGGTTGGAGGATAAAAAGGCTTATATATTGAATATCAATAACTCTGCCAGCGCGCGCAGCTCAACATCCATGATGCGCTTAATCGCGGAAGGAAAAGTTGTCTCAAAGCAAGCCTGCGATGAAATGATCCGGATCATGTTGGGGCAGGAATTCAACGAAAGCATCCCCGCCTTACTGCCTGCATCGGTGAGAGTCGCGCACAAAACAGGCTGGTCGGGTTCATTCTTTCACGACACAGGCATTGTCTTTCCACAAAACCGACAGCCTTATTACATCACGCTTTTTACACACGGCTTCCCCGAAGGGAACGAAAACGAAGCGCATGCGTGCATGGCGAAAATTTCAAAATTCATTTACGAAGAAATCATATGATCACCTTATCCGCCCTCACCTACTATCCCATCAAAGCCTGCCGCGGATTCGATGTTCAGGCATCCAAAGTCGAACGCATGGGCCTTGAGCATGACCGCCGCATGATGGTGGTCACTCCCGAAGGCCAATTTCTCACCCAGCGCGAACATCCCAAACTCGCCCTCATTACCCCAAGGTTGAAAAATGATGGGGTCACGCTCTCCACGCCGAATTTTGATTCAATTCATTTCAATATTCAAAAGTCAGGTGCAAGCCGGCCTGTCAATATCTGGAAGTCCAAAGGTGTAAATGCAATCGATCAGGGTGACGAAGCAGCGGGATGGCTTTCGGACTGGCTCGGCACACCCGTCCGTCTTATGCACATCGCGGATGGCTTCAAACGCAAACTCAACCCAGACTACACCGTCAACCCAGATGACCATACCGGGTTTGCAGACGGCTACCCGATCCTGGTCGTCTCTGAAGCGTCGCTTCAGGACTTAAACTCGAAGCTGGTTTCTCCGCTCCCGATGAATCGCTTCCGCCCGAACATCCTCGTTAAAGGCTGCGGACCCTACGCGGAGGATGCATGGAAGCGCATCAAAATTGGCGAAATCGAAATGGCGCTCGTTAAACCCTGCGCACGCTGTGTGGTGACAACGATTGATAAAGAGACGCTTGAGAAAAACAAGGAACCGCTTAAAACATTGAGCACCTATCGCAAGCAAAAAGGCGGAGCGATGTTCGGCATGAACGTCATTCCATTAAATGAGGGTGAAATCAAGGTCGGTATGAACGTGGAAATTTTGGAATAGCGAGCAAAAACATGGAAAGAATCATGATCGATATTCTCGGCTGGGCCGGCACAATTCTTTTTCTCATAGCTTATGGATTGGTCTCCGTCAAAAAAGCGGAGGGCGATTCATGGTTGTACCAGGGCTTGAACATCATCGCAGGGACATTCTTGATCATCAACACGATTTACCTGCATGCATATCCATCCGCCGGATTGAACATTGCCTGGGTTGGCATTGCGTTTCTCACATTAGGTCGTAAGGTTTGGACGAAGAATTAAGAAAAAATGGTGGTTTCGATACACCGCTTCGCGGCTACTCAACCACCATTTAATGAATAAATCTCAATAACAAAAATACTGGTTGTAACAAGTTGGTTTTTTTGCACGGACGAGAAGAAAACTCGCCCCACTCAACCAACGAGATAACTATAAAAGAGAACTCGAATATTGTTCCGCAAACAAGGCGGGTTGACCGCCTGTGTGCCAGAACAATACAGTTTCATCCTTCCTAAAGAATCCCTTGCGGATCAGATCGATCATCCCAGCTGCGGCGCGTCCTGTGTAGACGGGATCGAGCAGCAGACCTTCATGGCTGGCAAATAATTTGATCGCTTCGCGCTCCCCTGCCCCAAAGACACCATAACCCGCCTGACAATAATCTTCATTTGCAAGGACATCATCACGCGTGAAATTAATCCGTTCGCCAAGTTTTTCACTGGCTTGTGAAGCCAATTCGGAAACATGGTTTTTCAACTTCTCTTCCGGCTCGTCGATGCTAATTCCCAGCACCTTGCCTTTGAAGTCAAAGGTACGTTTACCCAATACAAGTCCCGCGTGTGTGCCGCCCGAGGAGGTGCCGAAGACGATCCAATCCGCGTGGACATTTTGCTGCATGAATTCTTCCATCGCAAAGGTATATCCCATTGCACCCGTGGGGCTCGACCCGCCATAAGGCACAAGGTAAGGTTTCCTGCCCCCGGCGGCAGCTTCATCAAAAGTCTCCTGTAAAATACAGTCACGGTCTTTGCGGTCTGCCACGGTAATAATTTCCGCGCCGAAGAGTTGGTCAAGTAGAAAATTTGCGGATGCTTGTTTCGGTCTCTCGCCCGTCAGGACAAGCGTGCAATCAAAGCCAAATCGCGCCGCGGCGGCGACCGTCTGGCGGCAATGATTGGATTGGATCGCGCCCGCAGAGATCAGCATCTTTGCACCCTGCTCGCGCGCCTCCGCCACGAGAAATTCCAATTTGCGGGTCTTATTCCCGCCGAAGGCCAGTCCCGTCTGGTCATCGCGCTTGACGAGAAGTCGCGGTCCGCCGAGGGTCTTGGTCAGACGCGGGAGTTCTTCGATTACGGTGGGAAGGTGGGCGAAGTTTAGACGGGAAATGGTTTTCATTTCACTCCTTATTTATCCACGAAGAAGCACGAAGGTTACAGACAAAACGTTTCCATTCGAGCTTTGGATGACTACCAAAATTAATTAATACAACGATTTTGTTACCAATAAAGTTGGTTGATTTTATCCGATAAATACCTGAGTTTTTGCTGTAAATTTTCGCGGAGGGGGGAAATAGTCATGCAAGGAAAACTTCCGACAGGAATCCGTTCGCCCAAGCCAAAAATCTTTCAGCAATATAGTTCTTCGGATACAACGGGTATAATCCAGTCATGCTTACCAATGAAGAAAAACCAGGAGCGCGGTATGCCTACTTATAAAATTGGTCTTGCTCGAATATATTTGATTACCATTGAAGCAGAAAACCCAGAAAGTGCAAAGAAACTCACTGAAACTTTTATTGCCGAGTCCGATTTATCAACACCTGATGATCGGCAGGAATATAAATTTGCAATCGACAAAATCGAACTTGAAGAAAATGATACATTCGAGTGCTAAGATGTCAAAGGTTGAAGCCCGTTTATTGCTTGGCGATTGCCGGAAAAAACTCAAAAAAATTGCGGACAATTCAGTTGATCTTATATTTACTTCACCACCATATGCAGATAGGAGAAAAAGTACTTATGGTGGTGTCAGCCCAGAAAAATACGTGGAATGTTAGCCATCCCTATTTCCTTCCTGCGGCTTGTAGTTTCCACTATTGAATTGAATAAGTTTTACCCAATCAATTAAGCCAGTTTTGGGATCACAATATTCGTTAAAAAATTGATTCGTAAGTATATTAGCAATACCGTTTCGCCTACTTAAAAAATCATCATTATGTTTCTTTGCCTCATAACCAATTGGTCCCACAATGTCAGTATAAAGATTTGGATTCTCGCTGATTAAGTACCAAAAGTTTTGTCCAACAATTTTCATATAACCCCGCAAAAATGCGGTTTTGGTCCTACCGTAGCAAATCCCTAACACTGGTTGAGCGTTAAGGCTGTGTTTGGATTGTTTAAGTCGCGCAACTGCTGTTTTTAGATCTTGCTCTAATTTATCCTGTTGCGAACTATTTCCCCAATTTGGTCCTGATTTTATAGAAACCACATAATGCGTATTATTATTTATGAATTCCAGGTCAACACCTTGCGCTGTAGATTTATGTCCGCCGCTGGTTTGTTCAGCCACAAACATAGCAAGACCTTCCAGAAAATCCCCAAACAATTTTTCTTCCGATGAAGACAAAAAAGCATTCAGGAGATCATCAATTAATTCACTGGCAGTTGTTAGGTTTTTCGCCCTAAATAAGTAGGGGTTTTTAGTTAACAACTTTTCAAGTTTTAAATCCGACAGGGATTTCAACTTCCTTTGATGAAAATCCACAATATTTTCATTTACATACTGATTTACAGCTCCTAAACTTAGAGGTTTCATTTTTTACCCTTCTTTCCCTTTTTTGGAACTATATACTTTGCACTTTTCTCGCCAATGACAGGCAGCTTTATTTGCCTTTCAAAAACACGTTGACTGGCAAGTCGAACATATTCAGGATTAACATCAATACCGATAAAGTGTCTTCCCAATTGAAGAGCAGAAAATGCTGTTGTGCCAGAACCAACAAATGGGTCAAGAACTACATCCCCTGGTTTTGTAAAAAGTTTGATAAACCATTCAGGCAAATCAGATGGGAAGACCGCACTGTGGTTTTTATTTCCTGTTTCAGTTGCTAAATGTAAAACGTTTGTGGGATAAACCTTATCTCTACCTATCCAATTTGAAACATTTTTTCCAAAACCGCTGCCAGCACGAGATTCATCTCTTATTTTGTCGGTTTCGCTTAATTTCGCCAGCCTTTCCTTTGCCCAATCTCCAATTGGCACCATTACTTCTTCTTGATACATATTGAAAGATTTTTGTTTGTTAAATTGAATAAGTCTTTCCCAATTATCCCTAAAACGATTGGGCCACTTCCCGGGGTAGGAATTTTTTTTGTGCCAGACATATTCCTCTGTCCATAACCATCCTTGCTCACGCATTTTCAAGATAAGGTCAATAACATAAGTGTGTCGTTCACCATCAACCACCCTTTCCTTAATATTCAAAATAAATGTACCTGTTGGCTTTAAGACGCGTTTAAATTCAGCTGCTTTCGGTAAAAACCACTCAACATAACGATCAGGCTTAATACCACCATATGTCTTTGCACGTTGATCGGCATAAGGTGGAGAAGTGAATATTAAGTCAAATGAATTATCAGGAAATTCTTTAAGAACATCCTCACAGTCACCTAAAAGTATTTTGTCAAATAAATCTTTCCTAGTCATAAATCAATTCTACTCCAACACTTGCTTCGTCTTTTCTTTTCCACGCAACCGCATCACATCCAAAACACGCGGTACGACTTCGGTATATAGCTTATACCAAAATTTATTCGGCGCAAAATCATAAGCGCCCAAAGTGCGGACAACTTCACCGCCCAGCCCTTCCTTGAAGCGGTAGACCCCCCACATCGAGTCGCTTTCGTCAAAGTTCTCAGGCGCGCCCCACAAATCATAGGCGCTGCATCCATTCGCCTTCGCGCGCTTCATGGCCTCCCACTGCAAAAGATAGGTCGGCATTTTTTCGCGGTGCAGATTGAGCGACATGCCATAGACATAATATGCACGCCCCGCAAACATGAACAGGAAAATCGCAGCCACAGGTTCACCGTCCACTTCGGCGATCAATGGGACGCAGGCTGGAAGGTTTGAAAGTTTCATAGTTTCAAGGTTGGACATAAACAATTTCCAAACGCCCAGGTAATAATTTTCGTCGCGGATCACAAAACCGTCGCGCACCGAGGTTTCGGCATACAATTTGTAGAGCATGGGCAGATCGTCAACCCTGCCAGCACGCACGGCCAGGCCTCTCTTCTCCGCCAGGCGGACGTTGTAACGCGTCTTCGGTTTCATGCGCATCATGATCTCATCTTCGGCTGCAATCAAGTCAACGAGGACTGTATTCCTGAATTGGATCTGATCCGACGAATAGACCCAGCCCCTGCGCTTCAAATCGGACCTCACAGCCTGTCCGCTGTTTTCTGTGACATCTTCCTCGCTGTGAGGGACTCCGCGCCCGAGCACGACATCGGGGTCAAGTTTCAGGAAGATTGCGCCTTGTTTCCTCGCGAAGGATTGCAAGTCATCCAATACA
>CAZEGE010000034.1:0-30542 GCA_964511765.1 uncultured Anaerolinea sp.
CGTGCGCTAAAATTTTTAGAGATCGAGTGGGCAACTTATATTGAGCGCTTCAATCGCTGGCCTGTTGAGGAAGGATTGAAGCGCGTCAATGTCCAGGGCTATGGACAATTTCGCGATATGCTCGCGCATATCCTGGCATGGTGGGAGGAAGGCATGGGGATCATCCTTGCCATTGCGGAAGATCGCGAATATGCGCGCAGGAAATATGATTTTGACGCATTCAATGCGGAGGCGGTGGCGAAGTATAAGGATTGGGATGAGGCCGAATTCCTGGCTCATTTTGAGAAAACGCGTCAGAATGCTGTGGGAAGCCTGAAGTCCATGGATGAAGCGGCCTGGGAGAATCGCCGTGTGCGGGCATGGATCAACGGCATCTTTATCCATCATGCGCGCGAACACCTGGTCGCATCCAGCCGCTTTCTTATTTTGGATACGCTTCAAAATGAATGGAGCAGGTACGTTGAAGATTTCGGGAAGATCGAAGATAAAAAAGCCTTCCTGAAGAAACAGGGACTTGAGAATTTTCGTGAAATGCTCGGGCATGTGACCGGCTGGTGGGAGCAGGGCGAGCGCATCATCTCGGGTATTTTGCAAGACCCGAATTTCAAATGGCAGGATCGCGATACGGATGCCTTTAATGCTGAATTGATCGTAAAATACAGGAAACTTTCCGACGCAGAAGTTCAAAAACAATTTGAAAATAAAAGACAGGATATGATCAGGCTCGTGAAGGACCTGCCTGAGGAGGCCTTCACGAATAAGGATATTGAAGGCTGGCTTGCGGCAGATGTGGTTGAACATTTTGATGAGCATGCCGCTCACGCATAATTATGGATCACCTGGTTTACCTCGCACTTGGAAGTAATATGGGCGACCGCCTTGCCAATTTGCAGGATGCGGTCCGTCATCTTGCGCCGCAAATGAATGTGAGGAAAAAGTCGCCTGTGTATGAAACGCCGCCCTGGGGTTTCAAGGATCAATCCGCATTTCTAAATCAGGTGGTGATGGCTGAAACTTATCTTGAGCCTGAAGAACTGCTTGGACATTTGAAACGGCTTGAGACGACCTTGGGACGTGTGGAGAGTTTTCGGAATGGCCCGCGTTCGATTGACATCGATATTTTGTTCTTCGACGATGTGATCCTCGATTCGCTGCCGCTGATGATTCCGCATCCGCGTTTGCACCAGCGCGCATTCGTGCTCCTGCCCTTGAATGATATTGCGCCTGACCTGATCCACCCGTTGCTGGACAAACCTGTCAGAGAGTTGCTGCTGGATGTGGATCCGATCAATATTAATTTATATGAAGGAAGGTAGCCATGAAGATAGTCCGTTATCAAAGCGATGGAAATGAGCCGAAATATGGCTGGATGCTGGATGACAAGGTCGGCGAAATCGAGGGGGATGTATTTGGCGAGTATCGCCGCCGTGAGGCAAAAGCCCCTGTGGCGGAATTGAAATTACTCGCGCCCTGTGAACCCAGCAAGATCTTATGCGTAGGTCGCAATTATGTGGAACACGCCAGGGAGCTCGGCAATGATGTTCCCAAAGTGCCGCTCATCTTTTTGAAGCCGCCTTCCTCGATCATCTCAAGCGGAGAGCATATCATTTTGCCGCCGCAATCGACTCAGGTGGAGCATGAAGCGGAACTGGTGGTCGTCATCGGCAGGCGCGCGAAAAATGTCACTGCTGAAACAGCCAGGGAGTATATCTTCGGTTACACCATCGGCAATGATGTGACTGCACGCGACCTGCAAAAGACGGATGACCAATGGACCCGCGCAAAGGGCTTTGACACCTTTTGCTCATTCGGTCCGTGGATCGATACAGAATTCGACGCATCGGATGCGGTGGTCACCTGTCGCGTGAATGGGCAGATGCGTCAGATGGCCTCCACACGTGACATGGTATTTAATGTCGTCACATTGGTCGCATACATTTCATCCGTGATGACTCTTGAGCCTGGAGATGTCCTTTTTACAGGCACGCCGGCTGGCGTGGGTGAATTGAAGAACGGCGATGTGGTGGACGTGGAAATTGAGGGGCTGGGCAAGTTGAGCAATCCGGTAAAGGTGTAATTGGGGCGGCCGGGTAGATGCAGGCCAGGGCAGGCGCTGCATCAAGACTACTACTCATTTTGCTCGACCCGCAACAGCCACTTGATTTGGGAGACGATTCCATGACCTCCAATGAATTTCAAACCTTCCTCGAACGATATCCTGCCTACAAACAAACCGAGGTTATTGATGTGCTGCGAAGAAGGGAATACGCTCGTCTTGATGAGGGCGAGCATGTTTACCTTGATTACACGGGCGGCGGTATTTATGCCGAATCGCAAATTCGAAAACATCATCAACTCTTGCGTGAAAATGTGTATGGCAACCCGCATTCATCCAATCCCTCTTCGCTTGCCGCCACCGAACTCGTGGAAGGTACACGCGAATACATCCTGAGATTTTTCAACGCCGACCCCGATGAATATCTTGCCATCTTTACATCCAATGCCAGCGCCGCGCTAAAACTTGTCGGTGAGTCTTATCCATTTCCAAACGGACGTTATCTATTAACTTTTGACAATCACAATTCGGTGAATGGGATTCGGGAGTTTGCTCATGCACGCGGTGCGGAAGTGACCTACATTCCCGTCATGCTCCCGGACATGCGTGTCGACGCCTCACAATTGGACCTGGAACTGACCCGGCCTTCGAAAAATGGACATAACCTTTTTGCCTACCCCGCACAATCGAACTTCTCCTCGGTCAAACATCCGCTGGAGTGGATCGAGAAAGCCCACGCTCACGACTGGGATGTGTTACTGGATGCCGCAGCGTATGTCCCAACCAACAAACTGGATTTAAGAAAGGTCAAACCAGATTTTGTGGCGATCTCGTTTTATAAAATGTTCGGCTACCCAACCGGGCTTGGCGTATTGATCGCACGCAAATCTACTTTGACAAAATTACATCGCCCCTGGTTTGCAGGCGGGACGATCACCGTCGCTTCGGTGCAGGGTGACAAGTATTATCTTGCCGATGGCGCCTCTGCATTCGAAGATGGCACGCTTGATTACCTCAATATTCCCGCGCTTGAAATCGGACTCAAACACCTCGAATCTATCGGTATGGATGTCATCCATGAACGTGTCCAAACTCTGACCGGCTGGCTCCTGGAAAACCTCACGCAAATGAAGCACAGCACAGGCGAGCCGCTGGTGCGTTTATTTGGACCCAATTCCATGGAGGGCAGAGGCGGCGCAGTGACTGTTAATTTCTACGATAAAAATGGCAAAGCCTTTGACCACCGCTACATTGAAAGTGAAGCCAACAGGCTCAACATCTCCTTGCGCACAGGCTGCTTCTGCAACCCCGGCGCAGGGGAAGTGGCCCTCGGCATCTCCCGTGTGGAGTTGGACGTGTGCTTCACTTCCCCCGGCCACGAAGACCGCATGTCCATTGATGATTTTCGCCTGTGCATCGATGGCAAATCATCGGGCGCGGTCAGGATCTCGGTGGGAATGATCACAAATTTCAAGGACGTACAGGCATTCCTGTCCTTTGCGAGAGGGTTATTGGGTTGACATTTTCCATGATTGGATTGATATGCCATTCTATGATTTATAATTCCATTCTAAAATGAGGACTGTAAAATGCCAAACCTGGAAGATGGTTAATCTTCATAAAAGCTCATCGATCTGCAATGACTGCAGCGAAATCGGCATACTTATTACGCCGCCTTCGCCTATTGAGACATTCCTCGAGTCTCGTATTCTCGAATCCCCGACGGGAGAAAGGAAACGCTATGATAGAAGCTCATTTTAATGAGGGTATTACCAACTATTTGCCTCAGCCTGCCAGTCCCAGACCGCCTGGGAACTGGGGTGTGGTCAAGACATCGTACGAGGTATATGGCGTATCCCGCATTACCAAAGTAAGCCCGAATAATTGGCAATTACTCGCCTTCCCCGATGTGTGGAGGATTAATCCAACCACCCTAAAATTCGAAGATGGCAGCAAAAAACCTGAAGCAGTTGAGATGACCAGTGATTTTCAGCATTGGTTGTTTCGATTGAATGCCGAAAAATATTTCGGCAAGCCGTTTAAGGATGAGCAGGATTACCGTGAGTGGTGGGCATCACTGGACAGCAAGCATCAGCTCATCCGATGGTTTACATCCCTGCTCACCAGAGGCAGAAGTCATACTAATATTTTTGGCCTGGATAACTGCAGAAACTATATCAGTGGCGCGAATATGGATGCGGAGCTTCCCAGGTTTAGCAATCTCGTGACGGGGCGCTGGGTTGCAAAGGTTTTGTCGTTGGAAACACGAGGCATTTTTGGCGTGGAAAGCATCTCCGTTGAGGCGATCAACTTTTCCAAAGGTTATCGCCAATTCAACCCGCAAGATCATTGGTGGTTATTCGATGAACCCTTGCTGAGCGGGCGAAGGAGAAATGCTGACGGCACAGTTGACGAAACCTTGCTATTGCCTTATCCACAATTTGAACCTGCCCGCCCCATACTTCCCGTCATTCTCCCGGTAGACAGCCGCGCCTGGATACCTATTGAGATTTTCCGTGTTTTACAGCCGCAGGAAAATACGCCCGGAAAGTATGAATTTCCAGGCAGGTAACCGATAGCGATAAGTATCGATGAACTTATCCGGATTGTGAGCGGAAGAAATGGCATGCCTGGTATTATGGAGTACCTGACAAGATGAATGAGTACTTGGTCAGGTGACCGTGGGTGGGTGCCAAATTTGTGCGGCCGGGCTTATATCATCAATTAGGTGGGTTATTCTTTAACTTTGTCCCCAATCGGTTGGCGAAAATTGGACTAAGTCTGGGATGACTCAATAGGATAACTAATGAACGGACAAACTCGCTCCACCATCAAACCCGGCATGACTGTGTTCATCGTCCTCAAACAAGACCAGCGCACGGGCAAATTGACCAAAGGCATTGTCAAGGATATTCTTACCAAGTCGCCCGATCATCCCCATGGCATCAAAGTCCGTTTGGTGGATGGACAGGTGGGGAGGGTGAAGGAGATCGTGGAATCATAAGATGAATCAATATCCGATCAACCTCGCCGTTCGTTTTCTCCTCGAACTTTCTGGATTGACCGCCTTCGGCTTCTAAGGTTGGGCGCAGCATACAGGATTCATGCGTGATATGCCGGTGATCGGCTTGCCGAATTGTTTATAACTCAAAGGTGGCAGTTACACGCTTTGCGAAAGTGGCTGTCATTTATTTAAGGAAATCAACATGACCTCACGCTACGATGTTCTCTTCCAACCCGTCAAGATCGGCCCCGTCACCGCGCCGAATCGTTTTTATCAAGTACCGCATTGCAACGGATTTGGCCATCGCATGCCGCAGGGCATGGCTGCCATGCGCGGCTTGAAAGCGGAGGGCGGCTGGGGCGTGGTCTGTACCGAGGAGACCGAGATCCATCACACCAGCGACCTGTCCCCATTTTTTGAGGGACGCATTTGGAGTGATGATGATATTCCCACATGGCGGTTGATGACTGAAGTCGTGCATAAACACGGTGCACTGGCAGGCGTTGAATTGACCTACAACAGCCACGACGCATCCAATTTATATTCACGCGCCTCTGCGTTTGGGCCTCGTTCCATGGGCATCACGGGCGGCAGTGGATATGAACCTGGTCAAACGCGGGCCGCCTCGAAGGATGATCTCAAGCAGGTGCGAAAATGGCATCGTAACGCCGCCGTTCGTGCGAAGAAGGCAGGTTTTGACATTATCTATTGCTATGCCGCGCACGCCATGACCCTCGCTTTTCATCTGTTGTCCAGGGACAACGACCGTGCCGATGAATACGGCGGCTCGCTTGAAAACCGCGTCCGTTTCCTGCGTGAATTGATCGAAGATACAAAAGATGCCGTCGGCGATATGTGCGCGGTGGCTGTCCGTTTTGCAGTGGATGAACTGCTCGGCGCAGATGGAATGCAGTACGACGGCGAAGCGCATGACATCGTATCCATGCTGGCAGAACTTCCAGACCTTTGGGATGTGAATATCAGCGCATGGAAAAACGATTCCGTCACCTCGCGTTTTGGCAGGGAAGGTCATCAGGAAAAATATATTTCCTTCGTAAAGAAGTTAACCACAAAGCCGGTGGTCGGCGTTGGCAGATATACCTCGCCCGATTCGATGGTTTCGGCCATCCAGCGCGGCATCATGGATATGATAGGCGCGGCGCGTCCATCCATTGCTGATCCGTTTTTGCCGAACAAAATAAGGGAAGGCAGACAGGAGGATATCCGCGAGTGCATCGGCTGTAATATCTGCGTTACCGGCGATACTCGTTTCGTCCCCATTCGCTGCACGCAAAACCCAACCATGGGCGAAGAATTCCGCCGCGGCTGGCATCCTGAAATCATTGCGCCAAAGCGAAGCGAAGATGAAATCCTCATCGTCGGTGCGGGGCCTGCAGGCCTTGAAGCCGCCCGCGCGCTGGGCCAGCGCGGGTATCGCGTCATCCTCACCGATGCAAACCGTGAAGCGGGCGGGCGCGTGGCGCTCGAGTCCGCGCTTCCCAACCTCAACGAATGGCGGCGGGTGATTGACTGGCGTCTCACACAAATCAATAAGACAGAGCATATCTTTTTTTATCCATCCAGCCCGATGACTGCCAAGGATGTTCTCGAGGCAGGCGCGCCGCATGTCATCCTCGCCACTGGCGCAGCATGGAGGCGCGATGGTCTTGGTCGCAATATCTCGCGTCCGCTTCAAGGGGATGGAAAAATTTTCACCCCCGACGATTTGATGAATGGAAACCTGCCTTCCGGCAAAGTTTTAATTTACGATGACGATCATTACTACATGGGCGGCGTTCTCGCTGAACTGCTTGCCGCAAACGGATGCGAAGTCACCTTGATGACGCCCGCTCCCGCCATTTCTTATTGGACTGAATACACCCTTGAACAGGATCGCATTTATAAGCGCCTGCTTGACCTGAATGTGACTCTGCTCACACACCACGTTCTCGCTTCACACTCAGGGACGTCTGCTGCTGTGACCCATACCATGACCTCCGCTGAATCGACCCTCCCCTGCGATGCCATCGTGCTAGTCACAGACAGAATCCCCAACGATGCGCTCTATCACGAACTCAAGCCTGCCCTCGCAGATGGGAAACTAAAATCACTGCGTCTTATCGGCGACGCACAAGCCCCGAACATTATCGCACAGGCGGTGTTCTCAGGTCACCTCGCCGCGCGTGAGTTCGATGAAAAAATCGATCCCGATATCACGCCGTTTAAAGTGGAGAGATAAAGTCATTGCCGGGGTTGGCGGATCATGACCTGCCTTGCAATCACATAACTTATCATGTCCCATCTCATCCTCGTCACTGGTGCCACTGGCTACATTGCCAGCAGGCTCATCCCGCAACTGCTCAAGCGCGGATACCGCGTCCGTGCGTTGGTGCGCCACCCAGAAAGACTCAAAGCACGGAAATGGTATTCGCAAGTTGAGATGGTACAAGGCGATGTGCTCCAGCCTGCCACGCTTCCGCTAGCATTGGATGGCGTCCATACCGCGTATTATCTCATCCACAACATGTTGTCGGGACGTGGTTTCACATCGCGGGAAATTGAAGGCGCGCACAATTTTGCTCAAGCCGCGGAAAATGCTGCTGTGGAACACATCATTTATCTCGGCGGACTGGCAGACCCTGAACAGCATATTGCTCCGCACATGCGGTCACGCATCGAAACCGGCAAGACCCTGCAGGCAGGCAAAGTGCCCGTCACCGAATTTCGCGCAGGAATCATTGTCGGTTCCGGGAGCATCTCCTTTGAAATGATTCGCTTTATGACGGAGTTGTTTCCCATTATCCCAGGTCCTAAATGGTTGAAGAATAAGACGCAGCCGATTGCAGCGCAAAATATCATGGACTATCTTTTAGCCGCGCTTGAAAACCACAAGGGACGGGGCAGGGTTTTTGAGATCGGTGGGCCGGAAATATTTACTTATCAGGAATTGATGTTGAGTTACGCTCGAATCCGCGGGTATCAGCGCAGTTTCCTTTTACTTCCTTATCTGCCCGTCTGGTTTATGGCATTTGGCATTGGGTTGATGACGCCCGTGCCGCGTCCGATTGCACATGCCCTGGTGGGAGGCTTGTCGAGCGACAGTATCGTCCTCCACGCTGAGGCGCGGGAAATTTACCCTGAGGTGTTGCTGATTGATTTTGAAGCAACCGTCCGCCAGGCGATGAAGCGTTTGCATCCGCTTGAGATAGAGCGTGTTTGGGACGACGGTCAAAACGATGTGAAAGTCCTCAAGCATGAAGGATTCTATATTTACCACCGTGAACTGACAGTAGCCGTGCCGCTTGAAAAAATCATTGAAACAATAAAGGAGTTACAAAATGAAGTTGATGTTGTTGAAAGAAATCATCTTCTTTTAAATATTAGATCCAAATTTGGCGAAGGCTGGCTGGAATGGCGTATGCGCAACGACTCAACCTTAACGCAGACCGCGTACTTCGCCCCGCGCGGCCCCGGCGGGTTTTTATACTGGTATTTTTTATATCCATTTCAAATTTGGAAATTTCAAAATTGGATCAAAACCATCCTGCGAAACTCGGTGGTACAATAAGGAAAATAAACAATCAGCAAGCGGCGAAGTTGGTGAAAACCCAACACTGTCCCGCAACTGTGAGTTAGTATTTGGCGATCAGACCGACGGTTAACGCCGATAACTGAAAGCCAAGGGCTAATAAGTCAGGTCGCCCGCTGCTGCTCGGTTCACCACACTCTCGTGGAAAGGAGGTGGATGACGGCAGCTTACTCGGATTGCCTCTCCAACCTCCCCAGTCATCGGCTGGGGATTTTAATTTGCAGCAACACCAAATCATAATGCGGAGAATATAAAATGTTTCGTAAGACCCTGCTTTTGACTTTACTCATCACACTGCTTCTGGCGGGATGTGCTCCCGCTTCCACCCCGACCGAAGCGCCTGTATCATCCCCACAGGCTGCCCCCGTTTCGACGGAATCACCCGCCACTGAGGCCCCGGCAGATACAGCCATCCTGTTTACCGACAGCCTCGGACGCGAAGTCAAACTTGCCGCCCCCGCCCAGCGCGTTGTCTCCCTTGCGCCCTCGCTGACCGAGATCCTGTTTGCCATTGGCGCGGGTTCCCAGGTGGTTGGTCGTGACGAATATTCCAATTACCCTGAACAGGCCCTTGGCGTGGAAAGCATTGGCTCCACCTACCAAACCCTGAACACGGAAGCCATTCTTGCTCTTGACCCCGATTTGGTGGTGGCTGCTGGAATTAACAGCCCCGAGCAAATCAAAGCCCTCGAAGACTTGGGCGTGGTCGTTTACTTCTTTGGAAACCCCGTTGATTTTGAAGGCATGTACCAGCATCTTGAGATTATGGGCGAGTTGACAAGTCACGCACAAGAAGCGGGCGCGTTGGTTGAATCGCTCAAAGTGCGCGTGCAGGCTGTTGAAGAAATAATTACCCCCCTGTCATACCAGCCAACCGTCTTTTACGAAATTGACAGCACCGACACCACCAAACCCTGGACATCCGGTCCTGACACTTTCATGGATACGATGATCGCAATGGCGGGCGGAATCAACATTGGCGGCGCGCTTTCCGACTCTTTCGCGCAGATCAGCCTTGAAGAAATTGTTCTGCAGGACCCCGATTTCATCATCCTTGGCGATGCCAAATGGGGCGCAACCATTGAATCAATAGGACAACGCCCGGGCTGGGAAGATTTGAGCGCAGTTAAAAACGAAAAAATCTTCGCTTTCGACGATGACCTTGCCACTCGCCCAGGACCTCGCCTGGTGGACGGACTCGAAGCACTGGTTGCCATTCTGCATCCGGAATTCGCACCGGCTCCGTAAATTACTCCGAGGCTTCCAAAGTCTTGATGGCTTTGGAAGCCTCTTCAACAGTTCACCGATAATTGATAATTATTCATCATAATGGCCCGCTCCTTTCTCATTTCCCTCCTCTTTCTCCTGCTCGCCTTATTCCTAAGCCTGGCCATCGGTTCGGTATTTCTTTCGCCAGCTGAATTAATGGCCGCAATCACGGGACATGGTACGCAACTGGCAGATTCCATTTTATGGAAAATCCGCCTGCCGCGCACTGTCTTGATCGCGCTGACTGGCATGGCGCTGGGCGGAAGTGGCACGGCCTATCAAGGCCTGTTCCGCAACCCGCTGGCTGATCCATATCTTATTGGCGTGGCATCCGGTGCGGGTCTGGGCGCGGTAATTGCCATGAGCGTGAAATGGCCCTATACATTCTGGGGATTGATGGCGATTCCAATGGCGGCGTTTTTGGGGGCGCTGCTGACGGTAACCATCGTTTATTTTCTCGCGCGTGTTGGGAAAACCGCGCCGACCACCAATCTTATTCTGGCGGGCGTGGCTATCTCATCCTTTGCCACTTCGCTGACGTCCTTCCTTATGTTGCACTCTGAGGGAGAATTGCGGCGGGCGATGAGTTGGCTGATGGGTGGTTCCATTCAACTTGGCTGGACGTCCACCCTGGCAATTTTGCCTTATATCGTCATTGCGCTTGGAGTTCTCACCATGAATGGGTATGTGTTAAACCTGCTTCAATTCGGTGACGACCAGGCCCAGCAGCTTGGTTTGAACGTGGCCCGCACCAAAACCATTCTGTTGATTGCCGCGTCGCTGGCAACCGCTGCCGCCGTTTCCTTTGCGGGTATCATCGGCTTCATTGGGCTGATCGTGCCGCACACGATGCGTTTATGGTTCGGCGGGGATTATCGCCGCCTGGTCCCGCTTTCCATTATTGGCGGCGCAACCGCCCTGCTGATTTCCGATGTGATTGCGCGCATTGTCCTCGCGCCGCAGGAAATCCCTGTTGGCATCGTCACCGCGCTGGCGGGCGCGCCCTTCTTCTTATGGATCCTGCGCCGCGTGAAGAATCAGGCCTATTGGTAATGAGGAAACCCCCCATGTCTGAGCAAATACGAATTTACTGCAACCCTCTCGGAAGTTTTATCGATGTTCCGGAAAAACCCAAACGGATTGTCAGTCTGGTTTCGGGATTGACCGAAGCGCTTTTTGAAATCGGTTATGGCGCCCAGATTGTCGGAGTTTCATCCTACTGCCTCCGTTACGTGCCGAATTTATCCGCCCCCGTTGTGGGTGATTATCTGGTTGTGGATGAAGGCCAGATCAAACAACTCGAACCGGATTTGGTCCTGACCACCACTGGCGTCCAACGCGGGTTGGGGAAAAAACTCTCCGAGCATGGATTTCCCGTTTACGCCTTTCCGCTCCCCAACAGTCTGCATGGGATTTTGGAAAACGTCATCACCCTCGGCGGATTGGTGGATGAAATGGATTCCGCCCGCGCCCTGACCCGACACTGGCGTCGTGTCTTTCTGGACCTCGCGGCTGGTGCGCCATCCCCCCGGCCCCGAGTCTACGCCGAGTGTTGGTTCGGAAAACACGTCCGCATGGTGGGAGGCTTTACTTTCATCAACGACCTGCTCGAAGCGGCGGGATGCGAAAATATCTTTGCCAATCAACGCCAGGGCTACTTGGAACTTGATCTTGACGAAACCACGCGCCGCCGCCCCGACCTGATGGTCCTATTCACGGAACCGGAATATCCTGTAGACGCCAATAAACTATTGCAGCAGCGCGGCTGGCAGGGCGTACCCGTCATCGAATCAAACGTGACGCGTGGAATGAACCTCATCCACGACGGACCTTCCATGATGGAGACCGCCGCATGGTTGCAAAAGCAAATCATTGCAAAATGGAATTGACAGGCATGGTTCAATGAAAAAAGGACTGGTCATCGTCAATACAGGTAACGGTAAGGGTAAATCCACTGCCGCGTTTGGTATGCTCCTGCGCGCATGGGGACGAGGCTTGCGCGTCTGCGTGATTCAATTTATCAAATCGGAAACGGGCAAATGGGGCGAGGTCAAAGCCGCGCAGAAACTCGGCATTGACTGGTTCACCACTGGCGATGGTTTTACCTGGCTCTCAAAAGACATGGATGAAACAACCGCCCGTGCAATCCATGGCTGGGAACTCGCAAAGGAAAAAATCGCCAGCGGCGGCTACGATGTAATCGTTCTGGATGAGTTCACGTACGCCATGCATTATGCATGGCTGAATACCGTGCAAGTCATTGACTGGCTCAAAGCCAACAAACCCGAAAAATTGCATCTCGTCATCACCGGGCGCAACGCGCCTGCCGAGTTGATCGAGTACGCAGACCTGGTCACGGAAATGCTCGAAGTGAAACACCCATATCAAAATGGGATAAAAGCGCAGGCAGGGATTGAATTCTAAGTTGTAACACGACATTGATATTGCTTTTGTGCAGGATAAACCTCACAATACAATTTGTAAAGGAAATAGGATGAATCTTCCAGTCATTTCTCCACTCAATCAATCTGCCGCACAAGCCGCGCGCGATCGTCAAAATATATTAACCAAGCCCCAAAAAAGTCTGGGTCGCCTTGAAGAACTATCGATTCAACTTGCGGGAATAACCGGAAAAAATATTCCAACGATAAAAAATAAGGTCATCATTACCATGGCCGGGGACCATGGCGTTGTTGCGGAGGGAGTGAGTGCATTTCCGCAGGAGGTCACGCTGCAGATGGTAATGAATTTCCTGGCGGGCGGGGCGGCGATCAATGTGCTGGCACGTCATATCGGCGCGCGCGTGGTGGTCGTGGATATGGGAGTCGCCAATGATATTCCCGCTGCAGACGGAAAACTCATCAAGCGGAGAGTCGCTGCGGGAACGGCAAACATATCGATGGGCGCAGCAATGACGCGGAAGCAGGCAGAAGAATCCATTCAGAGCGGGATCGAAATTGCGCTGGCGGAAATATCCCGCGGCGCAGACATCATCGGAACTGGCGATATGGGAATCGGCAACACGACTCCCTCCGCTGCGATCGCGTGCGTGTTGATGAATCAATCTCCTGAAAATATCGCAGGGCACGGCACAGGTGTGGGCGAGGCCGGGTTGAAAAGGAAAATTTCCGCCATCGCGCGCGCATTGGATGTGAACAAGCCGAATGCGAAGGATGGACTCGACGTGCTGACGAAAGTTGGCGGCTTCGAAATTGGCGGGCTGGCGGGTGTGATGCTTGGCGCGGCTTCAAAGCATGTGCCTGTGATGGTGGATGGATTTATTTCAACGGCGGCGGCCATGATCGCGCTGACACTCGCGCCGCAAGGTAAAGATTATTTAATTTCTGCGCATCGCTCACAAGAGAACGGTCATCATTTGATGTTGGAATGGTTGAACCTCAAGCCCCTGCTCGATTTGGATCTGCGGCTTGGTGAAGGCACGGGCGCAGCGTTTGGCATTTCACTCGCTGAAGCTGCCTGCAAGATTTTGGCGGAGATGGCAACCTTCGGCGAAGCGGGCGTGAGTGAGAAGGGCAGTTAAAGGCGGCAACGTATGGAACTCTCGCAAAATATTCATCTGCTTGGCGACCTGCTCGGCGAAGTGATCTCAAAACTTGAAGCCCCATCCATTTTTGAGATCGAGGAGCGTATTCGCTTGCTGGCGAAGGCGCGGCGAAACGGGGAAGTTTCCGCTGCGCAGGATTTACAGCAGGAGGTTTCCTCATTGAAAACGGAAGAAGCCCGCGCGGCGGCCGCATCTTTTACGGCGTATTTCGATCTGGTTAACCTTGCCGAAGAAAATCAGCGCGTGAAATTATTGCGCCAGCGTGAAGATGAAAAATACCCCGAACCGATTGGCGAATCCATCGGCGATGCATTTGCGGTTTTGAAGGAGTACGGGGCTGGGCATGAGCAAATATCCGCTTTGCTTGAGAATTTATCCATCGAGTTGGCGTTGACGGCGCACCCAACAGAAACGCGCCGTCGAACTATTCTCTCGAAGATGGAGCGCGTCGCGCGCCTTCTGCTGGGCATTAACCAGAATTCGCTTTCGTTGCGCGAAAGGGAGGCCGCGATTAATTCTTTGCGCGGCGAGATTTCCGCCTTATGGCTGACAGATCGCACCCGCGCCGATAAATTGACGGCGACCGACGAAGTACGCACCGGCCTGTATTTTATAGACGCATTTTTCTGGAACGTCATTCCCGCCATTTACAATGAACTTGAGAAAGCCGTTGAGCGCTATTACCCGGGCTTGAAAATTACGGGCGCAGGGCTGCAGCTGGCGTCCTGGATCGGTGGCGACAGGGACGGCAATCCGTATGTTACCTCCGAAGTAACCGCGGAAACGCTGCGCCTGCATCGCGGTCTTGCAGTGGAAAACCACCGTCGTACCTTAAAGGAATTGGGACGGCATTTAAGCATCAGTTCAAAACGGATTCCACCCCCGCCCGCCTTGTTGGAGTGGATCGAAAAACGCAGGCCTTTCCCGTCTCATGTCGCGTACATTGAACAGCGATATGCCGCCGAACCTTATCGCCTGATGCTGGCATTGCTGGCCAATGACCTGGCAGAAGCCTCGCGCGATGATATGAAGGCGCACCTGTTGGGTCAATATCCGCATAAGGCGCGCATCGTCGCAAGCGATCTATGCCACACGCTGGAACTGATCGCGTCTGCCCTGCCCGCCAATAATCCGGCGCTGGACGAATTGCAAATTGTTTTGCGAAAAGTGAGGACGTTTGGGTTGCACGCCGCAAGGCTGGATATTCGCGAAGACTCCAGCCGCCTGAATTCCGCTTTAAGCGAAATTTTGCGCGCTCTTAAAATCGAGTCTGATTTTGAGAACCTTTCCCCCGACAAGCGGACTGAATTGTTGGCGCGCCTGTTAAGCGAGCCGCCGCCCAATCTTTCAAAACATCCCGGCGTTACCTCTTCTGCGGCGGAGACCTGGTCGCTCTTTCAGTTGATCGGGCGGACGAACGATGTTTATGGAAACGAATTGCTCGGCCCGTTTATTATTTCCATGACCCACGCCGCGGCGGATGTATTGACCGTGCTTCTGCTTGCAAAATGGGCGGGTTGTAAGGCCGCTCCGCAAATCACGCCGCTTTTCGAATCGGTGCGCGATCTTACGAACGCTTCCAATATTTTGGAATTGCTGTTTACGCTGGACGCCTACCGCGAACACCTCAAGACCTACCATGACGAACAGATGGTGATGATCGGATATTCCGACAGCAACAAAGATGGCGGTTATCTCATGGCGAACTGGGCCTTGTATCAGGCGCAGGAGGAGATCGCGCGCGTCGCCGATCAATACAACGTCAAGTTGACTATTTTCCATGGGCGCGGCGGAACCATTGCACGCGGCGGCGGACCCGCCAACAGCGCAATCCGTGCCCAGCCCGCGGGAAGCATCAAAGGGCGTTTCCGCGTCACCGAACAGGGCGAGATCATCGCGTCGCGTTATTCCAATCCCGCCCTCGCGCATCGGCATTTGGAACAGATCGTAAGCGCCGTGATCCTTGCTTCTGTTCCGCATGGGGAACAGGTTGTTCCCGAAAAGTGGCGGACTGCAATTGGCGAAATGTCGAAAGCGGCGCAGCGCGCTTATCGTTCGCTTGTTTATGAAACGCCCGGCTTCATTGAGTTTTGGGAATCTGCCACGCCGCTGGATGAGATCAAACGCTTGCAGATCGGTTCGCGCCCGGCTTCGCGCGCAAATACGGGCGCGGTGGACCAGATCCGCGCCATCCCCTGGGTATTCTCATGGATGCAAAGCCGCTTCAATTTACCGGGCTGGTACAGCCTCGGTGTGGGATTATCCTCCATCCATGATCTCCCTCTTTTGCAGGAAATGTACGACGGCTGGTCTTTCTTCAGAACGCTGCTGCACAACTCGGAGATGTCGCTGCTTAAAGCGGATATGGATATTTCAGCCCTCTACGTAGACCTTGTGCCGGATAAAAACCTTGCGGATAAAATCTTCAATGTCATTCGCTCGGAATATGACCTCACAAAAGAATCCGTTTTGGCGATCAGCCGTCATCAAACCTTGCTTGAAATTGAACCCATTACGCAGCAGGCTGTTCATCTGCGTAACCCATATATAGACCCCTTGAATTACATCCAGATCGAAACCCTGCGCCGTTTGCGCTCGCTCGCCGATCCCGATGGCGAGGAGGCAAAGCCGCTGCGCGAAGTAATGGCGTTGACCATCAACGGCATCGCTTCCGGTTTAAAAAACACGGGATGATATGACATGACATCAATGATCGCGGCGTTTCAATTCTTGACGATCTTTCCCGCATTTATCAAACGCATGTTCACCTCGCGGGAGCTGGGACAGGCAGTGGGATGGTTCCCGCTCGTCGGTGTTGTGCTGGGTGCGCTGTTATATGCTGTGAACCATGCCGCGCGTTTGGTTTTCCCCGCTTCTGTCTCCGCCGCGTTGACCTTGCTTGCGTGGGTTGTGTTTACGCGTGCATTTCATCTCGATGGCTTTATGGATACCTGCGATGGTTTGTTCGGCGGCTGGACTCCCGAACGCAGACTCGAAATTATGAAGGACTCACGCATCGGTGCATTTGGCGCTGCGGGCGGAGTACTTGTTTTATTGTTGAAATATACTGCGCTCGCTGCTTCTCTTGATATTGGCCCTGTTCTTGTAATATCAACTACCCTGGCACGTTGGGGCATGGCTCTCGCCATCTTTGCCTTCCCTTATGCCCGCGAACATGGGCTTGGACGGGAGCTCAAGGATAATGTCGGCTGGCTTCAAATTGTTTTGGCGACGTCTATCGCCCTAATCGTCATCTGGTTTGTAACCGGGATGATGGGACTGATTGCCTTCGCGCTGGCGGGTCTCACCTTATGGTTTGGCGCGCGGTTTATCCTGCGATTGATCCCTGGTCTTACAGGGGATAGCTACGGCGCGTTATGCGAAGGGATTGAATTGGTCGTTTTGTTATTCTTTGCAGCCCGAGGCATTTTATGAATTGCGAATTGCCAATTTAATGAGTTCATATGACCTTTCCATATCGATTTCTCGTTTTTCCACTTGCCCTGTTTTTCGACATCATCCTTGGCGACCCACCCAATCGTTTTCACCCCACTGCGTGGATGGGAAGTTTGACCCGCTGGTTGATGCGTTTTCGTCCGCGCGGAAACTGGCTGATTGAATTTATGTTTGGTTTTTTTATTCTCCTTGTGGGGTTTGCTGTAGCAGCAGGCATTGGATTAGCAATTACCCTTCTTGCGTATCGCCTTCCCGTTTGGATAGGGATTTTGCTGCAGGCTTTTGCGTTGAAGTTGACCCTCTCCCTGTGCGGGCTTGACCGTGCCGCCAAAGAAGTGCAATCTGCGCTTGAAACCGGAAATTTATCTGAAGCGCGACGATTGCTTGCATGGCACCTGGTCAGCCGCGACACTTCGCAATTGAACGAGTCCCAGGTCTCTGCCGCCGCGGTTGAGTCGGTTGCAGAAAATGCTTCGGATGGGATCATTGCCCCCTTGTTTTTTTACGCCATGGGCGGATTACCTGCTGCATTGGCATATCGTTTCATTAACACTGCGGATTCCATGCTTGGTTACCGCGACGCTGAACGCGAATGGCTTGGAAAATTCCCTGCAAGATTCGATGATGTTTTGAACTTCATCCCAGCGCGTTTGACGGGATTATTCATCATGCTGTCTGCCTTAATTTGTGGAGCAAACCCAGGGCAAGCCTGGCATATCATGAGGCGCGATGCGCGGCAAACTGCAAGTCCCAATGCGGGAGTCCCCATGAGTGCGATGGCTGGCGCGTTGAATACAGAATTGGAAAAGGTTGGGCATTACATTCTTGGTAAAGGTCTTCACTCCCCGTCTGTCATCGACCTTGTTCGCGCCCGCCGCTTGTTATATTGCTCTGTTGGAATGGCGGCACTTGTGTTCATGTCGTGGAGCCTATATGTCTATTCGCGTTGAACCTTCTGTACATGGAGCGCTTGATTATGCTGAGTTGGAGGGACTAGGCATTCATCCCAATGATGTGCTGGATTTCAGCGTTAATAGCAATCCTTTCGGACCTTCGCCGCGTGTGTGGGAGGCGATTCGATCCACGCCGCTGGAGCGTTACCCAGACCGCGAGTCCATTGCTCTGCGGCGTGAGATTTCAAAGCAATTGGATATTCCACCTGAACATATCATGGTGGGTAATGGCACAGCAGAGTTGATCCAGCTCGCAGCCTTCGCGTTTCTACAAAAGGGAGATCATGCCCTGATCGTTGACCCAACCTTCGGCGAGTATGAGCGTTCCACCCGCTTAATGGGTGCGAATATTCAGCGCTGGCGCGCAGTTCCAGAAAAAAGATTCATGCCCCAGCCAGCAGAAATCCAAAAGAAGTTAAGTGAGCATGAGATGTGTCTTGTTTTCATTTGCAATCCGAACAATCCCACAGGTCAGGTATTGCCCTTGGAAATATTAAATGAATGGTCGCACATATATCCTGGTACGTTATTTGTAGTGGATGAAGCCTACCAGCCCTTTGTGCAAGACATGGGCTCGGCTGTTTCGCTGCGGGGGAAAAATATATTGGTGCTGCGTTCCATGACAAAAGACCATGCCATTGCAGGTTTGCGGCTCGGATATGCTGCGGGCGATAGGACTGTGATCGAAGCGCTGATCAACCTTCGTTCTGCCTGGAATGTAAACGCACTGGCGCAGGCAGCGGGGCTGGCGGCTTTGCAGGATGAAAAACATTTATCCGAAACCCTGGCAAAATTACGCGAAGAAAAAGAGGCATTGGTTCTGGGATTAAAGGAATTGGGATATGACCCAATTCCATCTCGAACGAATTACTTTCTATTGCCTGTTGAAAATGGCGCGCAGTTCCGTCAAAAATTGTTGGGACGCGGGATGCTTGTGCGCGATTGCGCTTCGTTTGGCTTGCCTGCCCATGTTCGCATTGCAACACGCAAGGCAGGGGAGAACAGGCGGTTGTTGAATGCGATCAGGGAAATGCATTTATGAAACTTTATCTCATTCGTCACGGACAAACGGATTGGAATCTCGCGCAACGCTTTCAGGGACAAAGCGATATTCCGCTTAATGAAATTGGTCGACGACAGGCCAATGCTTTGGCGGGTCGTTTATCGAGCCAGTCCTTTGACGTTGCGTATTCCAGTGATTTGCAGCGTGCGCTTGAAACGGCCAAGGTCATTGCGGGGGACAGACTCGAGATAAAAACAGATCTACGCCTGCGCGAAATGGACTTTGGCGATTGGGAAGGTGCGACTTACAACAGGATCAAAGAAGAATGTCCCGGCGCCCTCGCAACATGGGAAGATGATGTTTATAAAAACTCTCCGCCGAACGGTGAGACGCTTGAACAGTTGGCGATACGTGCACAATCCGTTTTGAAGGATATTCTTGAAAACTGGAAAGACAAAACGGTTCTGCTTGTTGCGCATGGCGGCCTATTGCAATCCCTGATCTGCCTTGCATTGAATTTACCTCCCCGCATGTATTGGCAGTTCCATGTCTCGCCTGCCTCTCTTTCGGAAATCTCCTTTTACCCGGCGGGCGCAATTGTGAATTTATTAAACGACACATCGCATCTTGAGAATATTTCATGACAGCCAGGACATTGATGATCCAGGGAAGCAGTTCATCGGCAGGCAAGAGCCTGCTGGTCACGGCATTATGCCGAATCTATGCGCGGCGGGGGATTCGGGTTGCACCCTTCAAAGCGCAGAACATGTCCAATAATGCGGCTGTATGCGCGGACGGGGGTGAGATCGGCCGCGCCCAAGCCTTGCAAGCCGCCGCCGCTGGCCTCGCTCCAACCGTGGATATGAACCCCGTGCTGATCAAGCCCGAAGCGGATTCGCGCTCACAGGTTATCCTGATGGGACGTCCCTGGCAGACGCTTGCAGCAAACACATATTACGAAAAGAAAAAGATCCTTTGGGAGCATGTTACGCAAGCCCTTGATCGTTTGCGCGCCGCGCATGATCTCGTTATCATGGAAGGTGCGGGCAGTCCGGCGGAACTTAATCTCAGGCGTGGCGATATTGTCAACATGGCTGTCGCGCGCTATGCCCGCTCTCCTGTTTTGCTTGTCGGTGATATTGATCGCGGCGGGATCTTTGCCCAACTGCTTGGCACGCTCTGGCTGCTTGAACCTGAAGAGCGCGCCCTGTTGCGCGGTTTTATCGTTAATAAGTTTCGCGGGGATCTTTCGCTCTTTGACGATGGCATTCAAATCCTCGAACGAAAAGGGGGTGTGCCTGTCCTGGGCGTGATTCCCTATTTACACGGACTTTCCCTGCCTGACGAAGATGCTGTCTCTGTGGAAGTCGCTTCACGCGCTGCACGGCCTGCTTCCACGTCCCAAACGGACATTGCCGTTCTGGCCTTGCCGCGCATTGCCAACTTCGACGACTTCGATCCCCTGCGCTCGGAACCCGGAGTCCACATCCGCCATGTGGATTCGGTCAGTCAACTTGGAGAGCCGCACGCGATCATCATCCCCGGCACAAAAAGCACCATGGCAGACCTCGACTGGCTGCGCCAAACAGGACTTGCGGCTTCCATTGTCGATTACTCCAGGAATGGCGGCACGGTGGTTGGAATCTGCGGAGGTTATCAGATGCTGGGACAAGTCATTTATGACCCCCTTCACATTGAATCGCAAAACGATTCAGTGGAAGGCCTGGGTTTATTGCCCGTTGTCACCACATTCTCCGCAGGCAAAGCGACCTATCAGGCACGCGCGCGAATTTTAAATTTCGGGTCACTTACCGGCGAGATGATCGAAGGTTACGAGATTCATATGGGCGGGACGAAGAGTCAACTGCCCTGGATGGAGATCGTTTCCCGAAATGGCGGGCAAGTCCATGTTTTGGATGGGTGTATTACACGCGGCGGAAAAGTATTGGGCTGTTACCTGCATGGATTGTTTCATAATGATTCGTTTCGATATGCCTGGTTGAAAAGTCTGGGATGGCAGGGAAAAGCCCTCTCGCAGCCTGTGCGTTTCGAAGAGTCGCTTGAAAAATTGGCAGACGCAGTGGAAGACGCATTAGATATTGATTTATTGGAGAAAATTGTATGGGAGAGTTAACTTTAATTCTCGGCGGTGCGCGCAGTGGAAAAAGCGATTACGCTGAAAGGCTTGCGCGCAAATCGAATCAACCAGTGTTGTTCATCGCAACCGCCACGGACTTTGATGACGAAATGCGCGAACGCATCGAACATCACCGCGCCACTCGTCCGCAGGCATGGCAAAACCTCGAAGCGCCCCTGAATATCGCCGCTGCGCTGGATGCCAAAGTCGGGAGACTATGGCATGGCGTTATTCTTTTGGACTGTATCACCCTGCTTGTCAGCAATATCCTGGTGTCGCTGCCTGAAGATGCAGCCTTTGAGATCGTCATGCAAAAGGTGAAGGATGAGGTTGATTCACTCATCTCGGTGCAGGAGAGGATTGGCGGGAAATGGTTCGTCGTTTCCAATGAAGTTGGGCTTGGCTTGGTGCCGCCTTATCCGCTTGGAAGAGTCTATCGCGACGCATTGGGTCGCGCAAATCAAATGCTCGCACGTGTCGCGCAGCAGGTCGTCTTTATGGTCGCTGGTATTCCCATGGTAATAAAATAATTATGCTCAAAATTCTCAATCTTTCCGCTTCCTATCACAACCACCAGGTTTTGCACGATGTTTCATTCGATGTAAAAAGCGGCGAAGTACTCGCGCTTATCGGTCCAAACGGCGCGGGCAAGTCCACCATCATCCGTGCGGCCAGCGGTGTGATTCCATCGACGGGTCATATCCGCACGAACGGCGATGACTTTCAATCGCTTACTCCCATGCAACGCGCGCGCTATCTTGCGGTTGTACCTCAAGCGATTTTATTGCCGCCCGCTTTCACAGTTTGGGAGACTGTCCTGATGGGACGCACGCCCTACCTCGGTTTCCTCGGTCAGGCTTCCTCCCTTGATGAAGAACTGGCGAGGCAAGCCTTGCACAGAGTCAACGCTTTGGCGTTTATGGATCGCCGTGTTGGAGAGTTGTCAGGCGGAGAGGCGCAGCGCATCCTGCTGGCCCGCGCCTTGTGCCAATCCACACCGATCCTTTTGCTTGATGAGCCCACCGCGCATTTGGATCTGCAATACCAGGTCAGTTTATTGGAAGTGATCTGTGAGCTGGCGCATACTGAAAAACTTGCGGTACTGGTCGCCCTGCATGACCTCAACCTCGCCGCCCGTTACGCGGACCGGGTGGCCCTGCTTGTCGGCGGACAACTTCAAGCCATCGGCACCCCGCGCGAAGTACTGACCTCGGAGGCCATTTCGAATGCCTATTGTTTGCCCGTGAACGTTGTCGAGCATCCATTTATGGAGACTCCGTTGGTGCTGCCGAAGTAGGGTTGTAATGGTGGTCGAGCAGGCGGCGGGTTTCGATACGCGCTGCACGGCTGCTCAACCGCCGCCGCCGTATCGAGACCGGTACTATCTCACTAAATAAATGATCGCGACGATCACGCCGATCGTCACCACCGTCCACCTCAGCGTGGACGGTTTGATTTTGCCCGCAAGTCTCCCGCCCAGCACGCCGCCGATCAACGCCCCTACAGCCATCACCAATGCCGCAGACCAAAGCACCTGTCCTGAGAAAAGGAAAAATATCGCAGCGGCGATGTTGACCGAGAAGGCCACCGCCTGCTTGAGCGCGTTAAGCCGCGTAAGCGCATCCTCCAGGGTTAATCCCAGAGCCGAGAGCACGATTACGCTTAATCCCGCACCGAAATAACCTCCATAGACCGAAGCCAAAGTGACCGGCAGCCAGGTAAATTTTTCCAAACGTGAACCGTGACCTTCTCCCATGCGGCGCATCAACCACGCGCGGACGGGATCTTGAATGGCCAGCAGCCCCGAAGCAAGCAGGATCAAATAAGGGACCAGGTCTTTGAATAATTTTTCGCCTGTTTGCAGCAGAAGAAACCCGCCCAGCACGCCGCCGAGGATGCTGGCAGGGACGATCAGCCACAGCCTGCTTTTTTGGCCGCGCAGATCGCTCCATTGCGCCAGTGTCCCGCCAAAATAGCCTGGGCAAAGCGCCACAGTATTGGTCACGTTTGCCATCACAGCCGGGACTCCCACCGCAGTTAACATGGGAAAGGTGATCAGCGTCCCGCCGCCCGCGAGAGCGTTGATCGCGCCCGCTAAGAGCGCTGCGAACCCGACCAGTACAAAGTCAAATCCATCGAGCATGATATTGAAATCCTTTTTGTTATGGAATAGGGCAAGTATAGCAGTCTTTGAATGCTTGATTGTGTCATGATATTGATTCTTATTTGCATATTTTCCTATTCTTGTGATTAGAAAGAGAGATAATGGAGCCTAAAAGCCAAGAATTCATAGCAATCTGAATTGGTTTTAAACGATTGATTAATTTAGATTTTGCTTTTTTATGTGATATGGTATATTGACGGGGTATTTCATGTCTAGGGTTATTGAAGCATGAATAGGCTGATTTTATGTTTGCTAACAGAGTGCTCATATTTGTAAAGTCAATATTTGAAAACGGAAAGGTTTCAAATGTCCTGCTCTTCATTGGGGGATCTGTTTCGATTTTATGGGCAATCTATTTTGCCAGGGTGACTGTTTCCATTCCATATCAGCTTGAGTTTCGTGAAGGGGCATCTCAAGTGATGACGAGTCTCTTGTTGAGTGGAGAGAATCCGTTCGTTTTTAAAAACCAGCCCCTTGGATTGAATAATTACGGCCTGGGTTATAGCGCGGCCGTATTGCCATTTGCAGCTCTGTTTGGGAACACACTTCGTGTTCACCGGATAGTCACATTTGTTTTTATTTTTCTATCAGCTTTGATTGGTTTTTGGGCTGTTTATAAAGTCAGGCGGAATATTTCCCTTGGGTTGACTTGTGGAGCGTTTGTCATGATTGGTTTGATGGGACGAGGAGGAATTGGAGCTTTTCCATCTGCCATGGGGGTATTTCTTTTTCTGATGGCAGTATTAATCCCATTTTTACGATCTTTTGACAATACCGGACTTATTTTAAGCGTTTTCTTTTCTGTGGTGGCTTTTTATACAAAAGCTTATTTTGTACTGGCATTTGGAATTGTTGCTTCCTATTTATTTTTATTTGTATCGAAGAAAAGAGGGATGGTTTACACTCTTCTTTTCCTTGGGCTGATTGTGGTTTCATTTGTCGCGATACGTTTCGGTTTCCCCCTATACTTCATAAATACTGTAGCTGGCAATGTTTCCAATACGTTTAGGACCTCTGAACACCTATATTCTCAACTGGTGCAATTATTTTACTATTTTTATCCTGTTTTGATTCTGGCGGTGATTGTGCTTGTGACAGGTTTTATAAAAATGAAAAGAGAATTATCTGCCAGCAATGTCGCAGGGAATTTCATCAATTTCTTAATCTGGGACCACCCTGTTGTCGGCGTTCCGCTAAATCCTTATTTTTATTCCTTTCTGTGTGTCTTTTTTGTTTTTGTGTTTGTTCTTGGCTCCCACGTGGGAAGTTATTTGACCTATGCCTATCAATTAGTGCTGCCAATCTTTTTCATCTGGCTTTTCCAGAACCTTGAGCTTGGAAAATTACCGGGAATTTTCTTTGTCTCACTTGTTCTTTTCAACTTGTTTTACTGGGAAAATTCGACGCTTAATTCTCAGTTATTAGTGCAAGGGAACTCCAGGGAGTGGAGTAAACTTTATTCATATCTAGAATCAGCAAACAATATTCTGAATTCCCCCACAATCACTTCCATGATAGTGGAAATGGGGATTACGCCTCTGGATTCCGGCCAAACAATTTATTATTATTTTATAACGCCTTACCTGGATAGTTCGCTAATCGGCCCATCATACGAGGAATTTTACAACAACGGTATGGAGTACACGAGATTCATTAATGATTCAATAAAAACACAAAAATTCGACTTGATTGTTACAACCAAGGATGTGGATACTTACTATGATCTGGACCTGATTACCAAGTACTATCATTTAACCAAACAGATCATATTATATATGCCCCAAACAGACCAGAAATGGGTGGCGCAGATCTGGTATCCATTAGAGAGATAGCTGGCGCTTGCTTACCTGACATATGTCGAACCGTTTGTGTTGTTTGTCATATTTCTTGACTCTCATCTCATCGCCTCGTATAATCCCAACATTCAGAAGTAGTACGCGCCCCGAACGCTGATAGAGAAGGAAGCTATCGACTGGAAGCTTCCCAAGCAAAATGTCGCCGAAGTCGTCTGATAACTCCGACGAAGAAATCGTAATGATACTAGTGCAGCACAGGATTGCCAGTTACAACATGACAAATGATAGTCGATGATTTGTCATATCTAGTACTCTGCTAAATTGAACAATTTAGCAGAGTACTAGCACCTCTCCACCGCTATTTATAACCTCTCGGCCTTTCGACAAAGTTAATGTTCGATTGGCAATTGTAATGTTTTGGAGGGACCATGATCAAAAAAGATTTTCTTTTTATTTTCATCATTGCCCTTCTTGTTCGATTGGCGGGTTATTTTCTCGTATATTCTCAGCCAGTCAGGTTTTACGGCAATTCAGATTCGTACAACTACGAAAATATTGCCATCAATATTATCCAACATCACGGGTTTTCCGGGGAGACTGAGTCACCTTTTACACCAAACCTTTATAGAACACCAGTTTATCCAATGCTCATGGCTGGGGTATATTCCCTGACAGGGAATTCTGTAATTGCATTGATTTTGATTCAAATTTTGATAAGCAGTTTTACTGCGGCCTTGATGCCGGTTTTAGTTTATTCAATGAATTTATCGCCAAAAATTGGATGGATTGCAGGCTTTGTATTGATATTGGATCCATTAATTGGTTTGACAACATACCTGCTAATTACAGAAACCGTGTTTATAAGTTTTCTAATCCCTGCAACATTAATGTTGGTAAAATATTTCAAGACTAAAAGAATTGCCTGGTTGATAAGCTCTGCCATATTATTTGCGCTAACTTCCTTGACACGCCCAGTTAGTCAGCTTTTGCCTTTAGTGTTGGTGCCATTGTTTTTTGTCATTGTACGTAATGACCGTTGGCGATTTGCGTTGAAAAGTACATTGGTATTTCTTTTTATCAGCCTTCTCCTAACGTATTCATGGGCTTATAGGAATTATAGGGTTGCAAATATTTGGACATTTTCTGCAGTTTCTGTGCAAGACCTTTTATACAAGAGTGCTCGTGATGTGATTGCAGAAGCAGAAAAAATAACTAAAGATGAAGCCGCGATTAAATTAACGCAATTCATCCGATCAGAGGTTGAAAAACATCACTTATCTTTTGCTGAGGAAATATATTTAATGCGTTCAACAGCTTTGGATATTTTTCGCCAACACCCAAAAACCACATTAATGGTTCATGTTAAAGGATTTGTTCGCGTAATGATCAACCCAGGTTTCAATTTGATTTGCAAGACTCTTGATGATAATGAAATAACTTTTGACAGCGAGAATAATATTCAAGGTTGCACGGCTGGTAATAGTGATGGTTTCATTTCGCAAACAATTGACATATTTGGGCAAATGAGTCTGATTGAGAGACTGGTTGCGGTTTGGGAAATATTCTTGTTGGCGGGAATATACTTGGGTGCTATAGTGGGTGCATGGAAACTGTTACAGAAAAAACAATGGAAGTTATTGTACTTATTGTTGGTAATGATCGCCTATTTCTCTGCTTTGTCTGCCGGAGGAGTAAGCGTCTCACGATACCGGATTCCATTTATCCCATTTCTTGCGATACTGGCGGCTATTGGAGCGACTAAAACTGTAACTGTCTCTCAGGAAAAGGATTTACTTGACTAATACTTTTTCGAGGCATATAATCCTACCGTTCAGAAGTAGTACGCGACCCAAACGCTGCTAGAGAAGGAAGTCACTGGCTGGAAACTTCCACGGCGAAAAGCCGCCGAAGTCGTCTGATCGCTCTGCCGAAGAAATCCATGTGAAAATAGAACGGCACGGGATTGCCCGTTACAGCACAGACCGATGATTGTCGGTCACCGAGTGCGCCGCATAAAACGGCGAATTGAGGTGGTACCGCGAAGTTTACGCTTCGTCCTCATGTTGGACGGAGTGTTTTTGTTTAACATTTTATATGTCATTGCGAGGCGGTGTTCGCCCGCAGAAGCAATCTCCAATTTCAGGATGAGATTGCTTCGCAGCATGCGCTCGCAATGACATAAGGAGCATGAATGACCAAGCAGGAATTGCCAAAAGCCTACGATTTCAAAGCTACCGAATCCCGCATTTATGCCATGTGGGAGGCGGGTGGATTCTTCAAGCCGCATAATGATCCCAACCAGCCGGGCTTCGACCCGAATGTGGAAACGTTCGTCATTTCGATCCCGCCGCCCAACGTAACGGGCGAATTGCATATCGGTCACGCCATGTTCGTCAGCGTGGAGGACCTCATGATCCGTTATCACCGCATGAAGGGCTTCTCGACTTTATGGGTTCCAGGCAGCGACCATGCCGGCATTGCCACGCAGCTCATGGTGGAGCGCGATCTGCTCAAAAATGAAGAAGTGACTCGCGAAGAGATCGGCCGCGAAGAATTCATCAAACGCACCTGGGAATGGAAACATAAATACGGCGGCATGATCACCAATCAGGTTCGGCGGCTGGGCGCCTCCTGCGACTGGGACCGCGAGCGCTTCACACTTGACGATGGCCTGAGTCGGGCAGTTCGAGAGGCATTTGTGCGCCTCTATGAGAAGGGACTGATCTATCGCGGCCCGCGCCTTATCAACTGGTCGCCTGGGTTGAAGACCGCTGTCTCTGACTTGGAAGTGGAATACAGCGACGAAGAAGCAAAATTGTATTACTTCAAATATAAACTCAAAGATACCGATGAGTTTATTCCTGTTGCTACGATCCGCCCTGAGACAATTCTGGGAGATACGGCTGTGGCGGTTCACCCTGAGGATGAACGCTTCAAGAAATTCATCGGTAAGACTGCCGTTGTGCCAATGCTCGGACGTGAGATTCCGGTCATTGCGGATGAATACGTCAGCATGGAGTTTGGGACGGGCGCGCTCAAGATCACGCCAGGTCACGACCCGAATGACTATGCCATTGCCCAGCGACATAACCTGCCGATCATCTCCATGCTCGACGTGGAGGCAAAGGTCAACGAAAGCGGAGGCAGCTACCAGGGTCAGGATCGATTCGAAGCGCGCAAGAACCTCTGGGCTGATATGAAGGCCGCAGGACTTGTCATCAAGGAAGAAAAATATATGACCACCATCCCGCGTTCACAACGGGGGGGCGAAATTGTCGAGCCGATGATCTCCGAGCAATGGTTCGTGAAGATCGAGCCGCTGGCTGAAGCCGCGCTGGCTGCCGTCAAAGACAGACGCATCAAGATCGTGCCTGAGCGTTTCGAGAAGACCTATTACAACTGGCTTGAGAATATCAAGGACTGGTGCATCAGCCGCCAGCTGTGGTGGGGACATCGCATTCCCGTCTGGTATTGCCCCGATCAGCACATGACCGTGGCGCGCGAAGACCCGACCCAATGCGCGACCTGCGGCTCGAAAGAACTTACGCAAGACGAGGATGTGTTGGATACATGGTTCTCCTCCGGCTTGTGGCCTTTCTCAACCCTTGGCTGGCCCGAGGAGACGCCCGATTACAAATATTTTTATCCCACCTCCTACATGGAAACGGGCTACGACATTTTGTTCTTCTGGGTGGCGCGCATGATCATGTCCGGTTTGGAATACACGGGACAAATCCCATTCCATACGGTGTATCTGCATGGCCTCGTGCGCGATGAACATGGACAGAAGATGTCCAAGACCAAAGGCAATGTGATCGACCCGCTGATCGTGATGGATCAATTCGGCACAGACGCGCTTCGATTTACGCTGTTGGTGGGTTCCACACCTGGAAACGATACCAACGTCGGCATGAAGAAAGTGGAAGCCAACCGCAATTTCGCAAACAAATTGTGGAATGTGGGAAGGTTTGTGATCAATGCGATTGATTCCCTCGCCCCAGCCCCTCTCCCAGCGGGAGAGGGTGTCCGAAGGACAGGTGAGGGAGATTACACCCTGGCCGACTCATGGATCTGGGCCAGACTTCAGCAATTGATCCGCGATGTGGAGCGTCAATTCCAGAACTTCCAATATGGGCAGGCTGGACAGCAAATCTACGATTTCATCTGGTCTGATTTTGCGGATTGGTATGTGGAAATTGCAAAAGAGCAGATGAAGAAGGAAGAGACTCGATATTCGACCGTCGAAACATTAGCGCGCGTGTTTGACACGGCCCTGCGATTGCTTCACCCGTTTACACCCTTTGTCACCGAAGAAATTTGGGGACATCTGCGAAGCGCCATTCTCGAATCCCCAATAGCGGATATCGCCAAAGACTGGCCCGCTGCGTTGATCGTTGCCAAGTGGCCTGAACCACGTGAAGCTGAAAGTTGGGAAGAAGCCAAACTCGCAGAATTTGCTTTGCTACAAAACATTGGTCGAGCTACACGCAACCTTCGTGCCGATAAAAAGATAAACCCAAGAATCAAGAATTCAATGGTTATCGTAGGAGGCGAATTCACTGAAATGTTGCAACAAGAAGCTGCTGGTACTGCTTCTGTGTGGGGGGTGGATCCTAGTAAGCTGGTGGTGACTCATGCATTTGAATACAATCCGGAAACTCATATTCCACTCGTTGTGGATACAGTTGAAATTTATATTCCAACCGTAGAATTTGGTACAACTCCTGACGAAAAAGCCCGCCTTGAAAAGGAACTCAAGGAAGCCGAGTCGCATATTCAACGCTTAGAGAATTTGCTCAGCGGCGATTTCGCCAACAAGGCCCCCGCCGCGTTGATTCAAAAGGAACGCGAGAAATTCGCTGCGTATAAAGACACAGCCGAAAAGATCAAAGCGCAGTTGAAGTGAAACTGTTGACGTGCGCACAGGGGTTGTCGGAAAGCGAGAGATAAAAGGGAGCGCTTGGAAGTCCATTCTTGCCGAAGCGGAATCCAGGAGGTCTCGTGAATATGCACAGGTTATCGGTCAACAACACGAAGCGAAGATGGAACCAGGGGTGTGATTCGTTTGATTTGGATGTATGTTCTTGAGATTCGGTTAAATGCCGGTTCCGGTCTTCGCTGGGAGGGCGTAAAACCCATCTGATATTTTAAGGTTCAAATGTTTGGCAACTATTGACAAAGTCCAGGAAGTGCATATAATCATTATTCGCCAGTACAAAACAAAAGATTTCGTCTCCCTGACAAATCGTTGACAACTGAGTAACCGTCTTACATCAGAGACACAAAGCAAGCAGGTTTTGCAGTCTGATGCGCCGATGCGAAAGAAAGGCATCGGTATTTTAGTCTGTGTAAGGCATTGACAGACGGTTATGGAGCAGATAAAATATCGTCCGCTCAAATGGCAAGCACCTTAACAACTGAAAAGTGATAGGAAACAACATTTTTGTTGAACCAGTAAATTCCGTAAAGTAAAAACCACTCGCAAGAGTGAAAATATTTTTTGCGGAGAGTTTGATCCTGGCTCAGGATGAACGCTGGCGGCGTGCCTAA
>CAZEGE010000035.1:0-29240 GCA_964511765.1 uncultured Anaerolinea sp.
GACAGCGGACTGCCCGTCCCCACGATGTGGGTGTTTATGCTGGCGGCCGTCATGTGGTTCGGGATGCTCCTCGTCGGCGGCGTGAGCGGGAAAATCATCACGCTCACCTTCATCGCGGGTCTCGCGTACGTGCTGACCTTCATTGACGGCGTCGCGCCCTTCTCCAAATTCCAGACCACCTTCCAGATGCCGACGGCATTTGTCGAGAATCCGAATACGTTCTGGAACGGGATGTACGTGATCCTGCAAGAGGTCAGTTGGTGGGGCGCGGCGGGCTGGGCGATCTTCATCTTCGCCACGCTGAAAAAGAAATCGTGGGCTATTCCTGTCGGCATCTTCGCGGCGAGCATGTCCATGCTGGCGGGCTATCCGCTCGGACTGCACAATGTGGCAGAAGTGCAACGCTTCTCGATGTTCCTGCCCGCGCCGTTGATGAGCACGGGACTGCTGATCTACCTGTTGCTCCCTGGCACAAAGAAAATGCTGGAGGCGTGGAACGCGAAAGAGTAGTCAACGCGTTGAAACGGAATCCGCCCAAGGGCCTGCCCTGAGCGTAGTCGAAGGGTCAAGGGTTAGGTGACCGAGGATGGATTCCGCTCAATCGACGGCGAGCAGACTCAAAGTCATGTGTGAAGCAAATGTGTGATAAATGTCACAGAAAAATGACAGATTTTGTGCAATAATTCACATAGCAACTCGTTTCCTTTTGGGTTGTAAAAAATAGATCAATAAAAAAGGAGAATGTAAAATGTTCACGCTCGACAATCTGTTCCTTCTGCTCACGGGCTTGCTGGCCGCGTACCTGTGTTGGTATTTCTGGCAACGTTATGGCCTCCACAAAGCACTGCACAACATCTACTATCTGATGGGGTTCGCAGTGCTTTTGGTTTCAGGGCTTTTGCTGATCTTCCTCGGCTTGGGGGTTTTGGCTTCGCCTTATGTGTTGACTGTCGCCAGCCTGATTCCACTCGGCATTTCGATGGGACTTGCTGAAGAGTACTTCCCGAAATGGAAGACTTATTTCAAATGGTTCGCGGCGATCGGTTTCCTCGCGATTGCCATCACCAGCATCGGTGGCATGGACGCACTTAAGAAAATCGCCGTGCCTCTCTTCCATGGCGTGGCGGGACTTGTGATCTTCCTTGGACCATTCTATGCAAAGGGTGCACCGAAGGGATTCTGGTGGGTTGGCATCGGCGGCGTTTTGATCGGGCTGGGCGGCATCGCGCTGGCCTTCATCTCCGTCGGCAAGCAATTACTTTTCTTCAGCCCCGAGTTCGTGATGATGATCCTCACCCCACTGCTCCTGTTAATGACAGGTGCGTTCGCGTTGGGTTTTGCGAAGAATGGATAAACACCTTTACATTCACCCCTCTCCTAACGATCGTCGAGTAGGCGATGTTCTCTCGGCGTATTACAACCTGCGAGAGGGGTGGATTCGCAATTATTTGTCTTTTGTCAAAGACAGCCTGCCTGATTTGTGATATTTATTACATAGGCATGCACAAAACCGCTTAGGAGTATTTCCCATGCAGTTCATCAAAACCCGTTTCTTCTACCTCTTCAATTCCACCAAGGGACTCATCCTTGTGGCGATTGCCATGGTGGGCATCGTTGCCGCGATCTGGGGCATGCTCTCTGGACCCATGGCCGAGATGGGCGTGCGCGAGGTGGTCATCAAACTCTTCGGCATGGACATTGTCCAGGCTGAGCGTGAAGGCCGCATCATCATCCTGTACCACTCGATCGCGATGGCAATCGTCGCCATCGAAACGTACATGGTCACGGGCTTGTTGAAGATGAAAGAATTTTTCAAGATGGCCGTGCGCGTGCTGATCACCGTCGGTTACATGATGACCATGATCTTCGGTCTTCTCTTCGCCTACTTCGGTCACAACTGGGCTTTCCACGGATTGTACATCACAGGCCTCTCGCTCATCTTCTTCGCGGGCGTACTGTTGTGCGTCGCGCTCTGGCCGTGGAACAAGGAATACTACATCAACGATAAAGACTACGCCCACACCAAAAAAGGTGTGGATGTGGAGCGCATGGCCTTCTTTGCCACCGCGGTCACCACCGTGATCTCCGCCTTGTTCGGCGCGGTGCCTGGCTCATTCTTCGGCAACGGGTTCGAAGTCTTCCTGGCCGAAAATGTCATCCGACTCCCGCACAAGACCGTGATGGAATATTCGATCATCGGTCACCTGCACATTATGCTGGCACTGATCGGCATCATGATCACGCTCATCATCGGCCGCTGGCTCAACTTCAAAGGCATCCTGCACAAGATCGCCATGCCGCTGATGATCCTCGGCACCATCGTTTTGAATCTCGGTGTGTGGGGCGTCGCCACTCCGCTTGAACCCATCGCCCACATGATCATCTACGTTGGCGCAACCCCGTCCATGTTCGCGGCATTGCTCCTGCTCATCTGGAGTTGGGGTAAACTCATCAAGGATGGCACGGCGCATCTCAAGAAACCGAACTTCTTCCAAAAACTCAGCGCGCTCGTCCGTGACCCGCTCAAGTTTGGACCCACCTGGCAAATGCTGTTCATGAACTTCACCACCAGCGGCATTGGCATCTTCATGGCCATCCGCCTCGACGAGATCTTCCGCATCTGGCCTGCCCGCGAGGAGCGCATCGAACTGACGGGACACTGGCACGCCCTCTCGGCCATCATCGCCACCATCATCCTGCTCTACTACGGCGACATGCTCGGCCTCAAAGGCAAAGTCCGCCAACTCTACGGCTGGCTCATCCTCATCCTCTCCGACATCGCCCTCGCCGCAGTGACGGTCTTCGAGATGAAACGTCTCTTTATCACCGAAGCCGTGCAACAACCGCTGGTCAACGGCCTCATGCTTGCAATGGACTTCGGTCTCGGATTGTTGCTGACCGTCCTCGCGGTCGTGATGGTTTGGCGCTTGACCGACCTATTCAAACCGAAAGGACGCTGGACAGAAGAAGTGACTCACGAACTCTCACAGGAGGTGATGAAATGAAACGCATCATCCTGACCTCGATCCTGCTCGCCGCTTTTCTGGTCTCCTGCGCCCTCGTTGACCTCAACGCCCCCCTCCCCGCCTACGACACGGGCATTGACCCGAACCTCTGGGTGACGATCCCCGCTGGCGAATTTGCCTATGGCCAGCACGAAGATATCGAATCCACCGACGTTTACGAGATTATGATTACAGACGTGACAACTGCCCAATACGCGGACTTCCTCAATGCCGCGCTCGCAGATGGCTACGTCAAAGTTGACGGCGACAACATCGTCGGCTACTATCCAGGCGACGAGTTCCATGGCGTCAAACATGAGATCGAAATCAAAGCGGGCGATTGGATCTTCATCCCGCTCAACGACCCGTCGCAGAGAATCAAACTCGACGGCAACCAGTTCACAGTTCAGGCTGGATACGAGAATCACCCGATGACCTCCGTCACCTGGTTTGGCGCGTGGGGTTACTGCGGCTACTACGACTACCACCTGCCCACCGAGATCGAATGGGAGAAAGCCGCCCGCGGCACCGACGCGCGTCCCTTCCCGTGGGGCTGGGAGATCATGCGCGAGAACGCCAACTTCTATTCCAGCCGCGACCCGTTCGAGAACATGAAAACCTTCGGCTCGCGCACCACTCCCGTCGGCCTCTACAACGGCCAGACCTATAACAGCTACATCACGCTCGACTCCGCATCCCCGTACGGACTCTACGACATGGCTGGCAACGTCTGGCAGTGGGTGGGCGACGTCCAGCCGCAGGAAGGCTTCAGCGACCGCTACATGCGCGGCGGCTCGAAAGACACCTACGACATGGATTTGCGCGTCTGGGTTCACAACAGCGCCGCGCCGACGTATTTCAGTCCAGGCGTTGGCTTCCGTTGCGTGAGGTAGTTCATAAGTTAGACAGGTGCACAAGTACACAGGTATACTTGCCGCCTAACCTTACGCACATATTTACCTGTTTACGTGTTTACGTGTGTGCCTGTCTAACTAAGGAGTCCTCATGACCACCCTCACCACAAAATTCCGCCTCTACTGGCCGTTGACCAAGCCCCTGCAATCGGGTTTACTACTTGCCACGGGTTTGGCAGGATATATGAGCGCGCGCTGTCCCATCTTCAGCATGGGCACGCTCCTTGGGTTGGCAGGCAGTCTCTTCCTCGCCATCGCGGGAAGCACCGTGCTCAATATGTGGTGGGATCGTGACATTGACGCAAAAATGGGGCGCACGAAAAAACGCTCCACTTCATCGGGACAGGTGACGGAGCGTGAAGTCCTGCGCCTTGGGTTGATCCTCTCCTTACTCGGAGTCGGCTGGGCAGTCGCGATAGATGCGCTATTTGGTATCATCGTCTTCGCGGGACTCTTCTTTGATGTCGTTGTCTACAGCATGTGGCTCAAACGCCGCACCGCGTGGAGCATCGTCTGGGGTGGCATTTCAGGCGCCATGCCCATCCTCGCGGGACGCGCCCTCGGTCTCGGCTCGATTGACTGGATTGGCTTTATCCTTGCGCTCGGTATCCTCTTCTGGATTCCCACTCATACGCTTACCTTCAGCATGAAATTTGAGAAAGATTACGCCGCCGCGTGTGTGCCCACTTTCCCATCAACCTATGGTCTCGCAGTGACACGCGCCACCATCGCCATCTCAAGCGTGCTGGCCGCGCTGATGATGGTTGTCGCGGGCTACGGTATCGGTATGGCTTGGGGCTTCCTGCGATTGCTCGGCGTCCTGTCCGCAGGTCTGCTTATGCTGGCGGTCGCCATCACATTCAAGCCATCTGAGCGCGTCAACTTCGGCTTGTTCAAATACGCGTCTGTCTACATGCTGGCCGCGATGGTTTTGGTTGTTATTGAGGCGATGTAATGAAAATGTCCCCGCTCGATCGAGTCCTATTGCTTGTCACGGGCATCCTAGCCGCCTATCAGGTCGCGGTCGGAATTGATGGTTTCTCCACCGTCCCCATTATCGCCTATACCCTTGCCTTCGGTGTCCTGCTCGTAGCGGGACTTCTCCTCATCATCCTCGGCTTCGAAGTTTTGGATTCGCCCATCGTTGTCATCGTCTCGACAATCATCCCCCTCTCCCTCTCGCTCGGCCTCGTCTGGCAGCACTTCGCCTCATTTCAGATCTCATATCTGGTCTTCGCCATCATCAGTTTCCTCGTTGTGATAGTGACCCGTTCGATATCGATACAAAATAAACTGCCCGTCATCACCATTGCCGTCACCCACGGCATTGCAGGCATGACAATATTTTTATTGCCCATCATCCTATCCATTCAAGGATTGACAAAACCCCTGTTTTCACTGGTGGGTGTCGGTGGCGCACTGATTGGCATTGGAGGTTTACTGCTCTCGTTCCTGAAAACAGGCAGGCCAATATTATCGAGGGAAATGATCCTTAAAGTCCTTCCAGGGTTGCTGCTGCTAATGACAGCCTGTTTCGTGGCAGGTTTCAAATACGGTTAACTTGCAGGTCACGCTTGACACGTGACCTGTTTTTTCTGCGAAAGGAGTACGAAATGTCATCGAGAAGTTTATTCGCAAGGTTCCTGCGTTTCATCGGCATCGTGTTGATGGGGCTGACAGGCGGTTTCACATTGCTGGGCGGCATCGGAACCACTTGTGCGGCGCTCTTCCCCACCAAATACGAAAGTATGGCGGCACTGGCACCATTCCAATGGTTGTACATTCTTTTCGTCATTGCCGGGATTGCCATTGGCACCTGGGGAATTTGGGCAACCATCAAACTTGTCAGAGGCACATCGGATTCATATTGGATGAGCCTGCAGGCTTTGATTGCTGGCGTGCTCATCGGCGAACTTCACATCTACATGTCGCGCATGTTGCGCGGCAAGTCCATGCCTGTGGATGCGGTGGTGTACACCACTATCCTCACATTGGCAATCTTCCTGATCTTCCGTATTCCCTACCTTTGGCAGGGCGTTAATTTCACCAGAAGCGACACGAAAAGCAACCTGCCTGCGGGCGGCGCGGCGGCGATTATGCTTGGCCTACTTACGCTTACCATCCAATACACCATGGGCACCACACATACCTGGAACGGCGTGAATTATGCAAGCGCATTCAATACAGCCATGACGGTTGTCGGGGTTGGGTTATTGCTTTTGGGTGCGGGGATATTCGTCAGCGTCAGCCGTGTATGGAGAACAGCAAGCAGGCTGACAATCCAGCAAGAAAGCGCGTAAAAGAAAACATCCCCGTCCATTTGGCGGGGATGTCCATTTTATTTTTCCACATTACCAGTCATATTGACGGGGCCTGTTTTTCGCATCTGCTCTTCCTGAACCATGCGAATGCCGTTGCTGACCTGGTTACTCATCTTTGCGATTTGGTCCTGCAATTGCATGAGCGTGTCTAACACATAGTTATCGGCATCTGTACGGGTGGCTTCGGCTTCGGCGCGCGCCTGGGCGATGATCTGGTCTGCGCGGCGCTGAGCTTCCTGCGCGATCATGTCCTTCTGCATCATCTGGTCGGCTTTATCGCGCGCGAGCTGCAAAGTACGGTTGGCTTCCTCTTGCGCCTGCGCCATGACACGGTCGCGCTGCGCAACGACTTGTTGCGCCTTCTTTACCTCTTCGGGGATGGCGATCCGCATCTGGTCAATCAATTCCAACATGCGGTCTTCGTCCACGACAACATTGTGCGTAAAAGGCACAGCCTTCGCATCGTTGAAGAGTTCTTCCAAGCGGTCAATGAGTTGCAGGATATCCATAGGTTGCTCGTGAAAGTAGGTCCATTTCCCTAATTCTAGCACAAATTAATCGCGCAGGGCGTTTGGCGGAGATTGATCTCCCATATTAATTACTTTTTCCTTCAGGGCTTTTTCCACAAACGGCGGCACCATGCTGGAAACATCTCCATTGAGAGTGGCGATCTCACGCACTGTGGTTGATGACAGAAATGTATGTTGTTCAGCCGTGATAAGCGCGACAGTTTCAACGGCATCTTTTGCAAGGCGTTGGTTGGCAAGCGCCATGCGAAATTCAAATTCAAAATCAGAAAACACACGCAAGCCGCGCACAATAACTTGCGCGTCTATCTTGCGGGCAAAATCAATCGTCAAGCCGCTATAGCCTGTCACCTTGATCTTGGGAGTATCCCTGAATGCTTCAGACACCAGGGAAATGCGTTCCTCGGGTGAAAACAACAGGGATTTTAACGGCTTGTCGTAAACCGCCATCACAACTTCATCGAATAATTTTGATGCGCGTGAAGCAATGTCTATGTGTCCATAATGGATCGGGTCGAATGTTCCGGGGAATAAGGCTCTTACCATTTTTCTCCATTGTCATGAATTTCGGGACGAGGAGGACCTCGCCCTCGTAAATTTTACGATACATCCCCCTTGCCGCCGCCCCAAAATCTTTCAAAGGCTTCGGCAAGCAGGGAGTGTTCAGGTTGACTTAAATCAGGATCGCGCTCGAACAAGGCTTGCGCCTGTGCACGGGCTTTTTCGATCAATACCACATCGGTGATGCTTGCCATTTTCAATGTGGTGGCATAGCCCGCCTGACGGGTTCCCAGAAACTCGCCAGGACCGCGGATCTTCAGATCCAGGTCGGCAAGTTCAAAGCCGCTGTTGGTGTTGACCATGGCCTGCAAACGTTCATTCTCGGTCGCATCTTCATGTGTGGGAATCAGCAGACATGTGGACTGCACGGAGCCGCGTCCTACTCGTCCGCGCAATTGATGAAGCTGCGCCAAACCAAAACGGTCTGCGCCTTCGATCAACATCACGGTTGAATTCGGCACATCCACACCCACCTCAACCACTGTGGTTGAGACCAATATATCGAATTCCTTATCGCGGAATTTCAACATCACTTCATCTTTTTCGCCTGGTTTCATCCTTCCATGCAGCAAGCCGAGCTTCAAGTCAGGGAACACTTCCTTTGAAAGCGTATCAAAATCATCGACCGCGGCGCGGGCATCGATCTTATCGCTCTCGTCGATCAACGGATAAATGATAAAGGCCTGATTGCCATTTTTGATCTGTGCACGCATCATGGTGTACGCGCGTTCACGTTCCTGCGGACGAAGCACATAGGTCTCGACCGGCTGTCTTCCTTCGGGCATCACATCCATCACGGAAATATCGAGATCACCAAACACCGTCAAGGCCAGCGAGCGCGGAATGGGCGTGGCAGTCATCACCAGCAAATGCGGATTCGTGCCTTTGCTGCGAAGTTCGGCGCGCTGCTCCACGCCAAAGCGATGTTGTTCATCGATCACTACAAATTGTAAATCCTTGAATTGAACCGGCTGCTCAATGACCGCGTGCGTGCCGATGACGATTTTCACCGAACCATCCATCAAACCCTGACGGATCGCTTCTTTCTCACTCTCAGTTGTGTTGCCCACCAACAAACGGATCTCACTTTGTTGCAGTGTGTCGCCATCACTTGCCAGAAAATTAACGAAACTGCGATAATGCTGTTCCGCCAAAATGGAGGTAGGCGCCATGATCGCGACCTGCGCTCCCCCGTTCACAACAATCGAGGCAGCCAATGCCGCAACAACAGTTTTCCCCGAACCGACATCGCCTTGCAAGAGTCGGTTCATGGGTTTGCCGGAATCGAGGTCTGCGCGAACCTCTGCGAGCGTGGTTTGCTGGGCGGATGTCAAAGTGTAGGGCAGGCTTGTTAAGCGCGCAGCCAGCCACTCGTCCGAGGTTGGGAAACGGCGGCCTTCCACTGATTGCCAATCCCGTTTTTGGCGCAGCACTCCCATTTGCAGATAGAAGATTTCGTCAAATCCCAAACGCTCACGCGCCAATTTAAGTCTGGCCTGCGATTCGGGAAAGTGAATCTGCGTTAAGGCTTCGCCAAGCGAAACGAGCTGCGCGGCACGTTTGATGGCATCGGGAAGCGCATCCACAACAGCGGGCGCCCAATACGTGACGACTTGATTCATTTGATTACGCAGCCACTTTTGGGTGACGCGTTCGGTCAGCGAATAAATGGGGACAATGCGGTTGGTGTGCAGGTTTTCAACTTCAACAGGTTCCCAGTCAGGACTGTTCATCACAATGCGGCCAAGATACTGGTCGATTTTTCCAGAGACGGAAATCGCATCATCTTGTTTGAAACGATTCATCAGCCAGGGTTGATTGAAGAATGAAAGACGGAGCGAGCCTGTACCGTCGCTGATGATGACTTCAAGAATGCTTTGTTTGCCGCCGCGAATGGGACGATTATGCACGCTCTGGATCGTTCCCAGCACCGTGACCACATCGTTATACATCAACGATTGAATCGGTTTGAGCTGGCTGTAGTCTTCATAACGGCGCGGGAAATAATACAACATATCGCCGAGGGTTTGCATACCAAGATTTTCAAGCGATTCCGCATTCCTGGGGCCCACGCCTTGCAGCACAGTCAATTTCGCATTGAGCGCGGCAGGGGTTTGGCTGTGCTTTGCGCCTGCCACCGTTTCAGAACGCGGTTGCGGAACCTGGCGCGGTTTCTGTTGATGCGGTTGAGATTGGGATTGCTGGGCAGGGTGCGGTGCGGGTTTTTCGCCCTCTGGTTTTGATGCCTGCTCAGGCGACTCGGCCCGATGTCCTTGTGGATATGATGGTTGCGCCTGCTTTGGTTTTTGTCCCGCTTCGGGGTAGGTTTCAGCGATGCGTTTCCAAAGTCCCTTAAGCGATTCGGCCCGTCCGTCCGCGCTGATTTTTTCATAGGAACGCAAACGCGACACAACGGCTTGAATCACCTCCTCGGCAACGCCGTCGGCACGGGCTTCGCCTTCCCAGAAATCAAGCATCTTGGCAAGCCCGCCGATGATGGCATTATTCTGATATTTATTCTCGTGTTCAAGACGAAAAAATTTACGGAGTTTTTCCAGTGATGGTTGCATATGGACAATTTTATCATGGGGAGAGGTCACTTCCTCACCGCCGCAAAACCCAGCCCATTTGGGCCAACATGTGTGCCGATGACAGTAGTTACATTCACAAACAAAATATCGCGCGGAATGGACTTTCGCGCACGGTCCATCAATTGATTCAGCAGTTCCTTCGCGCGCGGCTCGGCATTGGTATGCAGAATCGCAAGACGCTCAAATTCCCCTCTTTCAAGCAAAAAGCTCAGGATGCGTTCATCGGCCTGCTTTGCCGTGCGAACTGCGCCAATCGCTTTGACTTCCCCATCCAGCAATTCAATCATCGGTTTGATGGACAGCAGCCCGCCCAGGGCCGCCACTGCGCCAGGGACTCGTCCACTGCGTTTGAGATATTCCATCGTATCCAGCGCGGCGAAGACTTGCGATCTTTTTCTGGTCGATTCAATCGCCTCCATTGCGGGTCGCAAGCCTGCATCAGCTGCCTCGGCAGCGGCTAAAACCTGGAATCCCAGCCCCAGCGAAAGCGAGCCGCTATCCACACAGGTGACTTTACCAGGGAACTCCTGTGCGGCCTGGCGAGCAGCATTGATGATGGTCGTTAGTTGCGAGGCGGCATGGATTGAGAGGATATGGTCACAGTCTTGTGAAAGCAGAGTCTCATACGGTGTGGTGAAATCCCCTATCGAAGGCGCGGCAGTTGTCGGCGGAGTCTGAAACGAGGGCAGGCGTGTATAAAAATCCTCGCGCGAGATACCAATCCCGTCTGCGTATTCCTTTCCATCCAATATAAGAATGGTAGGCACGACTTGGATTTCATATTGTTCAATGAGATATGTGGGGAGGTCTGAGGTGGAGTCTGTAACAATGCCAATTTTCATAATGAAAGTTTAACACACCAAAAGCTTTCTACGCCGCCGAGGACGGCGGCTTGAGCAATGCATTTTTCCTCTTGACATACTATGTAATACATAGTATAATGCGATATAGGCTAAGATATGACAAACACTGAATCGTTCGAAAATGTTGTCCTTGAACTGCGGCGCGGGGTGATCGTACTGGCAGTGCTCAGTCAATTGAGTGACGAGCAATATGGTTACTCCCTGCAAAAGCTGCTTTCAGACCAGGGGCTGGAAGTTGATCAGGGAACGTTATACCCGCTTCTCCGTCGGTTGGAGGCGCAAGGGTTGCTGGAATCCGTTTGGAAACTCGAGGAGGCACGTCCGCGCCGGTATTATGTCATCAGCGCGGAGGGAAAGAAACTCCTGCCAAAGTTGAAAAAGGAATGGGCTGGCATTGTCTCTGTAATGGATAAGATGCTGGCGTAATTGAAACGTAAGGGCGACCCGTCAATGACGGCAGAGTGACACACTCAAAATGGGCGGGTCGCCCCTACAGTGATAATAAGGAGATTGTTATGAAACTCATTAATCGCTATGTTACTGAAGTAGGCAAACGCCTTCCGCTTGTGAAGGGACGCAAAGATATTGAAAACGAACTGCGCTCCACACTGGAAGACATGCTCGAAGACCGTGCACAAAAATCAGACAAACCTGCCGATGAAGCCATGGAAGTTGATTTGCTTAAGGAGTATGGCTCGCCGCAAAAAGTGGCTGAAACCTACAACCCAACGCCTTATCTGATCGGCCCGCGCATGTTCCCGTTCTTTATGATGATCCTGAAGATCGTCTTTGCGGCCGTAGCCCTTGGTTTGACCATTGCTACAGCCATTCAGATCATGACCCAATCACCCATGACGGCAATAGAATTGCTTTCGGCGATAGGCAAGGGAATCCTCAATATCTTTTCAGCGTGCATTGCGGCATTTGGGAATATCGCATTGGTCTTTGCCTTGATCGAACGCTTTGCACCCGCTTCTGAATTCAAACTGGATGAAGAAAAGGAATGGGATCCCGCTTCATTGAAGAAGGAACCCGAACCCACCGAAGTGAAAGCATGGGAACCGATTTTTGCGATCGTATTCACCTTCATTGCGATCAGCATCTTCAATTTCAATCCACAGTGGCTCAGTATAAATTACGGGGATAATAATATGTGGTTTATTGGCTTTGGAGATTTCGCAGCAGGACAAAAAGGCTCCATCCCTCTGCTCTCAGAAGCGTTTTTCCGCTGGCTGCCCTGGATCAACATTGGTTGGGTGGCAGAGATAATCCTGAATGGTATGCTGCTCCGCACGGGGCGCTGGCAGGCCTCTACAAGGTTATTCTCCATCGCCATCAAGGTTCTCCAAATCGTAATTGGATATTTCCTGCTGATTGGCCCTTCCATTGTCAAAGTAACGGCCGAGTCTTTGAAAGCCATCGACGGGTTCGATGCAAAAGCGGCTCAAATCCTTGCGACAATGGCGCAACAAGGCGTACGAGGCCTCATCGCCCTGATCATGTTCCTAATTGCGATTGATATCATCAAGACTGTCGTCAAATTGATCAGGCAGAAATCATCTGTAGGCGCGTAAGACTCATATAAATCGACCCACTTTTATGGAACAGTTTTAAGCTCCGCTACCCCACCAGGAAACCCGGCCGTGTTTGACGCACCCCATTAGTTTTTATATCGCGCTTCTCTGTCCTTCAAAACTGCATCCCGCAATTTCCCCAATCCAAGTAAATTCAAAATGGACGAAACAAGAATATTCATCCGCGCCAGAGCCGTGGGCGGGTGAATGAATAAGGCACGCATCCACGCGGAGAGAGCCTTTGCAGGCTGGCCGCTGTCGAGCAGGTAACGCGAGTCCACACGGTGAGCGGAGGCATGAGCACGACGGCTTACTTTTGCGAGAATAGGCGCGAGGTCTTTATCCAGCGCCACGGTTTCAAGGATACGGAAAGCTTCGCGCCCAAACTCGGCGGCTTTGGCGCGGTTCTTGGCTTCGGCATGGTAACGTGCGGCAGACCAGGTTTGGTCGACGTGCAATATTCCCCCCTGTTTTGCAATTTGAAGCCAGAGTAAATGATCAAGCAGAAAGTGGAAAGAAAAGTCGAGGCCGTTTGTTTTTTGTAATGCGGAACGGCGCATGAACACGGCAGGCTGTCCGATGATCTGAAAGCATAACAGATCTTCGAGAGTCAATTGTTTGTAATTCAAAGTATTGAAGGTCCTGCCAGCTTCATCCACGGCGAGCATGTTTCCATACACCAGTACAACATCGGGATGCTCTTCAAAGACCTTCACTACCGCGCGGATCGTGCCACCCAAATAATAATCATCCGAATTGAGCCAGGCGATGATCTCACCAGTTGCGCGGACAAGGCCCTTGTTGATCGCATCCGCCTGTCCGCGATCTTCTTCTGAAACCCAATCAGCAAGTCTGCCTTCATACTTCCTGATAATTTCAACACTGCCATCTGTAGAGGCGCCGTCCACGACGATGTATTCGATGCGCGGATAATCTTGATTCAAAACAGACAAGATCGTTTGTTCAAGATAGGATACCTGATTGTACGAGGGGGTGATGATGGAAACAAGAGTCATTTTCTTAGGTCATACAACACATACCCGTCGCCTTGCGCGGCGATTGGGAATTGCTCCAGAATTTTTTTCAGCTCCGGCTGTTTATCCAATTGACCAAAGGCGGTCACCAGAAAGTAATCCATGCCGTCGGTCAATTCCGAAAATTTCTCGGCATTATTTTTATCGGGGTTGCGCGCCTCGCTCAGACCCGTCGCCAACGGCCACAGGTTCACCTTGCGCCAGCCATACATCATCAACCGATAGCCATAATCCTGTGTCAACGCGATCACATTTGCATCGACTGGAACCACATCCCCCACCTCGCTCCAAAACGCAGGCTCGTGACGAAAATCCTCCGCGACCAAAACGGACCTCGCCACGTAGGCTTGATATCCAATCACGGCTGCGATCAAGGCGATAAAACCCACGCGTCCAACTCCACCCTGAGCTGCCACACTTTCAATCAGCGGATTCAACGCCACGGCCAATCCCAGCACAATAATGGGGATCAGTTGAATATGATAATAACTGTGTGTGTATATCTGGAAAGGCAGTGTCAGTCCATACAGCGTATAACCGATCCACAAACTGATCAACAGCCATCTCATGCGTGGCTTGGCGATCAACGCGCCCCCTATACTCAGAAAGATTATTGTCAGTCCAAAAAGGGATCCAAGAAAAGCCAGCCACTTGGTATAAAAATCCGTACCGGTGATGAGATTAATAAGAGCGACTGTCCATGCAAAGAAATACTCGGTGGAACGGCTTTGATTCAGGAAAACATAATAAATCAGCGCAGGCATAATCATGATCGCCGCCATCACCCACACTTGTTTTGATTTCCAAAAATCCTTTTTGAGCGTAAATAACACCATTGCAATTGCCGCTGCACCCACAAAAAAAACAATGACAATTTTTACAAAGGCTGCCAATCCGAGGAAGATACCAGCGAGGATAGCCCATCGCCACCCCCGCACCCCTAGCCCTTCTCCCACAGGAAGGGGGGAATAAGATTCACTCCAACGATAAAGATAATAAATACCGATCACAAAAGCAGAGGTCATTAACGGGTCGGGTTGAAAGGAACGGCTGGTCTGCACTGAAAACGGAAGGACAAGATAATATGCCAGCGCGATCAACGCCGCCCAAGGGGAGGTCGCGCGCCTCATCAGATCAAATAAGGCGACACCAGCCGCCAGCCAGAAGAGAGTCTCCCACACACGTGCCACGGCAATATTTTCACCCGTGATCAGATAGGTATACGCCACAATAGACTCAATGACAGGCGGTTCGTACTTCCCCACCGAGCGGGCAAAAGAGGAGGCGAGCTCACGCTGTTCACTTGTTGCTGAAGGCAATAATGAATAATAAATATCACGCGCAACAATTGAATTGCGAAGTTGACGCGAGGAATGAAAATCCAGGGGCGGGTCGGTGATATCGATCAGACGCAGGAGTCCGCCCAAGGCGAGCAGAACGATGAGGGTGACGAACCAGATCCGAAGTCGGGTTTGAGGCGCGTTTATCATTGAGTCAAAGGTCAGAACAGGGAATTGTAGTCCACTTTGGGGAAGACGGTCAGTTTACCGTCGATGGTTGCATCCACAATTTCGCGGCCCGCTTCCCGATAGGCTTCGCGCGCCATGATGTACCCAATCTCGGAAGTATCGAGATCGGGCAATTGCCATTTGACGCCCCTGCCAAAGTAATTGGGGGTGACATGATTGGGATCATCGCCGTCCGAGACAATGACTTTATTGGCTTCCCCTTTCGATGTGAAATTATGATCCACGCCAATGAGAATAATTTTTTCGAAACCCATGTGGAACGCAAGTTGAAGCGCCAGGTTTGTAACGGTGGCGCCCTCCCAGACACGACCCATTACATTTTGGGCAAAGCGCGGACTTGTATAAGATGTGTAGATAAAAGTGGGAGTGTTTGAAAGCCGCAAGTCTTTTGCAAAATGACGACGAGAACGCCATGCCAAAAATTTCGGCATCGGAAGCGCCAGAATATCATCTGCGAATTGTTCGATGACAAGGTCATTGATGGAACAGAAATAAGTGGTTGTGAAACCGAGGTCAGGGAAAAGCAAATAGATGCGATTCATGCCAAATGTAAATTCATTTTCAAGTTTGGTGAGGTCGTTTTTTTTGAGGCTGGGGCCGTTGCCAATGATGAAGGCCCGTTTCCCTTTATGAATATCCCTGAGTTCGGCGAGACGGCGAATGCTCTCACGCCGCCAGGGATGCAGGTATGCTTCGGGCAGTTCGGGAATGCGTTTTATCGAGTCGTAGGCATTGCGGGCAAACAACCAGACAGGCGGGGGGACGATCTTTTTGAAAGCTTGTTTCATGCGGGATTGAATTCTTTGCGTGTACTAAACAGAATGATCAGTGTCAGTAGATTAAGGAGCAGGAAAAGAAGGTCGATAAAACCAAATTGATCGAAGATCGTCAAAACGATATTGAGAGCGAGAACAATGACAGCGAACCAGTATATGGGTCTCTTTTTTCGATGCAATTGAAAAGCACAGATCAACATGGCGGCAGCATCACCAAACATCAAAAGGGCATAAATCGCATATAAGACAACCTGGTTTTGGTTTTCGCTGCCGCGCATGAAGGAACCAACGCCAAAAACGACCAGAACTGCCGCGGTAAATAAAAATAAAAACTGTGTTAATTGGAGGGCTGCTGATTTCATATTACTCTGTGCTTAATCTTGCTGTCGCGCCGCCATCCACGATTATGGCCTGGCCAGTCATAAAGGATGATTGCTCATGATCAGCCAGGAAATAAATGGCGTGTGCGATCTCTTCCGGCGTGCCCACCCGCCCGTTGACGGTTTTTCGCGCAAGGTTATCCAGGCGCTCCTGCATGTCACCCTGCCCAACGTGGCCGCGTCCAAGCCCGGCGCGAAGCATGGGCGTATCCACTGCACCTGGCAGAATGGCATTGACGCGGATGTTATCGGGCGCAAATTCAATCGCCATGGCACGGGTCAACGCAAGCAGCCCGCCTTTGGATGCGGCATAAGCGGCAATGTTGGCAGAGGTCTGCACGGCATGAACCGAGGAGATATTCACCACCGCGCCGCCATTGTCCGCTTTGAGCAGCGGGTAAGCCAGTTTCACGCCCAGGAAGACGGACCGTAAATTGGCTGCCATGACTGCATCCCACTCTTCAACCGTCGTTTGCATAAGCGGCTTGGCAACCTGCAGGGCAGCATTATTGACGACTGCATCCAGCGAATCAGTAAAGGCATGGGCTTTTTCAAATATGGCTTCCATATCTTCCGGACGGGAAATATCGGATTGGATGAAGTGACCATTTTGAGGGAAGCCTGCACCGAACTCAGACTTATCCACGCCAATGACCCGCCATCCTTTTTCAGTGAACAGGTTCACTGCCGCCCGGCCGATTCCTCCCGCCGCACCTGTGATTAGGACAAAATTTTTTTTAGACATAATCGTTATTCTTTCGATTCAGGTTTCAAAACCTTAAAGGTCTGCATTTAGGGGGTGTTCAAACGAAATATTATACAGTCTTCAAGGGTCGTTTCAATGCGATAGTTTTCAGACACAAAGAAAAATATTTGTTCCATACCGGGGTGAATATACATTTTGCGTTTGATACCGGGTGTTGAATACTGCTCCTCACGTGTAGCAGGATCCAGCGAAGGAATGGCATCGACGCCTCTGGAACAATCCAGAATCAACTCAGGGCGATTTGCGGTCAGGCCTGCGATGTATGTTGATTCGATTTCATCGGTCAATGAACCTTCGAGGAAGAGAGGATAATACAAATACTTTACAGGTGACATCCGTCCTGTCATGAAACTAATCCCAGCTTCCGGATACCATGTCAGTACAAGATCAAAGGAATGAGTGTTTTCTTGAATATAGGAAGAGATCGGGTCAGTATATTCCATTGTACCTGTACGATTGAGAAACAACCGATCCAATGTTTCCATGTATCGTACCCGAGAGGTTGAAGAGGTGGCAAACAACACCAACATGAGTAACGCTGCAACAATCTCTCCAGACCAACCACTCCATCCATCCAGGGATGACACCTTGAATGTGAATTCCCAAAACTCAGCAAAGACATATGCACAATAAACTGCAACTGCCAAACTCCAACTGATGTAATAATGTGTAAAATTCCTGCCTGAAAGATTGCTCAAGAAGATTTCAATTGGGAACCAAAAAAGAAGGTAAATTTCAAACAGTGATAAAGGTTTTCGCTGAACAATGTTGAATAAAAGGCGAATTACAAGGATAAACCAGGCCGACAATGTGAACCATCCATACCATGACATACCATAACGCCCAAATCCGCCGAACAGATCAAACCACGCCCTGTCTTTGGCAGCAGAATACGAAATATTGAAAATGATGGAGGCATAGATCATTTCTCCCGCTCCGTCGAGCAACATGAAATACAAAATCCATGCCAGAAGCGGGAGTGCAAACCCAGCCAATGTAACAAGGTAAATTTTTATCGCCTCAATAAAATCACGCTTGAACATATAAAACAGGAAAACAGCGGTTAATACCCCAAGCAGCCCGCCAATATTATTCGCACGGAATGTAAAACTCAATCCAAACAGTGCTCCAATCCAGAAATACTTCCAATAATTTTTCTCTGTATCCACCATCGAAAGAAAAATATATAATCCCGCCGCATTAAACAGGAGCGCATACTCTTCCGTGTAATTCCCATATCCCAGCACAACCTGAAGACCAAATCCCCCCATCGTTACACCAAACAAACTCGCACCCAATCCCCATCGCCTCGATAATGCTCGCCACATTATCAACAATGTTCCAAAAATACAGACAAGCTCTAGAATCCAAACACCCCAACGAGAACCTCCTCCCAATAACAACCCCAAAGCATTGATATAAAAAATGGTCGGGCCTTTGGAGTCCCAAAAATCAAGATAAGGGATTTTTCCATTTAAAATCTGGCTCCCGGCATAGAGGAAAAAGCCTCCATCTCTTGCGGGTTTGCCAAACAGCGGATTGCCCAAATCGAGAACAAGGGCAGCCAGAATAAATAAATAAATAATTGGGAGCGTAGAACGTATTTTAGATATCATAAATGCAGGTCTTTTGCGTCCATCCCCAGCCCCTCAACCAGATTCTTGATCGTGTTCCAGTGGATCCGCTCCCAGGCAGTGGGGCTGGAATTTGAATTATGCGGAGCAAGCATGACGTTGTCCATTTTCAACAACGGGCTGTCCTTTGGCAACGGTTCTATTTCAAAGACGTCCAACGCTGCGCCTCCAACCTGACCCGAGCTGAGTGCGGCGACAAGAGCATTTTCATCCACGATGGGGCCGCGGGCAGTGTTGATGAGAATGGCAGTGGATTTCATCTTCGCAAGAGTTTCGGCATTGATCAGGTGATACGAGGTTGGATTAAGGTCGCAATTCACCGAGATGAAATCGGAATCAGTGAGCAGGGAATCAAGATCTGTCATGTGTATTCCAGATTCAGAAATAAAGACATGGTCAATATCGATGATATCCGTGCCAAGCACTTTCATGCCAAAAGCGCGTGCGCGGCGGGTGACTGCCCTGCCGATATTGCCGATGCCGATCACACCCAAAACACATTCGCTTAAAGTTTTACCGGGGATCTTTTGCCATTCACCGCGTTTCATGGCCGCATCCATCCATGGACCACGGCGGGCAAACGCAAGCATATAGCCCAGCACCGTGTCCGTGACGGGGATGGTGAAGGCGTTTGGCGTTCGGGCAAGAATGATATTTAATCTGGAGCAGGCTGACGCGTCAATTGAATCGACACCCGTCCCCCATTTGGAGATGATCTTCAAGCGCGGGGAACAGGCTTCCAGCACACGCGCCGTAAAGCGGTCATCCCCGCAAATCGCGCCGTCAAATTGGCCCGCATATTTGAGCAGGTCATCCTCCTCCATGCGCTCCTCCACCTCGGGGACGACGAGGTCCATTCCGTATTTTGCAAAAACAGGTTTGAAGCGATCCAAAAATGGGATCATATAAGGGGCGGTCATCAAAATAGTCGGCATTATTTCTCACTTGTCAACAAGGAAATGTTATTTGATGAAGATAATTGTAACACTGACAAAGCACACGGAAAAAGTAGTGTATGATTCGGTTATGAACGAAACAATAAACCATGAAGAAAAAAAACTGGGATGCGATGAGTTAAAGGCTTTCCACAAATACGCATCCATCATTGTGCTTGTTCTAATGGGAATTCTGGCCGTCTGGCTGTTCAGGCAATTGGCAGCGCCCAGAATGGATTTTTACAACGAACTTTGGGGACCTGCTTCCCTACTGGTGCAGGGAAAAAGCCCCTACGACACATCCAGTTTAAATACCAATTTATCTGCGGCATGGTTCCCCATGGCAATTGGATTCTTTTTCCCGCTGGGGTGGCTTCCTGAAAGTGCTGCGCTGCAGGTTTGGTTTATCTTTAATATCATTGAATTATGCGCAATCATTTACATTGTACAGGGGGATGATCGGTCAGCCTACAACACGGGAATACTTGTGCTGCTTTGTTTATTCTTTCCGCCCACCCTTAATCATTTCAGTCTGGGGCAAATCTCCATTACAGTCACGCTTTGTCTGGTGCTTGCCATCCATTTTGCGAACAAGGAACGGCACTGGTTATCCGCGTTCTGTGTTGCACTGGCATTTTCAAAACCGCATCTGGCACTATTGGCCGGGCTCGGCCTAAGTTATCGCCATTATCTACGCGGCAAAGGCAGGGGAATGGTTTCCTTTTGGGCAAGAACACTGATCATGTCGCTTGCATTATGTCTCCCGCTTTTTATCGCACATCCAAACTGGATACCAGATGCAATCCTGAGTATGAAGCAAAACCCTTTCTGGTTGTACCCGTCCCTGTTCATCCTTTTTCAAAGATATTTTGACGCCTGGGGACATATTATGTGGGGAGCCACTTCGATATTTACCATATGGTTATGTTATCTTTTGTGGAGAAGGCTTCCGCCCGCCAATGCAATGGTTTGGAGCCTTGCTCTTGTGCCTCTCTTATCTCCGTATGTGGGGAGCTGGGACTTTGTAGTACTACTGCCATTGTTGATATTAACCTTTGTAAAAATCAACCGGGTACGAAAAGTTTTTCTCATCATTTTATACGCCGCGGCATGGTATGGGATGGCGCTGGTGCAGATGCAGGTGTCCAGTCACAACCACTTCTTCTGGTGGGTTCCCTTATGGTTCCTTGGCATGTCTGCTTTTATGACAAACTGGAAGACTGATAATTTAAGCGGCTGCGCCCAACGCGTTTAATTAAGGTTATTACTGTTCGCAGGAATTTGGGATCTTGGAAAAATCATATAAATTAGGAACGGGCGAGAAATAACTTGCGTCTTCGAGCATCTCGTATCTACCACCGAAATATGAATTTAATACGAGGCGGAATGTGTTTACCGGGCTGATCGTGGGATATAACTTGTCGTTATTCCCCGGTAAATAATACGCATTTAGGATCCACATATGGCGGTCTTTTGGCTGCATCCAGGGACCGTGGTCGCCCTGGATAATGATAATGGGCGGAGTATCAGATTCCTCAAGGATGGTGTCAACGGCCTTCAGCATTTTTTTGTTTAAATATGTTAACTGGTTTGTATACCCTTCCTGATACAGGTCGTAGGGATATAAACCTTTTTCATTCCAAAAATCGGCGGGATATGTATGGTTTCCATTTTCGTCAAACACAAAAGGCGGGTGCGGGGAGAGCAAATGGATGTAGGAAAATTGCGGGCCGGGCATTTTGGCAATATCGTCCATAGTATCAAAAACATAATTAAAACGATCACGAAAAACCTGGCCCATCACCGCATCGGGATCCACCCAGCCCCAATCTTTGATATAACGAGCAAAGGTCGTATCCAACAAGAGTCCTTCAAACTCTGTCATCCCCGATGTGAACGGCGGGGGGGAAAGAAATAGATTCGCATCATCCAATTCCATCCACGCGAAACCTGTCGCAAAATTGACCGTCTCATATCCCAGGCTTTCAAAATTATGACGCACTGCACTATGCTTGAGCGAATCCCACAGCTTCCGCCGCGCAATACTTTCGGGTGTGAATGAATCATCCAGTTCCGGAAGATACATCATATTCAATGAGGATGCCAATGAAATCTCAGTGCGGACATAATTGCTCTGACTGCAGGGTGCAACATAAAATCCCCGCTCTTGCAGGGCAGCCACAAATTCCGAATTATCATAGTCGTACACCGTTTTGAGGAAATCCTCACGGGCATATGAATCAAGGATGATGTAATACACATCCGGCGGGTTTTTCGGTAAAGTCAGATCCTTCTGCACGGGGGCATGGCCCGCTCCCAAAGCATGCACATTTCGCGGATCGCCCTTAAGACCCATCTGCCCCAAAGACATAACCAGCAAGGCAAGCGCAATCGTATTAAGAGTCGCCGTCGAGGAAGCAAAGGTCGATGGAGAGCGAAGCATCCAGGCGAGTGCAAGAAGAAATAAAACGATCCATGCGGCTGCAAGCCAAAGCGTGTAATTCGTTTCAGTATATTTCCCTTCAAGGACAATATAGACATGCCCGAAAGTAAAGAATAATGCCAGCCATATGGTCGTAAGAAAAGCGGCTTTAGACACCTGCCGCAGAAAGCACCAAAGCACAAAATATAATACCCCGCTGAATGCAATAGATACAAGCAGGGCGCGCATCCCCGCTTCAAGATGAATCTGTCCTGTGTTGGCGGAGAGCAAGGCCAGGACAGGATAGGCGCTGATCGCGACAGGATACCAGGGAGCGCTAAAAATACCTGTAAACACTTTTTTCATAAAAAATCATTCCCTTGTCTGTAAAAGATCACTCACAAATCTTATTCTGGATAAAATCCTTCACCGCGTCATCCAGCGCTTCCTTGTTCATAAAATCCGTCATAATATTGCAGGCCTGCAAGCGCAGGAACTTATTCGCAACGATCAACTTGGTTGTGGAACGCATCTTTTCCACATCGCCGCGTACGGCATAGGCTTGCAAAAAAGGCATCCACTCCAAAACATCTTCAGGATAATATCCCTTATCCAAAGCTTCCTTCAATAGGCTGGGAATTTTCTGCCAGTCACCGCGTTGACGCGCAAGGTCGGCTTTTTGGTAATAATAGCACCAGCCCCGCTCAGGCTCATCCCCAAAAACCTGCACAGGCGGAATCGGCAGCCCACCCTCCGCAACCACTGCCTCTAATTGGGAATACGGTGCGATCAATACCAAACGATCTGCATCCGAAGAAGACAATTCAGGCGCATGGCCATTGATGAAACGCACGCATCCATTCGGGTTGGATTGAATCATTACCAGCACGTTGTCAAAATCTCGCTCTAGATAATTCCCGCGCCTGAATTGAGTCTCCACACCACCGATTGTGGCGATTTGGTTAATCACATCCCCCGTTAAAACAGCAGCAGGAAGTTTCACAAGCACGGGGCTGCTGCTCTGCTTTTCGGGATAATAAATAAAATTCGCAGGTCCCCACACAAAATAGTCCTCGGTCAACGGACTACCCGGATACGATGCGATCAACGTCACGCCTTCTTCAATCTTCGGTGCGCGCCACGCCGCCTGCCACCAAAAATTGCGCGTCGCCTCGGTCTCATACACATAGCGGATCGCGTTGCCATAATGCGTCATCACCGCGATGGACACCAACACCCCGACCACTGCAATTTGCACATCACGCCGCGCAATGCCTGCAATCACCAACGCCAGCAGCATGACTGCTCCAATAGATGCTATCAACGAATAACGTGAATAATCAGGCAGGGTGACATGACGGTTGGCAAGGATCACGGGAATCAGGCCGCCCACCACACCAAGCAGACTTACCCATAAGACCTCACGCCTCATTCCCGCACCGATATCTGTTCCCGTTTCTGATTCCTTTCCTCCCATCCAGCGGATTCCAAAGAGCACTGCCGCCACCGCCAGAGACGCCAGCCCAAACGCAGACGCCATATCCTTCAAACGCATGGGGAAGGCCAGTTGGTACAGCGGAAGATTCCATGCAACCAACGTCACCGTGAAGAAATCCTGAATCAAATAATTCAGCCACCAGAAGGCCGTGACAGGCGATGACAGGAATTGCGTAACCTGCAAACCTATATCCGTCGCCTTGCGTGCAGATTCAAAGAAGAACAAACGCCACACGAGGAATCCGCCCGCGATTAACAGGAACGGCAAGCTGGCAATCATGGATTTGGTCGTCTTTTGACGGATGGTTTCTCCCTGCATCCGCCACATCAATAGAAAAACGCATACAAAGCGAAACACCTCGATGCCGATGAAATATTCCATCTGGCTCAAGTATCCCCAGCCTGCAAGGATGGAACCTGCCCCAAGCAGGATACGCGGCGCTCTTTCAATGGTCAAAACAGACTTAACCGTCAACGCCACGGAGAGCGTGGCAAGGAATAAACCCAGGATATGTGATTGGTAATCAATGGCATTGGGTTGCGAAAGAAAGCCTGGATAAATGGTAAACAACAGTGCGGTAGTAAAAGCAAAAAAATCGCGCTTCTGCCAAATCATGCGAAGCGTCCAAAACAGACACACGCCGCCCAAAAAGCGGAACAGGAATGCACTCAGATGATACGGCAGCGGATTAAACCCAAACATGGAAAACAGGGGGATCATCGCCAAAGCACGCCCGGGGCGGTCTATGCTGAAAATCTCATGCAGGAAATTCACATCCTTGACCTGCATGTCGTACATGACATACCAGTCATCGTTTAGATATCCCAAACCTTTGACCAGAGGCAGGTAGGCAATCGCGGCAATTATAAATATAACCAGCACACCCTGCCAGAGTGTGCCAGAAAAAAATTTCTTTTTCTGCATTTTCTATTGCCTTCTTCGCATCAAAAAGTCTGTAATTTCAAAATCCAATTCTTCGTCAATATCCCACGCTTCGTCTGCGTCGATCTCGAACAGGAGAGGTTTATCGCCAATGCGGTGATGTTTTTTGGCCAAATTCTCGCGTGTGAAAAGATAAAGACAGGAATTCTCCTCATAAACAGGGGGCAAATCCTGTGTTTGAATTAAAACAGCGGGGTCGTGATTGATGGCACGTCCATCCTCGAAATATAGTCGCGTTTGCAACCGCGTGACAGAAAAGAGGGAATCATATTTGGGATATTCCGCAAAGAATGTTCTGATGCCTTGTGAAATCGTCCCCGCCTTCAACAATGGATTGGTTGCGTGGGTCTGCAAATAAAAGTCCGCATCCACTTGCGCCGTATCGTGCAGGAGAATATCGTTCATGGGAACGTCGTCGGCACGGAGGTGCCTGGGGCGTTGAATCAACTTTACGCTGGGAAAGAAGCGTCGCACTCCGTCCATCACAGGTTCAGAGTCAGTATCCACCATCACCGTGTCAATTTCCGGCACGGCGAGCAGCGTCTCGACGATGTGATGAAAAAGGGGTTTGCCCACGAGCGGGCGATAATTCTTGCCAGGCACACGCTGACTATGGTGGCGCATTGGAACGAGGGCGGCGAGTTTCATATCCCTATTTTATCTTACAACTTCAAAGTCATTTGCACGTGTAAAACATCTTGAAGGTCGCTTTTTTAAGTAATTCAAGTTTAAAAAGGTTTCTTGTTTTTGTATTCCCATATCTTCTTCTTATTAAAAGTACATCTTCATCACTAATACCGAATCGGTTCCACATCTCTCTTCTTATCATCTTTCTTCCTTCTTTCCCTCGCATAATAGAATGTCTCACGCAATTGCGGGGTGACCAGGCTGGTCTCGCGATGTCCCATGCGCGTGCCGTGGAATTGCATAAAGCGGAACCAGAAGATGGAAACAATATTTTTCAACAGCACACGCTCGCGCGCGGCATGCCAGAGATCGCTTATGATGTTGGTTGCGGTCAGGCGTACGAAATCATACACATTGAAATTCGACTCGGGATGAATGTGTTTGAAAGCCATGGCTTCGCGGCGATAGCGGTTGAACACTCCCTGCGGCGTCTCATTGTGGACATGGATGATCTCAGCTTCGGCCACATACGCGATGGCATGTCCCTGCTCTTTGACCCACTTGGCCCAGGCCAAATCCTCCAGGCCTGTCAACGCTTCATCGTAATTATTTTTCTCCCACAAGCTTTTTCGAATGGCGGCATTGGCGTTATTACAAAACGCGGTGGATTGTTTCGGCCGGCTTACATCGGGATACCACTGGTGAAAAATCTGCTGTTCGGAAAATTTAGCAAAATCAGGCCCGCGCTGTTTACCGTAGGTTAATGCAACCTTGTCATCTTGAAATGGACGGAGCAACGTCTCGAGCCAATCGGGATAGACGGGATAGACATGCGCACTGACAATGACCACGAACTCGCGCTTCGCCTCTTTAATCCCGTAGTTGAGCGACCTCCCAAACGTAAACTCCGCTGACGGGATATGCACAACACGTGCGCCATACGATTCGGCAACGGCCACAGTCGAGTCGGTTGAACCTGAGTCTACCAGGATCACGTCCACATCTTTGACGGTCTGTTGTTTAATCCCCTCGAACAGACGGCCGATGTGTTTGTCTTCGTTATAAGCGCGGATGATAATTGAACAATTCATAATTTATTACGTCAACGCCTGGGCGTTACCAATCATTATTTTTTTCATACCCAAGTTTAATCAACAAATCACCTGCCACCTCTTTGAATATTATTTTGTGCCCCTCTGTGAAATGTGCCTTCCATTCGCCCGTTTTGCCTGAGCGGAAGGTCGGGGACTTTTTCGGGTTGATGGAGGTTTCGAGGGCATCCAGAATCAGCTGTCGGTTCGCGGGAAGCGGGGCGCGGATGAGGAGGTGGTCCATGATGCGAGTCAAGGCGGCGAGGCGGTCATGAATCAAATCCTCGAAATGAATCGCCAGCACTTCGGGTTGACTGAGCCAATCCAGATACGGGGCGAAGCGTCCTGCGATATCTGGAAATTCCGCATCCCAATCGGGGCGTCCGAGAATACTAACCTTGAGCCGCGCATTGAAATCGGGAAGCGCTTGATAATAATCGTGATGGACATGACGAGCTTCCATATCGGTGACATAAAAAACATGCGAGACGACCACATCGCGCGGGTCGCGAAAAATAAAATAAGGGACGAAGGCGGGCGAGCACACTCGTTTGATCGCATCAGGGCGCGCAAAGAGATGCGCCGACGCCACATCGCGCGGACGAAGCGCATCGAGCCAGGTGAGGGCCTGTTCGGGACCGCGCTTGCGTCCGCTTTCCCCTTCGTATTCGGCATAAAATGAATGCAGTCGTTTTGAGAACGGCGCAATATTTGAAAAACCCAATAAAATCTGGTCCAGCAGGTGCGTGCCGCTTTTGGGGAAGGATATGCCCAGCAGAATCGGCCAGTCATTTTGCGGCCTGGGAACAGACGCAAAGCGGACACTTTGTATCTGTTTTTCAGTTTGATGGATAATAGCGCGGATGGATGATTTCAAAGCCATGCAGATATTTAACCACAAATTTGTGGTATATAGTGACACAAATGAAATTTCAGGGTTGTATAATTGAGGATAATAAATTGAAAACTACTATTTTCAACACCCCCTTTTTTAGTGTGTTTCTGCGCTTTATTTCAAACTGGATCCTGCGCATGGCCGGTTGGCGCGTGGATGGAGAATTGCCCGACCTGCCAAAATTTATCCTGATCGGTGCGCCGCACACTTCGAATTGGGACTTTATCCTGTTCCTGGGCGTGGTCTTTCACTTGCGGGCCAATGTCAGGTTTATGGGCAAGGCAGAGTTATTCCGCAGCCCCATCGGCTGGTTTTTCTACTGGTGCGGCGGCGTTCCCGTGGACCGTTCCAAATCACAGGGATTGGTGGAGCAAATGGTGGAAGCCTGCAGAAAATCAGACAAATTTATTTTGACCATCACCCCCGAAGGCACGCGTCATTATGTCAGTGAATGGAAAATGGGTTTTTATCACATTGCCAAAAATGCGGGAATTCCCATCGTGATGGCCATTGTGGATGGCCGGCAGAAGACCGTGCGTGTGGGACAGGTATTTCATCCCACCGAAAATATGGATGCGGATATCAAAGCGATCAAGGGGTTTTTTGAAGGAATGGTGGGGGTCAATCCGAGAAAGAAGTATATAACGCTGAAGAATTGATATGCCCAAAAGAAGTCCCTTTCATGGAGAGCAACAGAATTTGCTATAATCAAAGCATGGATAAGGCGAAAATCAAAATTCGGAAATCGAAAATTGCTGAATTTTGCAAACGTTGGAACGTATCAGAGTTTGCTATTTTTGGTTCGGCTTTAAGTTCTGATTTTCGTCCCGATAGTGATGTGGATGTGATGGTCTCCTTCTCTCCTGAGTCTAAAGTGTCGCTGTTCGACATGGTTCACATGCAGGATGAGCTGAAACAAATTTTTGGCCGCGATGTGGATTTGCTTAGCAAACGGGGTGTTGAGACCAGCCGTAATTACCTAAGACGAAAAGCCATACTTGAATCGGCGCAGGTGATCCATGTCGCGCGATGATACCTATTTAGTGGATATTCTTGAGTCAGCAAAGATTGCTCTGGATTATGTCTTTGATAAATCATGGGATGAATTTTACGAAGACACTCAATGTCAGGACGCAGTTGTCCGCCGAATTGAAATCGTTGGCAAGGCCGCACGGCGAGTTTCGCAAGAGACACGTGACAAATATCCGCAAATTCCATGATGTGAGATGACCAGCATGAGAAATCTGGTTATTCGTGAATACGATGTAGTGGATATCAACCAGGTGTGGGATACGGCGCAAAACAAACTTCCGCCCTTAATTGAAGAACTATCAAAAATTATTCCTCCTGAATAGCATAAAAGAATCCCCTTTATTTCGCGTGTGCATCGGTGGTTGAGGCTTGTGTTGAGCCTGTCGAAACAAGGCGGCGGGACTTGTCCCATCTTTGCAAGACATCTCGCCTCCGCCGCCGTACACTTGCATCGAACTGCGTTCCCTGGCACAGCCCGCCAGGGCAGGTGTGGTGCAGTGCAGGTGTCGAAACCACCATTTTCGAGCGGACATGTCCTTGATTTCGGAGAGTATAATTATCGCAAGAGGTGCGCCATGACCAATTTAGAACAAACCATCATGCTTGAAATTTCAACTTTGCCAGAATCTCGTCTTACCGATGTGTTGAAGTACGTTCGCTTCGTCAAACTTGGTTTGGCAGACAGCGACGAGATCGAAAAACGCTTTGATGAATCATGGAAGCGTGTGCGCGCTCGCGCGAAGGAAATGAATATCACACAAGAAGATATTGACGCCGAAATCCGCGCGGTGCGTGAGGGGAAGTAATGCGCGTTGTCATAGACACGAACATTATTGTTTCTGGCTATCTTGGAGGCGCGCTGGAAACAATCATCGTTGCACGGAAATCGGGGACATTCACATTAACCGTTAGTGACTCCATTGCCAATGAATACCATGCGGTCTTGAAACGACCCAAATTCAAGATCAAACGAGCAGAATTGGATGATTTTTCCGCGCTTCTTCTCGACAGAGCAGAATTTGTAATCCCTTTGGAAACAGTCAACGCCATCCTTGCCGATCCAACAGACAATAAATTTCTTGAAGCGGCTATTGCAGGAAAAGTTAATCTTATAGTCAGTGGGGACAATCATTTGCTGGAATTAAAATCGTTCAGAGAAATTCCCATCATCACTGCAAGAGAATTTGTCACTTGGCTGGAAAGTCAGTAAACATAAGACATGCCGCAAGTCTCTCCGCGAAACAGCGGTTAACCACGGCGCGCACGAATCCGTTCCCATCCGCTCATCCGCTACGCGAAGCGATCCTTTGACAACCCATTTTC